>CAYGGL010000161.1:459-3924 GCA_964349215.1 uncultured Acidimicrobiaceae bacterium | reverse complement strand
CCAAACATCAGTCCTTAAAGGATCTACAAGATCAATGTGATCGCATAAAGGCAGCCTGTGATCCTGATCCCATTGCGACACAAGCAAGGATTCATAAATCACGATATTGGAGAAAATGGACAGATCGTGATGGTGGCCGCTTTGGACAATATCGATTGACTCCAGAACTTGGGGCACTTTTGGAGAAATCAGCTCAGCCATTTATTGAACAGGTCTTTAAAGAGTCAGATCACATTGTGGAGTGGTCAAAGACTCATGAAACCACTTTGGATCAACTAGCCGGCCTTTGTCGCCATGACCACAAACTAAAGACTGATCAGGGTCATAGCTACAGACAAGGACCTCGTGGTTGGCAATGGCACAGGCCAGACGGTGTCATCGAATACCAACTGCCGCCTCCCGATAGTGGGTAGCGGGGTTGGCGCGCTATGTCGCTAGGGCAATCAGCCCGCTTTATCTTGAGCCCGGGCGGCCGATAGGAGGTTATGAGTAAGACCACTACCAAAATGCCAGTTCAGAAAAGTAGGGCGGTTCTAAGACGTGTCGAGGCTGGCAGTAGTGCTATCTGTGCAATTTGCGAAGAAGTAATACGGTTTGCGGCCAAGACTCATAAAAGCCAAGTAATCGCCAATGTTTATACGGATGGGAAATGGACTCGGGTCGAGCATTTCCATGCCGAGTGTTATGTGGACAATGGCGAGAAATACGGTACGGCTAACCCATAACTGCAGCGGTTAATCCGAGCAGCGGCTAAAGCTTCGACAGATAACTGAACACCTTTGTTGCCAATTCCTTGGGAGATCCGTCTGTTGGCTTCAAAATGAGTTCAGGATTTATCGGGGGCTCATATGGGCTGTCTATTCCGGTCATTCCCACAAGTTCACCTCCGCGAGCTTTTGCATAAAGACCCTTGGGGTCACGCTTCTCGCACTCTTCAAGCGGTGTATCCAAAAAAACTTCTACAAAGTTCAGATCGGCCACTTCGTGCATTTCGCGAACACCATCACGGCCCTCTCTAAAGGGGCTGATCACCGGCACGATGGCTACAACCCCTGCATCGGCCATCAATCGGGCGACCTCACCATTTCGCCGAACATTCTCACTTCGATCAGCGTCACTAAATCCAAGATCGCTGTTGAGTCCATGGCGAATGTTGTCTCCGTCTAATAGATATGCAGCTCTACCAGAGCCAACCAGGAGAGCCTCAAGCTCCACGGCAACTGTCGACTTCCCACTTCCGGAAAGTCCGGTAAGCCAGACCGTCGCCCCTTGCATCTTCAACATTTCCCAACGGGACTCGCGAGAAAGATCACTTTTGTGCCAAGTGATATTGCGATCCTGCTCAGATGCCATGCTCAAGCAGCTTTCAGTGGCTTTGTTCGCGACCGAGAATCATCCCACCAGCCACGGTGGCATTCGTTTGCTCGTCGATCAAAATAAAACTTCCCGTGGAACGATTACGCCGGTACTCATCGTAAAAGAGAGGAACTGTCGAACGAATTGAGACCTTCCCAATCTCGTTCAACGAGAGGGAGCTGGCCGATTCGTCACGATGCAAAGTATTCACATCGAGGCAGTAGTGAACTTTGTTGATCAAGGCACGAGCAACTCGAGTTGTATGTTTGATCACATATTTACCGCGCTCTTTAAGAGGAGTGTGAGACATCCAGCAAATCATGGCGTCGATATCTTGACCCACCACCGGACGGTTATGAGTTCGACACAACATATCTCCACGACTTACATCCAGCTCGTCTGACAAACGAATTGTCACTGCCATCGGAGAGTACGCCTCATGGGCCGGCCCATCAGGGGTATCAATCGATGTGACAGTCGAGGTCAGCCCTGAAGGAAGAGCTACGACCTCATCGCCCACACGAAGAACTCCCCCCGCCATCTGGCCTGCATATCCTCGGTAATCATGGAACCTGTCGTCTCTCGGACGAATCACCAACTGAACCGGAAAACGAGCGTCAATCAGATTGCGATCTGATGCGATATGGACCTCTTCAAGATGGTGTAAAAGCGAAGTGCCTTCGTACCAAGTCATGTTCGCGCTTCTATTGACAACGTTGTCGCCGTTAAGTGCCGAGACCGGAATAAAAGTCAGGTCAGTGATATCGAGCTTGGCTGCGAAAGATCTGAAGTCAGATTTGATTTCTTCAAAACGTTCTTGTGAGTAATCAACGAGGTCCATCTTGTTGACACATACAACAAGGTGAGGAACTCGCAACAACGTTGCCAAAAAAGCATGTCGACGAGATTGCTCGATGATGCCCTTTCGAGCATCTACCAATATCAATGCGACATCGGCGGTTGATGCACCAGTAACCATGTTGCGGGTGTACTGCACATGACCTGGAGTGTCGGCAATTATGAACTTACGCTTAGGTGTAGCGAAATAACGGTAGGCAACATCGATGGTGATACCTTGCTCGCGCTCCGCGCGCAGGCCGTCGGTTAACAGCGCAAGATTTGTTTCCTCGCCTCTTTGGCGACTTGTTCGCTCTACGGCTTCCAAAGCATCTTCAAAAATCGCTTTCGAGTCGAATAATAATCGGCCAATCAGGGTCGACTTGCCGTCATCAACTGAACCAGCGGTGGCAAAACGAAGGAGTTCCATTTAGAAGTACCCCTCACGCTTGCGGTCTTCCATCGAGGCCTCTGAAACTTTGTCATCAGCTCTTGTGGCGCCTCGTTCTGTAATGCGAGTAGCTGCCACTTCGGCAATAACCTGTTCAATAGTCGCAGCATCTGACTCAACCGCCGCCGTGCAAGACGCGTCGCCCACCGTGCGGTAACGAACTGTTGCCTCGAAGACTTCCTCTCCTTCGGCTGGTTTTATCCACTGACACACCGCCATCAACATTCCATCTCGGCGAACCACTTTTCTGCGATGTGCGTAATAAATAGAAGGAATCTCAATGTTGTCCTCAGCTATGTACTGCCAAATATCGAGTTCAGTCCAGTTGCTCAGCGGAAAGACCCTGATGTGTTCGCCCTTGTGATGGCGACCGTTGTAAAGGCCCCATAGTTCAGGACGCTGATTCTTCGGATCCCACTGACCGAAATCATCACGGAAGCTATAGACCCGTTCTTTGGCCCGAGCTTTTTCTTCATCACGGCGAGCGCCACCGAATACTGCGTTGAAATCACCACTTTCGATTCCGTCAAGCAGTACCGGAGTTTGCAAACGATTGCGCTGCCCGCTGGGGTCTTCACGTAAACGCCCATCGTCGATCCACTCTTGCACCGAAGCGACGATCAGCTGAATCCCAGTCTCAGCTACTCGCTTGTCTCTGTATGCCAATACCTCTTCAAAGTTCTGGCCGGTGTCTACATGCAATACGGGAAACGGAATTGGAGCAGGCCAAAACGCTTTTTCGGCCAGGCGTAACATGACTATTGAATCCTTCCCACCGGAAAAAAGAAGCACGGGACGTTCGAATTCAGAAATCACTTCGC
>CAYGGL010000161.1:0-449 GCA_964349215.1 uncultured Acidimicrobiaceae bacterium | reverse complement strand
AATGATCGTGATGGACTCAGCTTCGAGCATCTTGAGATGGGGAAGTTCATAACTTGGTGAACTCGCTGGTGGAAAAGTCGTAGTGTCGATTCCAAGAGGGTATCGAATCAAGAGACAGTTTGAGGAACCAGTACGA
Source organism: uncultured Acidimicrobiaceae bacterium (assembly GCA_964349215.1). GTDB lineage: Bacteria > Actinomycetota > Acidimicrobiia > Acidimicrobiales > CADCSY01 > JACOTK01. Next base: position 313 of record CAYGGL010000161.1, on the reverse strand, counting down.
TCTCCCCATGTCTTTGGACCCAACGTCTCTGCGTGATATTGATGATCACAGCCTTGCTGCAAAAATCGCCGGCCAAGCGGGGACTTTGCTTATGGAGCTAAGGACGCCTGAAGCTTTGAGCGATCCCGCCCAACTTCGAGCAATGGGAGACAAGCATTCCAATCAACTAATCGCAGATATCTTGACGATCGCTCGCCCAGATGACGCCATCTTGTCAGAGGAATCAGACGACGATTCAGACCGGCTGAACCGCGAACGGGTATGGATCATCGATCCACTCGATGGCACCAGGGAGTTCGGCGAGGATGGCAGA
>CAYGGL010000160.1:0-3964 GCA_964349215.1 uncultured Acidimicrobiaceae bacterium | reverse complement strand
TGAGATGAATTAAAAACCATCAACGGCACTTGCGAATTTGGGGAAGCCCTTGTAGTGGAATTGAGGGGCTACGCGCTTTTGCGCAGTCCCGCTCGAATGTAGGGTTAGCCACCTGCTTGGGGCGGTAAGCTAAACGATCAGAATTCATACCCGCGCGCAACCCAGTAATGCCAGTCAGAAACGGCTTCGCGAGTTTGCTCATCGGCAGTTTGACAATCAAGCTGTGCAAGCGGGACGGCAAGCTCGGTCTCTCCATGCTTTATCAATACGAAGGCCTCCCTCATACATTCATCTTCTTCAGCCATCTGGATGACTTCGACAGTCTCTCCAACTTTTAAAGGCGATATGGATCGTTTCGACTTGCACTTTGCCATAAAGGGCATTTGCAATTTTTCCTCAAGGTAGTAATACCAACCCATGGCGCGTTCTATTTCGTCATAAGCATCAACCACAGCCTCGTAGAGAATGCGATGCTCTCGTTCAGCTTGTTGAGCAACACTTACCATCAGAACTCCTAATGCGGCTAACGTAGAATTAACCGGCTGGCGCGGCTTTATCGCGCCAGTCCGAGTTGAATGGCGGGTTGGGGTATTTGTCGTGGTGAATCAGGTGGTGGTGGTAGTCTTCTTACGCAGCTTCTTTGTTGGATTGATCAGTGCCGCATCAACGGTGTTTGGGCCTTGCTTCGTTGTCGGAACGAGGCCAACTCGTGATACGCCGATCATCGCACCAGGAACAAGATTATCTTTGTCTGGCCCGACTGCACCAGTTCCGATTTGAAACTCCACCACAAGATCATATATTCCTTCAGTTAGTCCATAGTGCTTTACGAGTACTGAAGCCAAGTCACGCATTGAAAGCGGAGGGTTACTTGAAGCGGAGAGTTGCTCTGGTGTTTTTGTGTCAGTGGACATGTGCGGTACCCCATTGAGGTTTTCCTGATGCAACAGAGGTGAATGTTTTGATTGATGATCCATCTGTTGATTCCAACGTCACGCGGATATTGTGATTGACATCAGCCCTGACATTCAGGAAGGTATCAAGCGCACGAACAACCACATCATTTAACGAAACTCCGTCGGCAACAGCTCGTAGTGTCGCGGAACGGTGGATGGCTGGTGTAACTCGGACATTGAATAGTCCGCGGAAAGGTCGTAGAGGTTCTTTGCCAAGCATCGCACATGTTTCCAAGTAGTCATCTACAGCAGCCTCAAACTCCTTCTGCAAGTCCGCAGGGGAGGCAGATTCGTAGGTGACGAGATCATCAATAAACAATACCTTCCCGCGACAAACGCCACGAGTCATGTCCAACTCTGCCGTGCCTTCATAATCTTTGTACTTAAGGATGTCCACAGTTATTCCTAGATAAATCCGTTGATCTTGAGATGTTCAATCACGTCTGCGACACACCCTTTGTCCACATTCGGAGATGGGTGTGGCTGGTGACAGATGATCAATGCCTTTTTAACAGGGTGAACAAATTTCCTGCGAGAGCCGCTGTTCTTCAGCAACGTGTAGCCGAGATGCTCAAGCACGCCCTTTAGTTCTTGCCACTTGATGTCCGAGGCTGGTGGGTTAGCGCATAGTCTCTCCAGAGCTTTCTGGTGTTTTGACATAAATTTTATGTTCGCTAGAAAGTTTAGAGTAACTGAAAAATAGTTACCCTGTCAATAATTTGTTCATTAAGCTTATCTATTGTCTGTATACCAGCCGCCAATTAGATATGGAAACCCCAACGAATGAAAGGGACTTCCCCGTCCCGAGGCTGCGGAGAAGTTTCCGCAAACGGCAACAAGTGCCACAACAAAGATCACGACGTGAAAGTTGTTTTCAAGGCGGCTCAGATCGACCTGTTGAACGTTCTCAAAATCGACAAGCAATAATTTATGACTCAATTCGACCTCGCTACGGAAATCAAGATGCCCAACGTTCAAATTGAGGGGCTGCGCGCTTTTGCGCAGTCCCTCTCGAATGCAGGGTTGGGCGTCATTTTGCGACAAACCAGCCGATGACCGTAAGGATGGCTGTGACAACTGCGATAAGAAGGCTGAACTCGGCGATATGACGCCGAAAGAAACCATCACTATTTCGAACCGATAGAACGGTCATCGGAAATAGCTTGGCTCGCAGCACATAGAGAAAGGTGAGTGTTACGACGAGAGAAAGCCAACCGATTCCTGCTGCCAATGGAATCTTGGTGTCTTTGCCGAGAAAAAAAAGAGCAATGGCAGCTCCGTAGGTAAGTAACACAAGCAACCAGCCGAGGGGCGTAACAATGAACCAGTTGTACGATGCTTTGTGCTGAACAAAGAATACGAATACGGTTTCCACGGCACCTGCACACCATGCTTCCGACTCGCCATCAACATTGACCTGTGGTTTTGAACTGATGATGCCAGTCGTTTGGATTGATATGTACCTTCCACCTTCCATGAGCGAGAGAGAGAAGTTGGTAACAGTCGATGGAAGCGTCTGATAGTTCTTGAGTTCGTCGAAGTTGTCAAACTTCAGCGTCTCAGATGACAATTTCAAGGTAATTGAGCCGTGAACGTGGGACGGATCTTTGAACAGCGCGACTAACCTTTCCCACAACAAGCCGAGTTCGGCAACGTCGATTTGAAAGGCTGGAAGCGTTTTCTTACGGCTGATTTCTCGTTTCATATAGGTACTAGCTCAGTTCACTGCGGCATGAAGCCCAACGTTTGAAATCACCGGCGGTGCGCGGCTTCATCGCGCAGCGTCCGGTGGATTGATGGGTTGGGCGTCAATGGCGAGTGCATAGTTGCTCGATTTCTTTGATGGACGAGCAAGTAAGCAACTTGTTCTTGATGGCGTCCAAGGGATGCTGCGTTGGGGTGCCTTCATCAGCAAAGATTTCAATGGCGGCGCCAAGCTCGGAGATAGACCAGTTCGCAATGGTTCGCGTTGAAATTAGTCCGCCGAGCGCCACCTTCATGATTTTGATTCCGGTCTGCGCGCAACTGACCAGCACCCGCTCACCGCTCGCAAGTTTGAGTTGGCAGTAGGCGCCCGGTTTGTAGGTAACGATTTCAGCCATTGGTATGTAACTTCACTTGGAAGGAGGCAGCTTCAATTTGAGGCGATCTGCCCACGCAAGGGCACCGATGCCAGGGGCGAGGGTAACGACGATTGCAACGTAATTCACGATATTGAACGGACTTATAAGTTCCTGAACGGCAGAGAACCCGCCTTTCATCCATGTGCCGAAAATTCCGGCAAGGATGAGAAGAGCTGCGACAGTGAGCCAGGCGTAACCGAATACCATCAGTACGACAACCCAAATCTTCATGTGCGGTTCCTTGACGCCCAACGTTTGAGTTCAGGCGACTTGCGCGGCTTTATGCGCAAGGTCGCCTGGAACGAAGGGTTAGGCCATTTCATGCCGAGCGACGTACAACGATGCGCCCTTCGTCGACTGCGCGACAGAGTTCGGTGAGCTGATACATCCCGTTAACAATGGCGAACCCCAAGATGCAACAGGCGAGAGACCAGAGGAGGGAAGAAAAAGTGAATGTTTTGAAGATGCTTGCAAGACCCCAAAGGCCCTCATAAAACGTGAGGTAGCAACCGAGAGCATACGCGACGAAGGCACCTAGGCCTACGATCATTGGAAGAAGACCTCGTTGGGGCGGCTCGCCGTTGCGAGGTGTTAGTAGCGGATAGAGAAAGAGTATGGGGAGCGAGAGAAGTGCGGCAAAAATGACGAGAACCCGGCCGAGATCAAACTCCGTTAGAAGTGACACAACGACGAAGAGCACCACAGTCGCTATGAGGGCGAGCGCAGGCTTTGAATAAACGCGCCCTGCTTCAAAGGCGAATTGATTGCCCTCGATTTCGGGTACGGTACCAGCATTGTCATGTGCTGCCATATGTAGCTCCTTGTTGACCGCCTAACTTTTAAGTCGACCCCAATAAACAACTAAATCTTTTATCAGGGTCGGCG
>CAYGGL010000159.1:0-4003 GCA_964349215.1 uncultured Acidimicrobiaceae bacterium | reverse complement strand
CATTGACATGTCGGAATATATGGAAAAGCACACGGTGAGCCGTCTTATCGGAGCTCCTCCCGGGTACGTGGGTTACGAAGAAGGCGGACAACTGACCGAGGCGGTACGCCGCCGCCCCTATGCAGTTGTGCTTCTCGACGAAGTTGAAAAAGCACATAGCGACGTGTTCAACGTATTGCTTCAACTGCTCGATGACGGCCGTCTAACTGATGGCCAAGGACGCACGGTTGATTTCACAAATGTTGTGTTGATCATGACTTCAAATCTGGCGGGTGACCCGGCCGACTATTTCCGTCCGGAGTTCATGAATCGCATCGATGAGATAGTCAGGTTCCGTTCGTTGACAGAAGACGACTTGGTCCACATAGTCGATATCCAACTCGATCTACTCCGTTCTCGTATGGCTACAAGGCGTTTGACTCTGCAGGTGACTCCCGCTGCTTTGGTAAAGCTGGCAGCTGTTGGGTATGACCCCGCATATGGGGCCCGGCCTCTCAAACGCCTCTTGCAGCGCACCATAAGCGACCCTCTCGCTTTGGCCCTTCTTGAGGGTCGCTATGTGGAGGGCGACAACGTAGTGGTCGATGTTGTCAATGACGAGATCACTCTCGCAACACCGCAAGCAATAATCTGACATTTCTTGCACTGTGTCTTAAATCTGTCGTAAAGTCCCCTGGGTTAGGCACTGCGCCTTTGCAAGCGTGACATATATCACAGTTGAAATTTAGGTACTGAAGTAGGTATCTGGGCTTCGTAGATGGAACTCATACCCCTGATACGTAATCCTATTTGAGCGATTTGTGCAGTTCCTTAGAGAGATAAACGGAGGGCCAGCGGCCATGAGAAAACGATCCATGAGAATATCAACTGGGGCAGGTCGTAAGTTGGCCGCGGCAAGCTTTGTTGTTTCCCTGGTATTTACCGGTGTAGGTGGCATGGCAATGGCCGCCGAAGACGGCCAGACGGAGGATTCTGTTGCGCCTGCAGTTGAAGATACAACGACAACTACGGCTGCACCCACCAGCACGACAACACCGCCTCCGACAACATTGCCTCCGGTCCCAACTAGCGTGACACTGCCTCCGACAACACTGCCTTCGGCCCCAACTAGCGTGACACTGCCTCCGGTCCCAACTTCAGTTACGCTCCCTCCAGTTGATGGCGAGGTTGTCATTGACACAATGCTCGGGAAGATTTCAGCATCGTGTAATTCTTCAGGTGACATTGCAATTGAGTTGTCGAATCCACAGATGGGCCTGAAGCCCATCAAGTTGACACTTGATGCAAGTGCCACGATCGGTCAAGTTTCCCAACTTGCCAAGACTTTCAATATCAGCACTGGTGCAATCGAGACGGCGTTGAACAGCGTCACTGATTGTTCAGCCGTCGGGCCAGATACTCTTGCTGATCCCTCACAGCCACCACCACCTCCTGGGGGAATCACAGGTGAGCCAATGGCTGATATCGCCGTCAACTGCTTGAGTGACGGAACTGTTGACGTCAAGCTGATCAACCCAACTCTCGTGCCTCGCGTGTTCTCGGTTCTTGTAGGTGACGTTCAGGTTGCAAATCCAACCATTCAGCCTGGAACATCACCCACTATCAAGATCGACATGGCTGAAGATGCTACTGCAGTCGTCACAGTGCAGGTCGGGGTGCTGGAGATCACCAATACAGTCGAACTCGACTGCTTGATAAACAACAGCCTCCCATTGTCTTTGCTTTCGCTGTTCAACAAGGCCGGCACCACCCCGCCTGCTGTACTTGGAACAACCGTTACCCCAGCGGCAGCCACCCTTCCTCGTACAGGTAGCGACAGCGCCCTGTTCATTGCTGCCGGGCTTGCCTTTGCGGCCCTTGGCCTCTTTGCGGCACGTGCTGCTCGTCAAGCCAAAGACGCACAACTGCTATAACAAACCTCTTGCTCAAGAAGGTTTAGTTAGAAATGGGAGGCCCAAGGGCCTCCCATTTCGCTGTCAGGCAAGTGATGACTAAGATGAACGGACCGCTGGCAGTTCTTTTTGAGGAGGACGCGCGTGCCCGGAATGGTAATCGTCGGAACCCAATGGGGAGACGAAGGTAAGGGCAAGCTCACTGATCTACTTGCCGGTGATATGGATGTCGTTGTTCGTTACCAAGGTGGCCACAACGCCGGACATACCATCGTCGTGGGAGATCAGAGCTTTGCTGTACAACTCGTACCGAGTGGCATCTTGCATCCCAGGACCCTCAATCTCATAGGCAATGGGGTTGTTGTCGACCCTAAGGTGCTGCTCGATGAATTAGCCATGCTTGAAGATCGTGGAATCGACACCACGAATCTTCTTGTCAGCGGCAACGCTCATCTCATCCTTCCCTACCACCAAGAGATCGACATGATGGCTGAGCGTTACTTGGGAAATAACAAGTTGGGAACCACTAAACGCGGCATTGGGCCTACGTATGCCGATAAGGCTGCGAGGGTGGGTATTAGAGTCCAAGATCTGCTAGATCCCAAGATCTTTCGACAGAAGCTAGACGTCGTTCTTAAAGAAAAGAATGCGATTCTCGCAAAGGTTTATAACAGATTGCCGCTTTCTGCTGACGAGATCGCCGGTAAGTACCTAGATGAGATCGCACCCCGACTGGCTCCAAGAATTGCTGACACGGTCAATGCTGTTCACACAGCACTTGAGGCCGGTAAGCAGGTGATGTTCGAAGGTGCCCAGGCGACTTTCCTTGACCTTGATCACGGCACTTATCCATTCGTCACCTCCTCTAACCCAGTTGCCGGTGGAGCTTGCGTAGGCGCTGGCGTTGGGCCACGCCATATCGATCGAGTCATTGGAGTGGCAAAGGCTTATCTGACCCGAGTTGGCTCGGGGCCATTTCCCTCAGAACTAACTGATGAGACCGGCGATCTCCTGATTGATCGTGGTCATGAGTACGGAACAAATACGGGCCGGCGCCGCCGCGCAGGTTGGTATGACGCCGTGATGTTGCGTCACGCCGTTCGTCTCAATTCTTTGAGCGAAATCTTTCTCACCAAACTTGATGTGCTCGATACATTCGAGACATTGAAGGTCTGTGTGGCATATGAAATTGATGGGGAACGGGTCGATCACATGCCCTATCACCAGTCACAGATTCATAAAGCGATTCCTGTTTACGAAGAGTTCCCAGGGTGGAAATCTGACTGCTCAGGGGCGACCAAACTCGATGAACTTCCAAGCAAGGCTCGCGACTATGTGCAGTTTCTTTCTGACCAGGCAGGCGTTCCTGTCAGTTATGTAGGGGTCGGTCCAGGTCGTTTGCAAACTGTCCGGGTAGCAGGTTGATGACTGCACAAGTTCGATGACGACACAAGTTCTATGAAGGTATGCGTTGTAGGAAGCGGTGGGCGTGAACATGCGCTGGCTGCGGTATTGGCTCGCAGTGCTGACTCGGTCGTGGTTACCCCGGGAAATCCTGGTATTGCGGGGTCTGTTCAAACCGCCCCAGAAGATGTTGACGCTGACCTTTATGTCATTGGTCCCGAAGCCCCTCTTGTTGAAGGTCTCGCCGACCGCTTGCGTTCAATGGGAAAACTGGTCTTTGGTCCCGGCGCTGATGGAGCACGACTCGAAGGTTCCAAAAGGTGGATGAAAGAGTTGTTGGTCCAAGCTCAAGTGCCAACAGCTCGCTATGGGGCCTTTACTGAAGTTGCGCCGGCACTCGAATTTCTTCGTGAGCTCGATGGTTTGTATGTGATCAAGACCGATGGCCTTGCAGCCGGTAAAGGTGTATTGGTCACGACTGACTTTGACGAGGCTGCCGGTGATGTGGCTGACAAGTTGTCGGGAATGGCCTTTGGCAATGCCGGTCGAAGCATTGTGATCGAAGAGGGTCTCAGTGGTCCTGAGCTTTCGATACTGACAGTTTGTGATGGCAACCAAGCGGTTGCGTTAAGTCCTGCCCAAGATCACAAACGTCTAGGCGATGGAGACCTGGGACCCAATACCGGCGGCATGGGTGCCTATTCTCC
>CAYGGL010000158.1:0-4008 GCA_964349215.1 uncultured Acidimicrobiaceae bacterium | reverse complement strand
CTTAAGTTCTGTGCGAAATGTGTCGTTGTTGTAAGGGCGAGCAGGTGCTCTTGACAAAGGCAAACCCTCCGTGAGGTGGGGACGCAAAGCCACGGGACCAACTTCTGTCAATGGCGACGGAAACGGTTAGCCGAGCTGCCTGGAGAACCTGCCAGTTCTGATACTGAACCGGCAGGGCAAGGGTGAAGGTTCGTTATGTAACCAAAAACCTATTCATTGTCCGAAAGGAAAATTCAAATGTTGAACACACTGCGTCGACGCATGGCCAAGGAGGAAGAGGGCTTTACGCTCATCGAACTCATGGTCGTAATCTTGATCATCGCCATCTTGATGGCAATCGCAATTCCTACCTTCTTGGGCGCTCAAGAGCGTGCCCAAGACCGTGGAGCACAATCAAACCTACGTAACGCCCTGACTGCTGCCAAGACAATCGCAACAGACAACTCGGGCACTTTCATGAATGGCGCTGCCGCCATCACCGCTGCCGATATGACAGCCACTGAAGCATCACTTACCTTTGATTCAGTCGCAGCAAATGTTGAAACTGTCGGCACGATCATAGTTGTGACGGACGCCGGAGGTGCCAACATTGTGCTTTATAACAAGAGTGCGTCGGGTACCTATTTCTGTATAGCTGCGACATCGACAGGCACAGTTACCTACGACAAGGATACCTCTGCGGCCACAGGCGTAGACACACTCGCTGAATGCAACAGCGCGAAGTGGTAGTCAATATCTGTCAAGTAATGACTTATTGATCACGAGTATTTGAAACAGGCAATGGGTGGCCGGATATGGCCACCCATTGCCTGTTTTCCTCGCCCATCCCCCTGCCCTGACGTGTGGGCCGGTACCCTCGGTCCGCGATGACTACGGGGGCGTTGGTTGCGATTTGTGGGGTTGTTGGCCTGGCTGTTGGGTCTTTCCTCAACGTGGTCATTTATCGGGTGCCGTTGCGCCAATCGATTGTCTCTCCACGGTCTCGTTGCACTGTATGCGACACAGAACTATCCGCAGGTGACAACATTCCAGTGGTCTCGTGGCTGATTCTCGGGGGAAAATGTCGAACCTGTGGCGCCCCGATCGCGATCAGATATCCAGCAGTCGAACTATTGACGGCCATTTCATTTGCAGCGGTTGGCGCTCGCATCGGGGCCGAGTGGGAGGTGTCGGCCTTCCTATTGTTCACAGCCGTTCTCATCTCTGTCAGTGCTATTGATCTTGAGCACTACATCGTCCCCAACCGAATTGTTCTATTCGCTATTGCAACATCGCTTCCTCTGCTTGGACTCATTGCCATCTTTAATGACCAGGCATCTGACATGAAAGACGCGGCGCTTGGTTCGGCGTTGGCAGCGGGGGTTCTCTTTCTCATCCACTTGGCATATCCAAGAGGAATGGGAATGGGTGACGTGAAGCTCGCCCTTATTCTCGGCCTCTATTTGGGTTGGCTGAGTTTGGGCCACGTGCTCTTGGGGATCTTTCTCGGATTCTTGTTTGGTTCTCTTGGGGGGATAGCCCTGATCGCAACAGGGCTCCGCACACGTAAACAACACATTCCGTTTGCCCCATTTCTGGCTGGGGGAGCAATGGCAACTGTATTTATTGGTCAACAAATCCTTGATTGGTATCTGAAGTAGCCGATGGGTTGAGAGTGTTAACCCTGTTACTGATGAAAGCTTGTGTGGCAGATGACCACTTACGGTGATATTGTTGCCAGTGTTAAAAATGTTGTTTGTGTTACACGAGTTACATATGATGCTTGTGTTATCTATTCAACTCCTCCAGAGGGCGCTAACCACGAAAGCAAGTTGTTATGGCCAAAGATGATCGATTTCTTACGGTTCAAGAAGTAGCCGAGCAGATGCGTGTATCCAACATGACCGTTTACCGATTGATCAAGGCAGGCGAACTGGCCGCAGCGAGAGTGGGGCGAAGCTATCGCCTGCGTGAAGTGGAGGTTGACTCTTACCTACGGCGTGTTGGTTCCTAATGGCCAAAGTCGTCGTTGGTCTAGATGTCGGCACCCATGCCGTGCGTGCCGCAGAAGTACTGCTTGGCAAAGGTCAGCCCACCTTGCGGCGTTTCGCTCAGGTGGCCCTTCCTCCTGGTGCGGTTGTAGATGGCGAAGTGGTAGATCCCTCGGCAGTCTCGCCTGCACTTAAGCGCGTATGGAAAGAGGGGGGATTCAAGAGCCGCTCGGTAGTCACGGGAGTCGCCAACCCCCGAGTGCTGGTTCGCTCGACTGAAGTCCCGGTCATGGAGGCAGAAGATCTCCGCTCGGCACTTACCTTTCAGGTGCAAGAGCTGATCCCAATTCCTGTCGAAGACACGGTCTTTGACTACCAAATTATTGATGAGACAACCGGCCACGATGGTCAGCGTCTCTATCGGGTAATGCTGGTAGCGGCTCATCGAGACATGTTGCGTTCTCTCCTTGCCGCACTCGAAGGCGCCGGGCTTACCCCATTGGGAATCGACCTAATTCCCTTTGCGCTATTGCGCGCGCTTGAGGGTCCAGGCTTGTTCATTCCTCCATTGCCGGCATTGATCCATAAATACCCAACGCATCTAGATAGCGGTTCTTCAGGGGAAGTTCCCGATGAGACTGGTGCCGGCGAGACTGGCGCCGGCGAGACTGGCGCCGGCGAGATTTACAGTGCCATCGTTTCGATGGGCGCCGGTGTTACGACAGTGATGCTTCACGAGGGCGGAAAGCCTCGCTTTGTAAGAAGTATTGCCTCTGGTGGAAATGACATAACTGAAAAACTCAGCGAGGGTTTGTCGATTGACGTTGAAGAGGCCGAGGGGCTAAAGCGCGTAGTCGATTCCAATTCGGATGATGCTCTACAGATTCGGGCCGCAGAGATTGTCAACTCTGCAACGACAGAGTTGCTCGAAGAGATTCATGATTCTCTCGATTATTTCCGCACCCAGATTGGCACGGGAATCCTTAATGAAGTCAAGGTGACCGGTGGTGTCGCCATGGCACAAGGCATAGAAGATCAAATCCATGCCGTCTTTGGAAATGGCTATTCGGTATCGCTGGCGCATCCACTTGAGAACTTGAGCATTGGCCGTACCGGAATACCAACCGAGGTGCTGCAAGCAAGCGAACCGTTGCTTGCAGCTCCTGTTGGCTTGGCTCTCAATTCCGTTCTCTCTCTAAGCGGCATTGCGCCCATCTCGTTGTTGCCTGGTGAAGTAACAGAGCACCGACGTGATCGTCAGCAAACGATGATGGCTGCAGGTGTAGTGGCTGGAGTGGCTGTCTTGTTGGGGGGTGTCTATTTCTTGCGAGTTGGAAGTGTAAATGACGCTCAAGACGACGCTAAAAAAGAAGCCGCCAAGACCTCACAGCTACAAAGCGAGGTTGACACATATAAAGATGTCGAAGCGCTTGAGGCTGAAGTTGCCTCGCGCAAGGGTGTCGTGCAGGCCGTTCTTGTCGACGATCTTGCATGGACTCGCTTGTTCCAAGAAATCTCAACCGTATTGCCAGGCGACGTATGGCTCACTTCGTTCAATGCAACAGGCGCTACACCAACAGCCCTGGGAGCGGCTTCGCCAAGTGCCGGAACCATAACGGTTGGCGCAATCGGCTTTTACCAAACCTCAACCGCTAGGTGGTTGCTGCGTTTGGGTGAACTCGAGTCGTTACGCGACCTTTGGGTTCCGTCTGCAACCAAGCCACCCGAAGGCATTGAACGTTCGTTGGTCACGTTCTCGTCGTCGGCCTCATTGACCGAAAAGGCTCGCTCAAATCGATCAGATCGTTATGTCAATGGAGAAGAGGGCCAATGAACCGGCGCATCATAATGATCGCCGGGGCCGTGCTCGTGGCGATGATCGGGCTTTGGTATGTCTTTGGATTTCGCTCGCAGAGCAACAAGATTGATTCTGCACGAGCAACCCAAGAGGCAGCTCGCACGACCAATCAACAACTTGAACTTCGCATCTCTCAGCTAAAAGCTGCTCGTAAGGGAACTCCAAAATTGACGGCCACCT
>CAYGGL010000157.1:0-4028 GCA_964349215.1 uncultured Acidimicrobiaceae bacterium | reverse complement strand
GCCGTACATGTCTCTGTTGATGGGGTCTTTGGAAATCAGGTTCTCGCAGATCAATCCCGGCCAGATGTTGCACAGGCTCTTGGTGGCAGCGATATGCGAGGCTTCGACATGACCTTTGCATCTTCACCAGGGTCACATCGAGTCTGTGTATACGGAATCAATGTGGGAGCAGGGAGCAATGGCCTGATTGGGTGTCGTGACGTGACGGTTTAACCGTCTAATGGTTTAGCTATCTACGCGTCTGGCTGTCACGGCATCTTTGTAGAGCCATGCTTGGGGCCAGACGAAGGGCTCCCAGTAATGACCGAGATCGCCTTTTTACTGATTCAAAATTAGATGTCTCGCCCCGCATGAGGGGGCTGAACACATCTCGGCGCGCATAAGAAGCCGTAATCAGTAGATAACGCATGAGAACAGTGCTTAACGAGCGAAGGGGAGCGTGCAACATAATCGTGAGCAGTCTGTTTCTCTCGTTGTAATAATGCGATAAAGCCGACCCCTCGACGCTTGTTGCCGAGTGGTGATGATAGACCCACGACTTGGGAACATAGCTGTACTTCCATCCACGCTTGCGCCCTCGCCATGACAGTTCAAGATCTTCGTAGTAGAGAAAGAATCGTTCGTCGAACAGTCCCACTTTTTGGAGGTAGGTACTTGATAAAAGCACCGCAGCACCACACCAAGCAAAGATTTCCTCTTGTTCTTCGTAGTGGTCTTCTCCAGGTTCGAGATAGCCACGGTCTGCTCCATACATGTCGGAGGTGAGAACCGATCCAACATTGTTTATGACGTCAAAAGGTTTTCCTTTAACTTCCACCTCGTACCACTGAGGCTTACTGTCTACAGTGTGAAGCGAAGCTTGCCCTCCGGCTTGAAGCGTCACGCCGACTTTGTCGTTTGCCTTCAGCCGAAGAGCACATGATGTCGGAGCCCTTGCGCCCCTCTCTATTGGCAGGCGGACGAGAGATTGGCCCGCCGTCCACTGGAATTCTGACTCGCCATCTAGTCCATGTTCTTGACCCCAAAACCCTCGAACGAATTGAGCTTGGCCAACTAGGTCTTCACCTTCACCTTCACCTTCATCGCTGATACGAATACCACTTAGTTGCACTCCTAGGTCACGGTTGTCACCACTGCCTCTGCGGGTAGTGGAGCTGGTTATGGTGAGGTCTAGATATTGATTACTGAAGAGGATTTTGGGACAAGCTGCTCCAAATTCTGGTTTTGATTCAAGCTCTGCCACAAGCGGGGTGAGCCATTCCGGCTCGACGAGGACGTCGTTGTTAATTAGAGCTATGTAGTCGACCTCCGCGAGGTTGCGGAGGCCCAGATTGCACCCACCCGCAAAACCACGGTTGATGTCTGACTCAATAATTGTGACTGTTGGGAACGTGTTGCGAACACGGTTAACGACATCATCACAAGATGCGTTGTCTACAAGAACCAAATCGAGAGACTCGGCAGGCCAGTTTGTTTTGGCCAGAGCAGAAAGACACTCAAGTGTCATCTCGCCACCGTTGTAGTTGAGTACAACCACCCGAACCCGCGCTGTCACAGAGCCAATCTAGTTGATCTCGCACGAGGGCCCTTCTCAAAGGTGTTGGTCAATTACCCACTGTTATTGTTTCGGTCGTGCACTTCCTGGATCATTACATACCAGACCAGATGAAAACTCTGTTGAAGCGAATGATTCGCAAATTGAGGACAGAGCGAGAGATCGAACCGCAGTTGAGAGCCGGCGAACTTAAGTGGCTGATGAATGAGTTGACGTACTTTCGAAGGCGAGGTTTCATCAGTGGTTCTGTTTGGACCTCTCCAGAAGAAACTCCTACTCGTTTGCAGCTCATGTCCAGCAACGGCGAGATTCTTGGAGAAGCACCTTTTATTAACGAAGAAGTTATCAACGAAGAAGAAGGCCTAAGCCACTTTGGTCTGGAGGTTGCTTTAACCGACTCAAGTGAGCTGCTTGATGTTTGGACCCGGGTTGTATTCGAAGACAACACCTGCATAGAGGTTAAGAATCTTGTAGGTCGAATTACCGATGTAGACCCATATCACCAGTTGGCAAATCGGTTTTTCAAAGAGTGTCGAGAACTTGGCAAATCAAATCCTAATGCTCGCGTATTGGAGATCGGATCCCGGGCACGCTCAGGACATGTTCGAAGAGAGCTGGTCGCTCCAATGCAGTATTTGGGTTTGGATATCCTCCCAGGAGAGAACACTGACATTGTCGGAGACGTCCACAATCTTTCGGCTCTGTTAGAGCCCGAGAGTTTTGATGCGTTGTTTTCTATATCGACATTCGAGCATCTTGCGATGCCTTGGAAGGCCGTTTTGGAGATGAACAGTGTTTTGAAAGTGGGTGGGCGAGTGCTGATTTCTTCACACCAGGCTTTTCCTCTTCATGATCAACCTTGGGACCTATGGCGTTTCAGCGATACTGCTTGGTATTCACTTTTCAACGAGGCCACGGGTTTCAAGATTATTGAAACGGCTCTAGGCGAACCGGCGAGTGTCGTTGCTCATCTTTTGCACGAAGTTACGAACACACTTGAAACTCAACCCGCTTATTTGGGTTCAACTGTGCTTGTTGAAAAGGTCGGCAATACCGAACTCAGTTGGCCCGTTGATGTTGGCGTAACTCAAGTTGGCTACCCTCAGTAGCCTCGTTATGAGCGGTGTAGTCATCACACAGATTTACATCCGATGAGCGTGTTTCGTCCCAGCCCATAATTAATGCTGTAGGCGCAGACTTTGTGAGGCGCGGGACTGGCCGCCACGGTGGTGGAAAACCCATGGTTGGGACCATAGGGCGGGAAGGATGCTGCGAGGTCGGTCCGGGGAGACGACGCAGTGGTAGCTCCAGCGTAAGTTCCATCTATGTAGACGTGCGCTGCAATAGGAGAGGCGGTATCTGGGTCTATTGCCCACCCGTCAACCGTTATGTTGTCGCCATCTCTTTGCACTAGGTCTAGGTTGCTCCACGGATCGGAAGTTTTATTTACCCAGCGACACCCAACCAGAGAGTTGGCGCCACCGGCAACGTTGATTCCATAGGCGCACACTGTATGGAACCCCTCAGAGGCTGCAACCTCCAAAGCGTATCCATGACTGGCTCCGTATTCAGGAAAGACCGCTGCCAGATCAGCCCGTTCCTTCTTTGCCGAAGCAGATCCTGCAAAGACCCCATCAACATAAAAATGAACATCGATTGGCTCTGCACTGTCTTGGTCTATCGCCCATCCGTTGATCCGAATACCTTGCGGGGTCACATCCACAGAATCCATAGACCCGATTGGACTTACCGCAATGTCCATAGAAGGGCATCCAAGTTGAGTGGCAAGGCCGGCTTCCGTGTTGGCGGCATAGATGCAGGTTGAATATGAGCCCGAACCAGGTGCTGGAACAACCATCGTAAAGCCGTGTTTTGTTCCTAAGGATGGGAATGCATTGATAAGGTCCCCACGTTCTTTGTTTGCTTTGGTTTCACCACCCCAATAACCATTTGGGTAGGCCATGACAGTTACGGGCCCTGTCGTGTCCGGATCGATGCTCCATCCACTGATGCGAATTCCTCCAGGCACTCGACTGACGTGATCAATGAATCCAAATGGTGACGCCGCCCCTAGATGATCGTTTTTAAAGGGCGCACGCGATGCTGCTTGCAAACTTGCGAATGGATTTACGACTGTGTCGTCCGGGCCATGTATCTCGAAATGAATGTGAGAAGCTGTCCCCTCAGCGTTACCGCTATCGCCTACATATGCAATCGGCTGACCGGCCACTACGCGACTTCCTTGGCGCAATCCGGGCATCATCGCCCACACGGTCTTATTTGCTCCATCGTCGGTGCCGGGATTGTCATTGTTCATGTGGAGGTATGAGTATTCCCAGCCCTCAGCGTCTTTGACGATCAACATGTTGCCGGCGTTGCCAGAACTGTCGAGTCGAGCGAAGCTGATCTTGCCGTCGGTTGCCGCCACGGCTATTTGAAGTTTGTTGGCAAAGATGTCGTTTCCTTTATGAGT
>CAYGGL010000156.1:0-4035 GCA_964349215.1 uncultured Acidimicrobiaceae bacterium | reverse complement strand
AATGTTGCGTCCTGGACAGGTGCCTGGCGCCGGTGGACGTCCAGGTGGCCCTGGCAGAGGAGCCCCAGCCGGACCTCGTCGTCGCAAAAGTGGAGGTCGCAGACGTCGCAATCGCGAGGAACTCCAGCCACAAGGACTTCCCGTCTACACGCCTGACAATGCCCCAATTCCAGAGGGAGAGGTCATTATCGAGCGGGGCTCAACGGCTAAAGAACTTGGCCCCAAGCTGAACCGCTCAGCAGCTGATGTAGTGCGTTTCCTCTTGCAACAAGGCGAGATGATTACGGCGACTCAGACATTGTCAGACGACATGATCGAGCTCTTTGCTGCCGAAATCGGTGCGAACGTTCAACTCGTCAACCCTGGAGAAGCACAAGAAGCAACACTTCAACAGCTGCTCGAAGTGCTTGACCAAGAAGATGAGGACGAGGCAAATCTTGAGCCTCGTCCACCGGTGATAACGGTCATGGGTCACGTCGACCATGGCAAGACTTTGCTGCTCGATCGAATCCGTTCGGCCAACGTTGTCGAAGGTGAAGCGGGTGGTATTACTCAACACATTGGTGCCTATCAGGTTGAGCGTGGCGGAAAGACTCTTACATTCATCGACACTCCTGGCCATGAGGCATTTACCTCTATGCGAGCCAGGGGAGCCGACGTAACTGACATTGTCGTTCTTGTGGTTGCAGCCGACGATGGTGTGATGCCAACGACGCTTGAAGCATTAGCACACGCTCGTGCAGCCGAAGTCCCCATCATTGTTGCTATCAACAAGATTGACCGCGAAAATGCTGACCCCAATCGCGTCATGCAACAACTTTCCGAAAATGATTTGATCCCCGAGCAGTGGGGCGGCGATGTAATCGTTACCGAAATATCTGCCTTGCAAAACTTGGGTATCGACGATCTTCTCGACAACATATTGCTTGTTGCCGAGTTGGAAGACCTTCGGGCCAATCCTGGAGGTCGTGCATATGGCGCAGTACTCGAAGCCCATCTTGATGTCGGCCGTGGACCGGTGGCGACGGTATTGGTGCAGCGCGGAACGCTTCGAGTTGGCGACCCAATGGTGGCAGGACCTGCATGGGGCAAGGTCCGCGCCCTGATTGATGATGCAGGTAAGTCGGTCAAACAGGCCGGCCCTTCAAAGCCAGTGCAGGTACTTGGGCTCTCAGAGGTGGCGGGCGCAGGTGATGAATTTGTGGTCGCGCCAGATGACAAGACAGCTCGTCGTGTCGGTGATACCCGGGGTCAATACGCACGCATTCGTGGTATTGCTGCCGATGCCTCTGCCATAAGCAGTGGCGTAAAACTCGAAGACATCTTTGAGCAGATTCAAAAGGGAGAGGCAGCGACTCTCAACCTTGTTCTGAAGGCCGATGTAAATGGTTCACTTGAAGCATTGACTGAGTCTTTGCGCAAACTTGAACGAGATGAAGTAAAGATCGCATTTGTTCATCGTGCCGTCGGCGGCATCACCGAAAACGACGTCCAGTTGGCAGCAACTACCGGCTCGACGATTATCGGCTTCAATGTTCGCCCAGACCGAAAGGCCAGGGGACTAGCCGAGTTCGAAAAGGTCGAGATCCGCACCTACGAGATCATCTACCAGGTGATCGAAGATATCCAAAGTGCAATGATCGGATTGCTCGAGCCCGAGTTTGAAGAAGTGGTCACTGGCGAAGCTGAGGTTCGCGAGATATTTAGGGTTCCCCGTATTGGCGCAATCGCCGGTTGCTATGTCCTCAATGGCACGATTACCCGCGGTTCGAAGGTCAGGTTCTTGCGTGAAGGAACGATCATTTGGAAGGGAGCCATCAACTCTCTTAGGCGCTTCAAAGATGATGTTCGTGAGGTGCAGTCCGGTTTCGAATGCGGCATAGGTCTGTCTGACTTCCAAGACCTTAAGCCCGGCGATACCATCGAAACCTACTCAGATCGTGAAATAACTCGTGTTTAGTTTGTTGCCGATCGGTTGCATAAAGGTTGTTGTAACCGATCGGTAACTTAGTGTTTCGATGCCCTTGACGATGCGAACCCATCATTCCGATGCCGTTTTTTCATGGCTTTGGGGACACGTAGCTACTCGTGTGCTGCGCTGTAGAAAGCAGTTAGGCAATGGCTAAACCTAGGAATAGGCGCGAAAGCGCGCCCAAGTTTTCTCGTATGGAACGAGTGGGTGAATTGTGTCGTGAAATCGTTGCTGATGAGTTAGAACGAATAGCCGACGACCGTTTGCCATTGGTTACTGTCACCCACGTCGAAATAGATCCAGATCTTCGCCATGGACGAGTTCTTTATTCGTCGCTCGGTATCGATGAAGAGCTTGTAAGAGAGGTTCTCGATGAGCACAGGGTTGAGTTGCAGGCCGCTATAGCTCGCCAAGCTCGATTGAAGCGCACTCCCGAGCTTTCATTTCGTCTCGATCCGGTCATTGTTACGAGTGCTCGCATTGAAGAACTCTTGCGAGAAGAAAAAGGCGAGCAACCAGATCTATGAGTCGTAAAAATTCGAAACATCCAGGACCCGACGGAATCTGCATCATTGACAAGCCCATCGGGTGGACATCTCACGATGTTGTGGCCAGAGTCAGGCGGTTGCTCAACACCTCAAAGGTGGGTCACGCCGGAACACTCGATCCGGGCGCCAGCGGGGTGCTCGTGCTTGGTGTGGGTAAGGCGACTCGCTTGCTGCGGTTCATCTCTGAATTGCCAAAGTCATATGCCGGTGATGTTGTATTCGGTGCTTCAACCTCTACTCTCGACAATGAGGGCGAAGTACTTGAGACCTTCGATATGAAGAACCTTACGCTTGAAGAGACAAGCAAAGCGGCCTCTTGTTTTGTGGGAGAAATTAACCAAATTCCCCCAATGGTCTCTGCGATCAAGATCGAAGGTCGCCGTCTTCATGAGTTGGCACGAGAGGGAAAAGTGGTCGAGCGAGCAGCCAGACCTGTAAGTGTCTATCGATTCGATGTGATCAGCGTGGTCTCGCCTGAAGGACCAGTAATGAAAATAGAGGTTGACTGCTCATCGGGAACATATGTCAGAACTTTGGCTGATGACCTCGGGCGCCGCCTCGGCGGTGGTGCGCATCTACAAAATCTCCGACGGACGGCGATCGGCAACTTCACCCTCGATCGTGCACAAGCACTTGACTCTGACACCACACAAGCCCCGTCTGTGTTGGCTTCCTCAATGGCTGTTGATCACTTGTCAAAGGTGAAGGTGGGTCAACACGTTGTATCGCTTATTGCGACTGGGCGCTCGTTGGCAATCTCGGGCGAGTCGGTGAGCTTCGAGGGCGCCGGACCATGGGCAGTTACCGATGAGAGTGGCAACCTTTTGGCGGTATACGAATTAGCAAATGAACGAGCAAAGCCGGCTGTTGTCCTGGTGCAGCCTGAAGACCTTTAGGACGATAGCCACAAGCAAAGATAGCGTGAGGGTGTGCAGGTCATTCGTGCAATGCAAGCTTGTCCCCGCCCAGGCGAGGGTTGTGTAGTCACCATCGGGTTCTTCGATGGGGTACATCTCGGGCATCAACTGATCATCGGTGAGGTTCGTCGACTCGCAGCAGAACGCGGTTCACGAACCGCAGTGGTGACCTTTGATCACCACCCTGCAGCAGTTGTCCGTCCAGAATCTGCACCGTTGCTGTTGACAGATCTAGATCAACGCCTTGCCCTTATTGAGAGCACTGGGGTTGATTACACCCTCGTTATTGGTTTCGATGAAGCCCGATCTCGCGAGTCTGCTGAAGATTTCGTTACCACGGTTCTTGTTGATTGCTTGAGATCACGGGCTGTTGTGGTGGGGGCTGACTTTCATTTTGGCCACGGTCGCAAGGGAGACGTTGAGCTGATGGCGACCATGGGCAAAGAGGCGGGTTTCGAAGTGGAAGGCATACCGCTTGTCGCCTCTGGCGCTCCGGGAGCACGAGCAGTTTCTTCTACTGCCATTCGACAAGCTTTGAGACAAGGCGATCTAGACGCCGCAAACCGCATGTTGGGACGACCCCACGAAGTAAAAGGGG
>CAYGGL010000155.1:0-4057 GCA_964349215.1 uncultured Acidimicrobiaceae bacterium | reverse complement strand
GCTCCGGCCTCATCATCTCCGCTCTATTTCCCAGAGACCGGTCCCGCTCATCATGTTGGCACGCTGCTTTTGAGTGGGGTCTTGGAACCTGATGTTTGGGTCGATGTGGCAACGGCGGTTGAAGCCAAGGTGGATGCTCTTTTTTGCCATAAGAGCCAGCTTGGCGCCGATGCAGATCAGTGGCTTGAAAGATTTGTCCGCCAAAGGGCGGGCGATGAGGGCAGGCGGGCAGGTGTGGCTTTAGCTGAAGGTTTCAGAAGGATCAGGTTCAATCGCTAGCTCTTTGCGCCATTCGCCCATTGCACGCAGAACCAGAACCGAGACGACTGCGATGCCACCGGCTCCAATGACTGCTCCTGCGATAGTTCCGCCGGCGATTATTAGTTGACATCCCGAATCCGAATCTTGGTCGATGGCGGTGCTCGGAGGCGACTCATCTTGGGGAGCTCTACCCAATATGAGCACTCGCTCAGTTCCTCCACATTGGATTTCTGTGAATTTCCAGCCAACAAACATTCCACATATCCCGCCGGCCATGATTCCAATAAATGCAAGCATTCGGGCCAGAGGAGATGGCAAAGCCGTTGGCGTATAGGCACGAGCACTTGGAGAATTTATGGTCACGACGGCATGGTAGGCGCTTGAGCTGGCAGAATCATCACGGTGCAAAGATGGATGGTGGCGAGCGGCGTGATCGAGGGACCAGAAGGTCTCCTGTTGGTCCAAAATCGTCGTCGAGACGGCACATCTGATTGGTCGCCACCTGGCGGAGTGATTGAGGTCGAGGAGGGTGAATCGGTACTCGAAGGCCTTACCCGAGAGGTTGCCGAAGAGACAGGCTTGACCATTACGAAATGGGAAGGACCTATATACGCAGTGGAGGCAATTGCCCCAGGAATGGGTTGGCACTTAATGGTCGAGGTTTATCGGGCCATTACCTATGAAGGCTCGATAGTTCTTGATGACCCAGACGGCATTGTCATTGATGCCGCTTTTTCCTCTCATGAGGCTTGCATGACCCGACTTTCATCTACCTGGCAACCGACCCATGAGCCGCTTTTAGCGTGGTTGGAAGAACGTTGGAGTGAGCATCGCAGTTATTGCTATCACATCGAGGGTGAGTCCCGTGCGGCAATGACCATCACGCGGGTCTTGGAAGGCGATTAATCGCAAGTGGATATCGCTGTGAGTCTTCCCTCGATTATCCACCTCGACATGGACGCCTTCTTTGTTGCGGTAGAGATCCTTGATGCTCCCGAACTTCGAGGTCTGCCAGTCGTAGTGGGCGGCACCGGTAGAAGGGGCGTGGTGGCCGCCGCCTCGTATGAGGCCCGAGCCTGGGGGGTATTTTCTGCAATGCCATCTGCTGTGGCTCGACAGCGCTGTCCTCAGGCGATATTTCTTCCTGGTCGTCACGATCGATATCAGGAGGTGAGCCACCAGGTTCATCAAATTCTGAACGAGATGAGTCCATTGGTTGAAGGCGTTGGTTTAGACGAAGCCTTTTTGGATGTTCGAAGTGTGCGGCGATTGCATGGTGAGGGAATTACAGTTGCGCACAAGCTTCGTGATCGCATTGGCGACGAGTTGGGCCTTAGTTGTTCTGTGGGACTGGCGCCTCGAAAGTTAACAGCAAAGCTGGCTTCTGAGGCAGCGAAACCAATGCCATCTTTGGAAGGGACAATCTCTGGGCCAGGTGTAGTTGTCGTGAGAGAAGAAAACGAGTTGGCCTTTTTGCATGGACATAAAGTCGAGGAACTTTGGGGAGTTGGTCCGGCAACTCATCGTCGTCTTGAGGCTTTGGGTATAAAAACCGTGGGAGATATGGCCAATATGTCTGAGGCGACTCTCATCAGAACCCTTGGGGCCTCGGCAGGCCGCCATCTCCACGATCTGGCTTGGGCTCGTGACTTCAGACCGGTGATTCCAGGGGGAAAGGCCCGTTCGATCGGCCACGAAGAAACCTACCCATATGACTTGCGAACACGCGACCAGCTAGATCGAGAGTTATTGCGTTTGGCCGATGCCGTTGCCTACCGGATGCGCTCGGCCGACATGACGGGCCGTACTGTGCAGCTCAAGATTCGCTTTAATGATTTTCGCACCATTACCCGCTCGGTAACTCTTGAAGAACCAGTTGATGAGGCTCTTGTATTGGCACGTACCGCCCGTCGATTGCTCAATGAAATCGATATCAGCCAGGGCATACGCCTGTTAGGTATAAGTGTCTCGCATCTCTTTGATAGAACCGACGCCCCGGTGGTTCACCAGCTTGAGTTAGGTGAAGAGCCTGATTCTTGGGATGAAGCCACGGAAGTCATTGACTTAATTCGAGACCGCTTTGGTGACGGTGCCATCGTTCCTGCCGCACTGGCCGAGCCGACATTCGAAAATGGCAGAAAATCCAAGGGAAAAGGTATTCGCGTGCTGAAACGGGGTGCCCAGCAGTGGGGGCCTAATGATGAGCTCTAGATGTAGAGGTTGGGATATGGGGGGTTGCGATATAAATCGCGGAAATTCGATGTACCATTAGACGCAAGTACCCGATATGCAAAACGAGACAGAGGACGATTAGGCGTGCCGCTTTCCGAGGAAGAACAGCGCATCCTCCAAGAGATCGAACAGCAGCTCTATGCTTCCGATCCGCAGCTGGTCCATGAGGTGGGTGCCACGACCATCTATACCCATGCTGGTCGCAATCTCAAGTGGGCAACCCTTGGGTTAATTGGCGGCATTGTTTTCATGGTGGCGACTTTGACCACTTCCCCCCTCCTGTCCTTTGTGGGCTTCTTGGCGATGTTGGGGTCAGCCATTTTCTTCGAAAGAAATCTCCGAAAGATGGGTCGGGCTGGTTGGCAAGAGTGGACAAGTTCGATGCGAAGGGCCAATCTCGGAAGCCAGATTGGTAACGCTCGTCAGCGCATTCAAGACCGCCTAAATCGCGAAGAAGAGTGAGACGCAGAGTGAGACGCAGAGTGAAGTAACGGACGAGGGTCGACTCGCATTTTTGCTCTATCAAGATTCGAGAGCTTTGCGTACACGATGTTTTGGATATCACGGCCGACTTCCTGGGCCCATTCGGCCTCTTTGGTGCCGTCTTCTTGAAAGAGATTGGCCTCTGACTGATAACTGACAGAGGTGGTAAGGTCGGCAAGTTTTGGGAGGCCGGGAACATTAATGTCGGTGGTCTGAACGACACGATGAGCGTATTCGAGTGGAGTTTCCCATTCGTACTTGTCAGTTCCTATACATCTGAGGGCTTCGCCGACTTCTTCCCATGCGACCAACACTTGATCTTGGGGAGAGAGCGCTTTTTTACGTCGAAGTTGTCGATGCAAATACGTAAGCCCGGTAACCCCGCCGATCCATAGTGCTGCCAAGGCCGCCATAGTCCCGAACAGAACTAGTAACTTCTTCCAAAGATCTGGCCCTCCTTGGTCTGGGGAGTTAGACACAGTCGTGGTTGGCGATGTCGCTCCGCTCGGGTCCGAGGGAGTCTGAGTGGTGGTTGGGGCAAGTGTGGTAGCTGTCGATGGTTGGCTCGGAGACGCCTGTTGTTCGGGGACCCCTGTGTAGTTCTCGGAATTTGGTATGCCGCGGCCAGGGGTGGGTTCGAATCCGACCCATCCGTATCCTTCGAGGTATACCTCAGGCCAAGCATGGCCATTTCTTCCTTTGACTATGTAAGTCCCATCTGAGGACTGTTCGCCTGGAGTGAAGCCAACGGCAACGCGCGCGGGCAGTCCAACTGAGCGGGCCATTGCTGCATATACGCCGGCAAATTGTTCGCAATAACCTCTACGGGTTTCGAAAACGAAACTCTCCAAAGCATTGCCATCATGGCCGGCTCCGACATTTAAGTCGTAAGTGAATTGGGGAGAACGGAAATAATTCTGAAGCGATAGCGCTTTGTCGTATGGAGAACTTGCAGAGGAAACAATACGTTCAGCTTCAGCTCGAATTCTTGGACTGAAGTTATCGGGTAGTGCCAGATATGTATTCGTGATAGACGAAGGAACGAGTGGGGGTGAGGATTTCAGATCGGCTTGCGTAAAGG
>CAYGGL010000154.1:0-4188 GCA_964349215.1 uncultured Acidimicrobiaceae bacterium | reverse complement strand
GCGTTCAGCATCATTTTGGCAAGATCATCAAGAAAGCGGTTTTCGGTTTGCATGCGGGGCCTCGTGGCGGCATATGGTGAGGATGACTATTCCTGATGATATAGTAGCATGAATCGAACCGGCGGACACGATGTTAGAATTCCCTGTTATTGATCCCATTGCCCTCCAGATCGGACCGCTGGCCATTCGCTGGTATGCGCTGGCCTATCTGGGTGGAATTTTGCTGGGCTGGTTATATGCGGACCGGCTGGTGCGCAGGACCGCGCTGTGGCCGCAGGGCAAGGCGCCGGGAACGCCGGAACAGATTAGCGATTTCGTCCGGCTGGTCGCTCATCTGCTTGCCCATGTCGTATCTACCACGGATGGCCTAATGACGTATCTTGGCATAAGATTTCGCAGTTGGGCAGACTTGAGCAAACTTGGCATCGGAAAAGATGTCTCACCGATGAGGGGGTAACGGGTGGCATCGAACTACGAGGAGATCAGTGATGAGAACCGACGGCGCTATGGCACCGACATCGGTCGGATCGGCCCGATGCTGCTCGCTGACCGCTACGACGACCGGACACACTTCATCTTCGAACTGCTCCAGAACGCGGAAGACGCCCTCAGCCGGTGCGGCGACAGGCACGGACCGCGCAAGGTCTCGTTCGAGCTGACCTCGACCCGCTTGGCGCTCTCCCACTTCGGCAGGCCGTTCAATGAGGCCGACGTCCGGGGTGTGTGTGGTATCGCCGAAAGCACGAAAGACAAGTTCTCGATCGGCCGCTTCGGCATCGGCTTCAAATCGGTCTACACCTTCACCGATCGTCCGGAGATTCACTCCGGTGACGAGGACTTCGCCATCAAGGACTACGTGCAGCCGCAACGCGCTGACAGCACGGAGCGTGCGGCGGACGAAACGCAGATTGTCTTGCCCCTGAAAACGGGCGACAAGACCGCACAGCAGGAGATTACGGCGGGCTTCCAGCACTTGGGCCCCGGCGCGCTGCTGTTCTTACGGCACATTGAGGAGATCAATTGGAACGTCGAGGGTGGCGCGTCAGGCTTCTATCTGCGCAGCAACCCCGAAGCGTTCGGCCAGAACGTCCAGCGCATCACGGTGATCGGCCAGGAAAGTGGCAAGGCTGAGGTCGACCAGAACTGGCTGGTGTTCCACCGCGACGTGTTCTCGGATACGAAGGAAAAGGTCGGTCGTGTGGAAGTCGCCTTTTCGCTGGTTGCGGTCAAGGATGCGCCGGGTCGCTGGTCGGTGCAGCCCGTGGCGGCGTCGCCGCTGGTAGTGTTTTTCCCGACGGTGGTTCCGACCAATCTCGGCTTTCTCGTGCAGGGGCCGTATCTAACGACACCCAGCCGCGACAACATCCCACGCGGCGAGCCGTGGAACCAGCATCTGGTCAAGGAGACGTCCAGCTTGCTGGTGGAAGCGATGCGCTGGATGCGCGACAACGCAATGCTGGACACATCCGCCTTGCGCTGTTTGCCGCTCGACCGCGAGAAGTTCCCCGAAGGGGCGATGTTCGCGCCCATCTTCGAGACCGTCCGGCAGGCGCTCTTGGACGAGCCGCTTCTGCCACGATTCGATGGCGGTTTTGTTTCGGCATCAGAATCGAAACTGGCACGCACGCAGGAGTTGCGGGAGCTGTTCAACCCTGAGCAGATCGAAGTGCTATTCGGTTCCAAGGCGTCGACGTGGCTGACGGGCGACATCACCCCCGACAGAGAGCCAGAGATTCGCACGTACCTGATGCAGGAGCTGGGAATCACCGAGGTGACGCCAGCAACGCTGGTTCCGCGCCTGACCAAAGCATTCCTTGAAGACCAATCGGACGAGTGGGTGCTGCGCCTCTACGAGTTCCTGAGCGGTCAAGAAGCCGCTTTGCGCCGTCGCCTCGACACGATCCCGCTGATTCGCCTTGACGATGGAACCCACGTGGTCACGCACGAGAACGGGGCGGCGAAGGCCTTCTTGCCAAGTACTATCAAGACCGGTTTCCCGACGATACGCCGTACGGTGTGCGCGACGCCCGAGGCACGCAGCTTCCTTATCTCGCTCGGCATCACCGAACCCGATCCAGTCGATGACGTGATCTGGAACCTGATGCCGAAATACCAGGAAAACGAAGTCGATGTCGCCGACGATGCTTACGCCGACGACATCGAACGCATCGGCACAGCCTTCAGCACCGACTCGAAGACGCAACGCGAAAAACTCCTTGCGGCGCTGCGCGAGACTTCCTTCGTGATGGTCGTCGATACCGGTGACGGCAAGGGCTATGTTGCCAAGCCGGGCGGCATCTACATCGCCACGGATCGCCTGAAGCAGCTCTTCGCCGGTGTGCCCGACATCTTGATCGTCGACAACGAATACGACTGCCTGCGCGGTGAAGACATCCGTGACCTGCTGGTGTCGTGTGGCGCAAGCCGCTACCTCATGCCGCAAGCAACGCCGTCAGGGCTGGGGCATTCCGAGAAGGCGCAGATTCGCAGAGAAGCAGGCCTTGAGCGTGCGAGCTGGGAAAGCCAGCCAGAAGACTTCAGTCTTCGCGGGCTGACGCAGCTGTTGGAGTTCTTGCCCACGCTGGAATCCAAGGAGGCAGCAGACAGAGTGAAGGTGCTGTGGGAGGCGTTGACTGACCTCGAGGGGCGTGGCACTGCCGCTTTCTACGGCTCCTACAAATGGGGCTATTCCCACGAGACAAAGACCGCCCGATTTGACGCCTCCTTCATCCGGACACTCAATCAGGTCGCTTGGGTGCCGAACGCCACCGGCGAACTCGTACCACCAGGTCTTGTGGTGTTCGATACCCTCGGCTGGAAGGCCAATCCCTTCCTGCTGACCAAGATCGCCTTCAAGCCGCCGATCATCGATCAACTAGCCAAAGAGGCTGGCATCGATCCTGCCGCCCTTGATCTGCTCCGAAAGCTCGGCATCACCAGCGTGGCAGAGCTGACCACCCGACTTGGGATCACCGACCAGCCGCCAGCAGACGAGGCTCCGACCAATGAAGCACCGTCGGACACCGCGCCGTCCGACGAGGAGGAGGACGACGTCAATTCGACTAGCGATGACGTCTACGACGACACGAAAGACCTCTACGACCCTGACATGCCGGACATCCCTCCAGGAACACCCGACCCGGACGGCGGCGACGGTGCAACGGGCGGCACTGGGCGTGGAGGTCAGGGCGGGACTGGCACCGGGACATCACGCGGTGGCTCCGGCGGCCACTCTGGCGGCGGCGGCAAGGGTGGCGGAATCAGCGGCGGAGGTCAGGGAAGGCGAACGCCCGGCTCGGCTGGAGGCAGACCGTTCATTTCCTACCTCGGCACTCATCCCGATGACGAGGAACCCGATCCGGACGGCTTCGATCAGGCAACACGGATGCGGATCGAAGATCAGGCCATCACCCTGATCATCTCTCTTGAACCGGGGCTGCAGCGCACACCGGATGGCAACCCCGGCTTCGATCTCTTCGAAACCAACAGCGGTGGCCAGCAAGTTCGATGGGTCGAAGTCAAGTCGATGACGGGCAGTCTGGAAAACCGGCCCGTGGGAATTTCTCGCACGCAGTTCGACTGTGCCCGCGCGAAGGGTGATGCGTACTGGCTGTACGTAGTCGAGCACGCGACCGACCCAGAGAAGGCCCGGGTGCTCAGGATTCAGAACCCCGTCGCCCACGCGAGGACGTTCACGTTCGACAAGGGCTGGAGCCATATCGCTCGAACGGAGCCGCCAGCCTCGCCTCACCCGAAAGCCTGATCCATGTTCACG
The DNA here is from genome assembly GCA_964349215.1 of uncultured Acidimicrobiaceae bacterium. Taxonomy (GTDB): domain Bacteria; phylum Actinomycetota; class Acidimicrobiia; order Acidimicrobiales; family CADCSY01; genus JACOTK01. The sequence continues at coordinate 413 of CAYGGL010000154.1, read as the reverse complement.
CTCAAATCCATGACCGGAAGTTCGCTGCAGCACTCGGTGCTCAAGCAGCGCCATCGTCAGCTGCGCGACGGACAGGCCCATCCAGATCACAGGCCTGCCCGGTCGTCAGAACAAAACCTGTCTGATTGCCCAGCGCTCCAAAAGTGGCGTTGATCTTGGTGCTTAACCCGCCTCTGCTGCGCCCGATGGTCTGGTCTTCGCCGCGTTTTTTTGCCCCCCGCACTGTGCTGATGACCCCGGCGACTTTACGAGAGGAAAGATTGTCGGCGATGACAATATCGCCCGGCTTTTACGTGGGGGCCAATTGGGCTTCAAGGTAAGTTTTGAATGCGTCGTCGGTCATTACGAGTTGCGCAATTACATATGAGTGAAATGTTTACACCCCAACTTAAATTCACCATGCGCGAAGTCAC
>CAYGGL010000153.1:0-4206 GCA_964349215.1 uncultured Acidimicrobiaceae bacterium | reverse complement strand
CCGCGGCCGTATCGTCGATGAACTTGCTCGTGCGTTTGACGCAGCGTCAGGTGCGACCTGAGACGGTGACGCGCTAAGCGTTGCTTGTTGTCCAGTCGAGAAGTTCGTCGGCGTTTAGTGTGTTCATGATGCGACTCGGGTCGATGTTGTGTCGGGCAGCTTTGTCGCATCCGTAAGGTTGCCATTCGAGCTGTCCTGGGGCATGGGCATCTGTGTTGATTACAAAGACGCATCCGATGTCGCTCGCTATGGCCAGTAGTTCGTCGGGCGGGTCTTGACGTTCGGGGCGGCAGTTGATCTCGACCGCAGTGTTGGTTTGTTCACAAGCTTTGAAGATGCGCATCGCATCAAAGGTTGATTCTTTGCGACCTTTGCCACCGATGCCTGGGACTTTTCGCCCCGTGCAATGTCCCAAAATATTGACGTTGGGGCTTTCTATCGCTCGTTCCATGCGAGCTGTCATGGAGTCTTGGGGCATGGACAGTTTGCTGTGCACCGATGCCACAACGACGTCGAGCATGGCCAACATCTCATTTTGGAGATCCAGGGTTCCGTCCTCCAAGATGTCGACTTCCATGCCCGTGAGAATGCGAAAGGGGCTAAGCGTTTCGTTGATTTTTCCGACTTCCACTAGCTGTTCTGACAATCGCTTTTCATCGAGACCGTGGGCAACGGTGAGACGAGCTGAATGATCGGTTAAGACCATGTATTCATGTCCGAGTGCAGCAGCTGTCTCGGCCATCTTTTGTATGGGCGCTCCGCCATCTGACCAAAGCGAGTGTGTATGACAATCGCCTTTTAGTAATTCCAAAATGGCATTTCCTTCGCCGATAGGAATGATGCTTGTTGCCTCAAGTTCTTCTATGTAGCGAGAGGGTTTGTCGTCCAGTGCATCACCAATTACTCCACCGGTGGACTTTCCAATGCCGCTCAGGTCCATGAGGTGTCCCGTTCGATGCAACTGATCCAACTCGTCGTAATCGAGTGAGCGGACAATGTCGATTGCTTTCAGAAATGCTTGAACCTTGGGGCTAGGAGCCAAGGAGCGGTCGAGCAGATAGACCACTCGCTCGAGAGCGGCAACTGGATCCATCGTTCAATAACCTGCGCTTACGTCGACGATGCCAATTAGCTGTGCGCCTGCGCCAAAACGTCTGACATTCTCGCTGACTCGCTCGGAGAGCACTGGAACTGCCATCTCTGGAGTATTCCCGATATGAGGGGTGATAATGCATTGAGGCATATTCCAAAGAGGATGCGTACTCGGTAACGGCTCGGGGTCAGTGACGTCTAGGGCAGCACCGGCAATGACCCCATCTCGCAGAGCATCAACTAGATCATCGGTTACTACGTGTTTTCCTCTGGCCACGTTCACTATCCAAGCATGGTTTGGAAGCATTGCGAGTCGTGACTTGTCGATGATGTGAGTCGTCTCAGGGGTTAGCGAAAGTGCAATTACCAAAAGGTTAGTGGTGGGAAAGATGGAAGATAGTTCGGCCAGCGTTGCGGTGCGCTCAACGCTATCGATTGGCTGATCCTTGCGCCGAACTACGGTCACTCGGCAATCAAAGGGTTCGAGCAATCTGAGCAAAGAGGTCGTGATTCCTCCTGCGCCCAAGATGGTCACATTGGCCCCGTAGAGACTTGTGCCAACAGGGGGACTCCAGCTCTTTGCTCTCGCGTAACCAGCAATGTTGCGAAAACCTGCAAGTGCCAATCCAAGGGCATGTTCTGCGACTGGCTCGGCATATACGCCCTTGCCTGCTGTCCAAACTCGGTCATGGTCAAGCACTTCCAGAAAGGGTTCAATCCCTGCCCAAGGGAGCTGAACCCACCTGAGCGATGGGTGGTTGTCCAGCATGTGGCGTAGCCCGTTTGGGTCTGATGGATCGGTCCAAATCAGTGCTTCGGCTTGATTTGGTTCTGCCAAAGTGCCTCCACCGGCAACAATTGCGTCTTTCAAAAAGTCCCTGATTCCCTTTGGAGAAAGGCATATTCGGGGTGGTTCAAACATAGATAAAAAAGATAATTGGCCCAGATGGCTGCATAACGTCCAAATTAGTCCTATCCTGGCTGGGATGGTCGTGCCACAAGGGTGCGCCGAAGATGAAATGAGTAGTTGTGGCACAAGGCACGGTTAAGTTTTTCAATAACGAGAAGGGCTTCGGCTTTATCTCACGTGAGGGTGGGGACGATGTTTTCGTTCATTACTCCAATATCCAAGGCGATGGTTACAAGTCGCTTGATGAAGGTCAAAGGGTTGAGTTTGATGTGGCCCCAGGACGTAAAGGTGAAGAGGCTCAGAACGTTCGCATAATCTGAGTCTTTCCATTTCGACAAGCCGTCGGCAATAACCGACGGCTTGTTTTCGTTTTCAACCAAGCATTTCCTCATGAATTCAAGAGGTAGCGTTCATCGAATGGGTCCGCTTGCTCGAGATATCGATTGTTGGGTGCTAGATCTTGATGGCGTTGTATGGCTTGCTGATCAGGTAATCCCAGGGGCAAGTGAAGCGGTTGAGTTGTTGCGATCTGGTGGGAAAAGAGTCATTTTCGCTACCAACAATTCATCGGCAACACTTGGTGAACAGGTTGCGAAGTTGGCTTCCTTTGGCATCCAAGCTGTTGGTGACGTAGTCACTTCCGCTCAAGCTGCTGCATGTTTATTGGAGCCGGGAATGTCTGCAATAGCCTGCGCCGGTCCTGGAGTAGTCGAGGCTCTTGAGGTACAAGGGGTCAAAGTCCTCGATAGCGGACCTGTCGATGCGGTAGTCGTTGGTTTCCATACCAATTTTGATTACGCACGACTCAGTGCAGCGCATCGAGCAGTCGATGCAGGCGCCCGATTGATCGGCACTAACGACGACCCGACCTATCCAACACCTGATGGCCCAACCCCTGGGGGAGGAGCCATTCTTGCCGCCGTAGCAACCGCAGTCGGAGTGGTGCCCGAGGTAGCCGGTAAGCCATATGCACCAATGGCAAATTTGGTGCGCTCGATGCTGGGCAACGACGTTTCTATCGCGATGGTGGGCGACAGACCATCAACCGACGGGAGCTTTGCCAAAGTTCTTAATGCGGCGTTCGTATTGGTTTTAAGTGGAGTCACCAATCAGAACGATGATGAGCTGTACCCCGTTCCAGATCTCATCTGTGACGATCTTTTAAGTCTCGCAAAGAAAGTCGCCTGGCGGTGAGATTCAATGATTCGGAACCTATCTCAGTCAGGGTTGTTCATAAATGAGGTCGTCCGTACCGTGCTCGTTTTGGCTCGTCGTTCCTCCTCGGCGACAGCCGCATGAACCACACGGTCTTCATGCTCGCCCGTTCGTTGCGGGGCCAGTCGCCAAACCGTTGTCGGTTCCGACAATGTGTGTGCCGCTAATGGCCTCGCAGCGCCTGCTGGAATGTTGGCTCGGATCGATTTCTGGGATGGAGCGGTCACTTCATTGTGTTACGGAGGCTCGCAGCGATTACTTCGGGTCACAAACCCGGGCTATACCTACGTCGACTCCGCGGGTGCCACGCAGACTCAGATGACCATGTACGACTTTGCCTACGACATCAACAATGGGCTTTTGGGTGCCTTGCGTGATCCCTTGGGAAACGACGGCCACGCTTACGGTACGCGGATCGCGGAGGCCAATACGCTGACCGCTTTTCGCTATGACGCTGCTGGTCAGATTCAAAGAGTGACGAGCCCCGAACCGCTTGCAGGAGGTGGCCTGCGAAGGGTTGCGCGGTATGGCTACTTTCCGGCGTCACGGGTGACAAAGGTGAATCGAGACGGCTTCACGCCTCCCGCCGGTCGAGATTTCTACCGGTCCGTGTCTTATGACGATCAGTTGCGCATTGTGAGCGACACGGATGCCGCCGGCTTGACCAGTCACCTGAAATGGAACGCAAAGAATCAAATCACTGCACAGACTGACCCAGCAGGGTTGAAGACCGCCTATGGATACGATCACGCGGATCGACGAACCGACACCTGGGGTCCGGCTCCACAGGCAGATTTCGATGCCAACGACCGACCGCTAGCCACAGCAACAGTGCCTCGTGTGACGGCGGGTTATGACGAAGGCCTTCTTGGTCTTGGCGCAACCATGTGGTCGAACTACTTGGCAAGCGGCGCGCCGACCAAGCACGGAACCTTGTTCGCCACCTCCGGCGGTACGGTTCTCCAAGATTGGGCGACGACCCCACCGGT
>CAYGGL010000152.1:1493-4334 GCA_964349215.1 uncultured Acidimicrobiaceae bacterium | reverse complement strand
TTTCTGGTGTGATCTCACCGGCACTTGCGGCCGTGCGCTGCGTGCGAACGGTCTTGTTGGCGTTATTGGTGGTTTCTGGATCCATCAGATACTCCCTTCGCCGGCATTACCCGGAGCAGGTTCAAGCGGTCGATGACTTCGTCACCCTCTCAACCCAATTTGGGCTCCCGCGTCTATTGCATCTGACTCTAGTACCTCGATGCAGGCCTAGGTTGATCTGGATCAGCCGATGTTGACGCGTTGTTTAATTTCTTTGATCAATGCGGGCTTCGATTTGTTCAGTTCCTTTGTCAAGATGCCCTCAGCCATATCGCCAAGAGCGTCTCCTCCATAGAAGACGTGAACAAAGAGGGAGCTTCCGTCATTGGTGGGCGAAACCTTCAAGGTGAGACGCCACATAGCAATTTTGGAAGGGTCTTTACCCTCGGTCGGTATCTCATGGCGTTCGTAAACGACACTTTTATAAGGTTCGTGTTCGATCTGAACAAGCCTTACGTCTTTGGTTTTGGTTAAAGGCCCCAGTTTGACGACGAAAGTGGCATCCCAAGCGGGGCCAACGTCACTTGGATCTGGACTCGCTGGTTTGGCATCTCCCAGTAGATCGAGCCACGGAGAGATATTTGCCAAATCTTCCGTTATGGCAAAAAGCACTTCCGGCGAGCACGGAGCCTCGAAACTTTCCTCTACATTCATCATGTAGGGCAGTATTACATCTAAACGTGATATTTGTCACGTGAAATTTCCGCATCAGATAAGTCCACTTTGGGATGGGGAAGTTGAATCCAAGCGTCGAGCCCACCTTCGGGCACTGGAGATAAGCCTGCAACACCATTTGATGCCTTTGCCAGCTGGGCAACGATCGTAAGGCCAAGTCCCGACGTACCTTTCCAGTCCGTTTCTTGTCCCTGCCAGAAACGTTCAAAGGCAAGGATGCGCTCTTGTTCGTCCATGCCAGGACCCTGGTCGATCACATGGACTCCAACGAAGTCAGATTTGTTTTCAATGCGTATTGTCACCGCCGTGCCCGTCGGGCCTGCAGCAATTGCATTATCAATAAGGTTGTCGAGCATCTGATCAAGCGCGCTAGGAGCTACCCATGCCCAGCATGGATTGCTTGGTTCTAATCGCAGGGTGATTCCACGTTCGCTAGCCCTTTGATGCCAGCTTTCACAGCGTTTTGTGATGGCTTCGACAAGTTCAATGCTCTCAGCCTTGCCGGCTCCGGTTGCGTCGATTTCTGCAAGGGCCAGAAGCTGGTCGACAAGTGTGGTTAATTTCTCAGTCTCAGCTATAGCGGCATCTAATTCTTCGCGAGCTTCTGGGATGACCGTCACTTCAAGATTCGCAAGGTGTTTGCTAAGAGTGAGGAGGGGAGTCCTAAGGGGCTCTGAAGCGTTATCTACAAAGGACCTTTCTAGGGCGACCATAGTTTCGAACTGGGCACTTTCAAGTGCCTCGATGTGGTCTGCCATTTGATTGAAAGTGCTAATGATCTCGTTTAGTTCCGGTGAATCAGATAGTGGAACTCGGATGTCTCGCTCACCTACTAAGAAACCTGCTCCAGCGGTGCGCAACATATCAAGAGGGGCGGTCAGTACTCGGGTGAGCAAAAATCCCAGTCCGGCAACAGCACCTAGTGCAATGACTCCCAATAAACCTAATATGAGCCAACGACTTCTTATCTCGTTGTCTATTTTCGAGCTTGGAAAGGTGACCCTTACTGCACCGCTTACGCTGTCGCCAGATCCAACGGGAACTGCGACATACATGAGATCGCCTGTTGCGGAAGACCGAATTTTCCCAGTGCTTGATGAGCCATTTAATGCCCGTGTGATTTCATCTTGGGGTTTGTAGTCTCGTCCGATTGGATCTTGAGAGTCGGCGACACTGGCGCCCGTCTTGTCGACTATGACTGCACGGGACCCGCTTGCAACTTGGTAACTATTGATGATCGCAGGGTCGATGGCAGTGCCCGAAGCGAGCGAACCCTCTACTAAAGCTGCAAGAACTTTCGCATCGCGGGTGAGCCTGTCGTTTACCTGGTCTCGTTTGTCGCTTGCGAATGAAGCTGCGAGTGGAATTTCAAGGATCATGATGAAAAACGCTGCGATGGCCAGGTAACTGAACATCAGCCGTCTATTCATGATTCTTTCATCCTTGCTTATAAGGCAGCGTTGAGGGGACTTTGGACTGAATCTAGTAGATTTAACTAGGGCTCAGAACAACTTGGGCATCTTTGATTTAGTATTTGATTACTTGGGCATGCTAGACGCTAATCGCTTCACGACGGGAGAAATGCATGAAGCTAGGGAGTGATCAACTCAAAAGTCCAAGGAGTGCGGGGCTCCTTGTATTTGCTCTGCTTCTTTTCTTGGGAATTTTGGCGGTGAATTTCAGCCTTCTCTCTTCGGATGATGGCGAGCCAGTAACTCTCAAGGCGATCGTAGATGGGCAAACGCCTACTTCGACCTCGAGTTCGGTTGCGCCTGTAACAGAAGCCTCTTCTGTCGAAACTTCTTCCACAACGGCGACAACTACGGCTTCGAAAGATAAGAGCAAGAGCAAAGACAAGAAATCTAAGACTTCGACGTCTGATTCTGTCGCTGGCGTCACTGCGACACCTGGTTCGTCAGATTCGCCTTCGACCACTAAATCTCCAGGCACTGCGACTCCCAAGAAGACAACGACAACAACTACCCAGCCAAAGTCGAACACGACAAACTCCACTACACCAAAGACGACTACGGTGCCAGAACCGACCACGGTGTCAGAACCGACCACGGTGCCAGAACCGACCACGGTGCCAGAACCGACCACGGTGCCAGAACCGACCACGGTGCC
>CAYGGL010000152.1:0-1393 GCA_964349215.1 uncultured Acidimicrobiaceae bacterium | reverse complement strand
AGAACCGACTACCACACCCTGAACCCGCACCCTGACCCGAGTTTCTAGATCTGATATCGGCGGAACCCCCTCAACTGGGGGATTCGAAGAAGCGGCCACCGAAGGCAAGAACAATGGCGATGATGCCTGTGGCTATTCCTGCTGTCATTAGAGGTACTTGGCCATTCGATCCCCAGGCAAGACCCGCCCATGTGCTCGCTATAAATGCGCCTATGCCGATGATGCCGTGATATGTGCCGATGCCAGTTCCTCTGCGGTCGGCTGGCAGTAAATCGGCCACCCATGCTCGGGCGATTCCATCAGTAAGGGCTGTGTAGATGCCATAGACGGGCAGAATTACCCAGACCCAACCCGGTGAACGTACTAATCCCAAGCTTGTATAGGCAATGGAAAATACGACAAGACCTGCGGCAAAGACCAAACGGCGAGGAAGTCGATCGGAAACCACTCCTGCAGGAAAGGCAAGCGCGGCGTAGACGAGGTTGTAGAGACAATAAGCGCCAATCACTCCTACGAAACCCAGCCCTAATTCTGAGGCTCTCAACAAAATGAGGGCATCAGAGAAATTGACCAGACTGAACAGACCAAGAAATGCCATGGTCCGCCAATAGGTTCGAGGCAGGCGTTCGTTTGGCAGGCTCTCGATAGGTGGGCGCTCGAGAGAGATTTCTGTATCCGAGATTTCCGTGCCTGCAATTTCTGTGCCATTGGGGACCGGTCGATGCGACTCACGGACAAAGCCGACAAGTAAAACGCTCAAAGCTGCGGGGATAAAGGCGAAGAAGAACAGTGGTCGTAACTGATGGTCCAAAAGTTCGTATAGAACGAGGCCCAGTAGGGGACCAATTACTGCACCCGCTGTGTCCATCGAGCGGTGGAAGCCAAATGCCCTTCCTCGGTTATCTGAGGTGGTGGCATCTGCGAGCATTGCGTCGCGTGGCGATGTGCGCAGCCCTTTGCCAACTCGATCACCAAAGCGAATGGCAAGAACAACAGGCCAAGTTGTTGCGAGTCCGATCAAGAGTTTTGCCAATGATGAAATCCCATAACCAAGCGCAATCATTGGTTTGCGAGCTCTGCGATCGGCCAGTCGTCCAGAGACGATTTTGGTCAACGAGGCAGTTCCTTCAGCCAAACCTTCGATCAACCCAACCGCAGCAATAGGCGCGCCAATCACCGTGGTTAGAAACAGCGGCATGATCGGATAAAGCATCTCGGAAGCTGCATCTTGAAGCAGAGAAACCCATGAAAGAACCCTTACGTTCCGAGGAAGAGGCACGTCGCTAACTATCCACTATCGGGAGGCGGCAGTTGGTATTCGATGACACCGTCTGGCCTGTGCCATTGCCAACCACGAGGTCCTTGTCTGTAGCTATGACCCTGATCAGTCTTT
>CAYGGL010000151.1:1943-4346 GCA_964349215.1 uncultured Acidimicrobiaceae bacterium | reverse complement strand
CCTCGGTCGATGCCATCGCCAGCACGGCCGAGGCAGCCTTGGCCCGGCGTCCCAGCCCGGCAAGTGCAGCCTGAACGGCGTCGGCGGGATCAGAGGAGGCAACATGCGTCGTCATCGCGCTCAGCGTACCGCCACGGTGAAAGACGATTCGAGGCGAGCGCCTCAGCCGGCCGGGGCAGTTAGAACGTTGCCAGAGTTTTCAAGGTTTATCATGTTCTGATAAACCTTGGATATCTCTGCTCTGGTGACATCATGGCATGAACTACCTAGCATGTTTGGTCTTGCGGCTTGGGAGCTCGGGTGGTGTGAGGCTGTAGCTGCATTCTGGGTGCCAGTCGTGGCCGGTGAGGGGCAGAGCAGCCATTTCGGCGTCGCTGATCTGCGTTCCGGTCGGGTAGTAGCCCTGGTCCCATTCGGCGAGGATCCGCAGTCCCGTCTCGGTGATGGTGGCGGCAATAAGCTCGCCGATGACCTGGTAGGAGGTGAGGGCCTTGCCCCGCCAATTCTTGGTGATGAAGCTGAACATCCGATCCTCGATGGTGTTCCACTTCGAGGTGCCGGGCAGGTAATGGCAGACCGTGATCACCGGGCCGGTCTCCGCCGCCGGCCTCGCCGGTCCGCCCCTATGCCTCGCATCGGTACTCTGCCGCTCCAGGTTTCCGCCGGTTGCGGTTCTCCCTTTCGTGACCAGCGGGCCGACATCGCCCAATCCATACTCCAATACTGAAATCCATACTCCAATACTGAACCTCCTGGAGAGGCTTCTCTATCGTGTCAGCGCTCTTGGAATACAGATCCGTCAGTCGCTCTTTTGGCCAGGCACATACGGAAGTGCCGGCACTCCATGACGTAACTTTTCAGGTCTCTGCGGGCGAACTGATCATTGTGATGGGACCCAGTGGCTCGGGTAAGTCAACCCTGCTTTTGCTTGGCGGGGCACTTGACCTGCCCACTTCTGGGGTCGTCACCCTTGATGGTCAATCAACTTCAATACTGACCGCAAGCGAAAAGGCCCGCTTCCGACGACAGCTGGTTGGTTACGTCTTCCAGCAGTACAACCTGCTCGGCCAACTCACCACCTTGGAAAACGTTTCACTCCCAATGGAGCTTGACGGGATCTCATCACGTGTCGCCCGGTCCGAAGCTCTAACCAGACTGCGAGATCTCGGTCTTGATGGGTACGAAGACACCTTTCCCGAGAATTTATCTGGGGGTGAACAACAACGGGTTGCTATCGCACGAGCCTTAGTCGGCCAGCGGCGACTGCTACTAGCGGATGAACCCACTGGGGCGCTCGATTCCGTAAATGGGGCTCTTGTCATGCAGCTCATTCGCAATCGCTGCGATCAAGGTGCCGCAGCAGTTATCACAACTCACAACCCCGCTCATAGCCACTATGCCGACCGCCTCTTGCTCATCGAGGATGGTGTGATCGAGCCCTCCAACCGTCGTTCAGGCTCTGGTCGACCAGTCAACAAATGAAGGTAGCTACGTGGGCAATTGCACGGGTCGCAAGTCGTGAGATTTCGAATCATCCCATTCGAAGTTGCTTGGTCATTACCTCAATTGCCATTCCTATATGTGCGGTTGTTACTGGATATATTCTCTTTACCTCAGCCATACCGACGCGCAGTCAAGAATTGACCTCTTGGTTTTCTGCTGCCGATCTCCGAGTCATCGAACGAACCACGGATTCTCCTCTCGATATGGCGCACTTGTTGCCCCCCGGAACTGAAGTCATGGAACTTCAGTCCAGAAGTGTCACGGTCGAACTGCCTGGTGATCGAGCCCAGTTCATGATCTCCAACCTTGAACTTGAGAGCCCTTTGGCAGAAGGTCGGTTGGTTCTTATGGATGGGCAACCGCCGGATAGACCGAGCGAGATAGCGCTTTCCAAGTCGCTTCTCGACAAACTCCAATTAAAAATTGGTGACACGGTTCACCTAACCGAACCAGACCAGCAGTTCACCGTAAGCGGCCGAGTTGCCAACCCGATGGCAGTTTCTCGTGATGAGGCAATCACCGTTGGCGCAGCGATTCCCCCTTCACAAACACGAACATGGTTGATCGATTCTGGTGGGCTCGACCCCCAGCTCATAAAAGGCCATCTGCAGACTGCTGTCGGTCCACATCGGTTGGACATCGTTTTACGAAGCGAGATGCTGAGAACCCTCAAGAAAGATCAACGCCCGAGTCTTACTGCATTGATTGGCGGGGCATTCCTAATTGTTACCTCACTTGTTACCTCTTCGGCATTGGCCATCTCTGCAAATCGAAATGTTCGATCCTTTGCTTTGCTTGCAGCCAACGGCGCCGAGCCTCAACGACTACGACAAGTAGTATTCTTTGAATCAGCCCTCTTGGGTGTTCTGGGATCGTTCGGTGGAGCAGCGATCGGTGTCG
>CAYGGL010000151.1:0-1843 GCA_964349215.1 uncultured Acidimicrobiaceae bacterium | reverse complement strand
GAATCAGCCCTCTTGGGTGTTCTGGGATCGTTCGGTGGAGCAGCGATCGGTGTCGTCGTAGCTCTTGCGACCATGCCAAGTCTTGCAGGGCTGGCAAATCGGGTACACGTTGATCTTGTCCTCCCGATTGTGCCGATCGTTCTGACCACTCTTTCAGGTCTGATCGCGGTGATGATCGCCGGGATGGTTCCTGCAGTAGCCGCAGGGCGAACCCAAGTCCGGACTGCCCTCGACATGCGGACACCCAAGCGACAAGGGCGATCGACCACGGTTGCTCCCGCGATATTGCTCATCACGGGGTTAGGGTGGACATGGCTCGGTGCCTCCATTTCCGACAGCCCATACCAGCCTCTGCTGGCGGCTGGAGCGGTTGCCACGTTGGCAGGTGCTGTCTTTGCAACCAAGCCACTTGTGCGTCTTCTTGGCAGACTTGCAGCACGATTGCCGGCTCTTCCACGTGTTGCTGCCCGTGATCTCGGGCGTTCACCAGGTCGTGTGGTCCCCACGATGGGAGCCACGATCGCCATTTGGGCACTTGCCGTTGGTTTGCTCAGCGTCACTGCGAGTCGTGAACAAAGTGAGAAGGATGAATACATTCCGACTCTCCGTGATGACCAACTCCAAGTGGTTTCCAGTGGTCCACCCGTTGAGACCACTGCATTCGCAAGTGCTGCACTGGCCGCCTCTCAGGCAATACCCGGGGCTGTCAGTGCCCCGGTCCGCGTAGCAGCTGCGTCTGCAGTTGACCGCTCATCTTGGGTTCAGGCAATAGGAGGCCCCCCGCTGGAGGCGGTTCGCAATCGAGGACTGGTCGCCGAAGCAAGCGAAGACCTGCTGACCGTGCTTGCAGTTCCTGAAGAAGCTGTTCAACTCCTCGCTGATGGCATGATCGTCGGCATTGGAAGAGACACGGTTGCGGACCGCACGGTTGATCTTCAAGTTCCCCGTCCCACACCGATAGCGAACCCACGACAATCACCTGATGCAGGCCTATCTGAACAGGAAGACAGCCCCTCTCTGCCTCCGATGCGCTACGAGACCCAGGTCATCCAAGCAAAGGCCAGAGCAATCGACACCGAGTCCTACGGGGCTCTCCCTCTGTACCTCGCGTCACCTGCAACACTCCAGTCGTTCGGATTGGATACGGCAGTGGAGAGCTGGGTCATTCGCTCGCCACGCCCACTCACCAAGGGCGAAATTCGTTCGGCTCGTCTCCGCGTTGAGCCTGGCCGGAATATCTACATCACGGTCGAGGAACGGCCCACAACGAATGATGCCTTTCGATATGGGCTCGCTCTCTTTGCCGTTGGCATCTCCATTGCAATTTCGTCGCTTGCTACCGTCCTTGCGATAAACGAGAACGGGCATGAAATCGCTTTGATGTTCGTGGTCGGCGCTGCGCCGCGCTTTCTTCGAGTGTACGCGGGGTCACAGGCGTTCTTGATGGCTGGGATCGCCGCCATGATCGCCGTTCCCATCGGGCTTGCCTCGGCGTTGAGTGGACTCACTTCCTACAGTGACTACCCAATCGTCATTCCGTGGCCAACAGTCATCCTGGGAACCATGGCGATCGCAATTGTGCCCACTGTCGCGGCGCTCGTTTGGCAACCGTCTTCACGTGAGTCCATGCAAGTTGGCGACATCAGATGACCACACGCGCCCTACTCCCGCCGCTACAGCACCAAGAGATCTGCTTCTCGAAGCGGGCCGAGAAAAGCCCGCACCGACTCGACACCCCCGGCCTCGATCGCGGCGACCCTCGGCTGCCGGCCACTGCCCGGAGTCACCAGTTATGGACAAGCTCGCTCCCGACCCCGCAGGGCTCGGGGCGGATTCCGGCTAG
>CAYGGL010000150.1:2734-4363 GCA_964349215.1 uncultured Acidimicrobiaceae bacterium | reverse complement strand
GAATACCAACTGCCGCCTCCCGATAGTGGATAGAGGGAGATAGTGGGTAGAGGGGTTGGAGCGCGGGACAGGTTGGTGCGCGCTCGCACTAACGCAGTGGCGGGAGTCGGGACGACCACCAGTTAAGAAGTTCTGCAACCTGATCATCTGTACTCTGCTGATTTGGACCCTGGCCGTAAGCACTGCAAGAGGCCAGGGCGGCCTGTAATAAGAGTTCTCGTGCAATTATTTGATCAGTTGCTCGACTTGCATCGCGAACAAGTTCGGCTGCGGTGTCCCAAGCAGATTGATCAGTTGGTAATGGAATCTCTCTAACTTGAGATGCTCGAAGTTTTATTCCACTTCTTATCAATGCAGCCCCAGCAGCGGCCCTAAAACTCCAAACGGTTACTGGCGGAGATAAGAGCAAGGCCGCGACATGCCAAAGCTCATCAGGCTCGGCAATGATCGAAATAGCAGGCGTCATGGCAAGCCAAACGCCTGTCTCATCAACGGCTGCCTCCAAGACTGAGGTCTGGGTTGCCAGCACAACCTTTGGCACAAGACGCTTCCTTGCCCAAGGGCCAAATGAGCTCGATGACTCAAGAGCCGCGAGATCAACGCGCGGAGCCAGCCAGCGCTGTTGGGCAAATCGGGCCGGGTGAATTCCCCATCGACAACAGGCAGGATCAATGAGCCCGACGGTCACCAACTTTGGGTATAACTCGTCATCGAGTTCATCATGAGGATCGTCAATCAGAAATGGAACCACCGCGTAATACTCATCACGAAAATCAGCAACCACCTGCCAGCGATCTCCCAACGTTTCTTTGCTGTGTGAGAAATCGACTGATGGAACACCTAACGCATCTGCAACCAGATGGGACCAATTAGGCGCATTGCGCAATTCATCGATCGCGATGTTTGTCTTATGCTTCAATAGTGGCGGCACACCCGTATAGGTACGCAACGGGTAGGTACGCAACGAAACAGATTCCTCTGAAACTTTTTTCATAACTGCTACGCAAACTTCAACGGAAGCCCCAAAAAGTTTCTTGCCTGGAATCCATAAGACTTCCACGATCATTTCTTCTAGTACCGCTTGGCGCGCGGCATCGCTGTCTCGTACAGCAAGAGTTGACTGCGGCAAAACCAGAGCCACCCTCCCGCCTGGGACCACAAGGAGAGTGGACATGACCCAAAACAACGAAGCGGTGTCAACGTAGGCACCCAAGCCTCTGCCGAAACGAAGAGCCAATTCTTCAGCTTCTTCACGAGTACGAGAAGTCGTAGAAGAAAGCTGGCTGAGAAACGGGGGGTTGCCGACAATGACATCGATACGTTGTGGCCAATCTTCGACATCCAAGCTCAAGGCATCGCAAACCAGAATTTTGGGAAGCGCTTTTCCTCCACACCACAATGAAAGCGAAGCCTCTGTTACCGCAGCTGCAATCGGGTCAAGGTCGGCTCCAATCAGACAACTCTCGACTATGTGTCTGCGTTCTAAACCATTTAGCAATAACCGATCAGCCGCGGCCAAGAGAAACGCTCCCCCACCAACAGCCGGATCACAAACTACGGCTTTCTCCATATCGGCCAATTTTCCCATATCGGCCAAGGCCCATCCGACCACGGTGGATGCAACATCTC
>CAYGGL010000150.1:0-2724 GCA_964349215.1 uncultured Acidimicrobiaceae bacterium | reverse complement strand
CTCTTGGGGTATAGAACGCCCCGGAGCGCCTTCGAGAACCCTGATCGAGAAGAGTTTCATAAAGCGCACCCAACAACTCAGGACAGGCCGCAGACTTTGGCACCTCAACATCGAGCGGCGTGCCCCAGCGCTCAAACAACTGCAGAGACGGAAGCGTTATATCCAGGTGTTCGCCAACCGCAAGGGTTACCCCCGCTATAAACCGAGCTCTCTCTTGTTGGCTCTCCTTGTCATCGAGTTGCGAGGCGAGGCCCGCCAAAAGCGCCTTGTCTAAAGTGAATGCGCCGTCAAAACTGGAGGCGCCAAAGTCGGACACGAATTTTGGAGACTAGTTACCTAGGCGGGCCTACGGTTGGAGTTGATTTCGTCCCATTTGACGAGGCTCCGCAAGCGAGGATCATTGGAGAAAACTTCAACAAGAGGCAGCTCTAATCCCAAACGCTTCTGCAATAGACGTACTTCATTTTCTTGATCCCACAGCACAAGAGTCACTACGACACCTTCGGTTCCTGCACGAGCGGTACGCCCAGAGCGATGCAGATAGGCCTTGTGATCAGATGGTGGGTCGTAGTGAACCACAACGTCAATCTCGTCAACGTGAATGCCCCGCGCTGCCACGTCTGTTGCCACCAGCACATGAAGCTTGCCAGAAGAAAAATCAGCCAACGCACGCTCCCGGGCCGACTGTCGTAGGTCACCATGGATCGGCTGGGCCTTCACGCCCTCTTTTGAAAGCTCGCCGGCCAGGCGGTCAGCCCCTCGCTTGGTGCGCACGAAAACCATGCAACGAAAAGCGCCTTGTGCAATAGATGCGAGCACCTTGACCTTGTCCATTTGATGAACCAGCAAAAACCGCTGGGTCATTTCGTCCACCGTGACATTGGCCTGGGCGACTTCATGAAATATTGGATCATTCATAAAAGTCTCGACCAAATGATCAACTTCGCGATCTAGCGTTGCCGAAAACAGCAGCGTTTGACGGGAACGCAACATGTGACGAAGAAGCCATGTCACCTGAGGAAGAAACCCCATATCTGCCATTCGGTCTGCTTCATCCAAAACCAGATGAGACACTTCTTTAAGATCAACTTCTGAGCGTTTGACCAGATCTATAAGTCGACCTGGTGTTGCCACAACAATATCCACGCCTTTTCGTATCACCTTGGATTGGCGCTCGATATCAGTTCCGCCGTAAATAGCTTGCACGCTCAGTCCTCGAGACTCAGCTATTGGGCCGAGTTCATCTTTTACCTGCACCGCCAATTCGCGCGTCGGCACCAAGATCAAGCCACTTACACATCCGGCCGTACCATTTACGCGGCGTTCAATTTTCTCAACCCCTTCGATCAGGGGGATACCGAACGCCAAGGTCTTGCCTGAGCCGGTCTTGGCTTTGCCACAAACATCACGTCCTGCCAGCGCGTCAGGAATTGTCATCTCCTGAACTGGGAAGGGCTCATATATGCCCTTGGCTGCAAGCGAACTGACGATATCGCCAGATACGCCGAGATCTGCGAACGATTTACCCATGTTGTCAATACTCCTCCCGGCCCCTTGGCCGGTAATCACTAAGGTGGGCTGCCTTGGTGACTCTGTAGCAATTTGCATCGAGAGAGCATTGAGGCGACCCGCAAAGTACGCCCGATTGGCGACTCGCAAGAGACCCCTAGGATACCACCACAGCGGCTATATCCTCACCAATCCCCATCCAGCTGGACCACCACGCCTCGCGAACCAAGACAAAAGATCCTCGCTGGAAAGCGGCTCGCTGACCTGAAACCCCTGGGCGTAATCACAACCCAGTTCGATCAAGTGATCAAGAGCGGCGATGCTTTCTACTCCTTCGGCCGTTACTTTAAAACCAAGGTTGTGGCCCAGGTCAACAATTGAACGCACGATCACATCACTACTTTCATCACTCAGCATTGTTGATATAAATGATCGATCAATCTTGATCTCGCTAACTGGTAGTTCACGAAGGCTGGCCAAAGAAGATGCGCCCAATCCAAAATCGTCGATGGCAAGACGCACCCCAAGATCACCAAGACGTCCTATTGGAAGAGCAGCTTGAGCTAGATCTTCAATAAGATCTCGCTCTGACAATTCAATGATCACATCATTTGGATCGATATCAGAACGAGCGAATTCACTTTCCAGATGCGCCAACAAGGCTGGGTCATAAAGGTTCTTAATGGAAAGATTGACGGCTAAGCCAACTTTTAGGTCGAGACTCGACCAAAGACTATGTTGGCTCAGTCCAGTTGAGATCACTTGACGGCCAAGCTGTTGGACGGCTCCGGATAATTCAGCCAATTCAATAAAATCTACCGGCCTGAGCAATCCCTGTATTGGATGACGCCAGCGGACAAGGGCTTCAACGTCAACAACGTCACCGGAATCAAGAGCGATCTTCGGTAAAAAGTGAACCTCTAACTCATCACGATCAACGGCTTGGCTAATTTCTCCGAGCAATCTGACACGGTCAATATTCGTGTGGTCATCGTCTTCGACATAAAAGGCAAAGCCCGAACCAGAGCGTTTAGCTATGTACATTGCCGAATCGGCTTGTTGTATCAGCTTGTCTGGTTCACTTGCATTCTCTGGGTACCTGGCAATACCGATACTGGGGCTCGAATACAACACCATGTCGTTAATATGAAATGGTTCCACGAATGCTGCCCTGATCTTGGTAGCGACTTCTCTCGCTGCCGACTCATCGGCTGT
>CAYGGL010000149.1:1794-4385 GCA_964349215.1 uncultured Acidimicrobiaceae bacterium | reverse complement strand
CTGGAGACAATCCCTCTTTGCGTTCATCCCAAAGCCAGACTGCCACACGATTGGTTGGCAATACACGAGGAATAATGGTTGCTACGCGGTAGGCAACTTCTTTGATGCTGCTCACCGCTGCCAAATCCCTGGTCAGATCAAGCATTGCCTGAGCAACACTAGTTTGTATTCGAAGTTCATCACTAGCAGTCCTGGCATCGATCGCAACGGCTGCAAAGGAAGCGTAGGACGACAAGACATCGCGTTCTTGTTCTATAAATGGAGAGTCCTGATCTCTGATCGCAATGATGTGCCCATAGGGCCGACGTAAAGACTCAACCTCTACTCCCAGATAGGATCCATCAAGCTTGTCGAGTGTTCCGAAGTTAAATGCAGTAATAGTGCGATCTCGAGTTTCTTCATCAAGACCGATGCTGTAGGCCGTTTGGCCCTCCCAAGATTGCCTCCGAATAAGAAGGATAAATTTCTCGGCATCG
This sequence comes from uncultured Acidimicrobiaceae bacterium, assembly GCA_964349215.1. Taxonomy (GTDB): domain Bacteria; phylum Actinomycetota; class Acidimicrobiia; order Acidimicrobiales; family CADCSY01; genus JACOTK01. The sequence goes on along the minus strand of CAYGGL010000149.1, from coordinate 3,909 downwards.
ACTACAGATTTACACCTATTCAAAACTGTCTCGATGAGGTTTTCGAGGTTGGCCGCCGAGGACAGATCCATGGCTATTTCTTGGATCTTGCTCCCAAGGGCGTTGGCTATCTTCAGTTGGCGTTCAAGATCGGCGATTCGATCTTTACAGTTTTCTGTCATCGCTCTTTGCATGCTGTTGATTCCTCATTTAGCCAAGTAATGGCAAGTACAAAATGTAATTGTCTATGTACTCGGCCTTTTTCGACGGCAAGTTGACCGTTTTCCGAGTTAAATCTGAAGTTTTTTGGCGAAGTCAGATCCTTATGGGCTAAACAGGCCTTTTGGAATATCCATTACAGAATGAGGGGGGCTAGCAATGTCAGAAAGGCTCAAGGGAAAAGTTGCCGTCATTACCGGGGGCGCCAGCGGTATGGGCAAAAGTACGGCCCTTCGTTTTTTGGAAGAAGGAGCTCGAGTTGTTGTTGCAGACTTAAATGAGCCCAATGGTAAAGAGATGTTGATTGAAGCTGACCAGGCTGGAACCGCCGATCGCTTGCGATTCATACCGACTGACGTCTCTCAAGAGTCTGACGTGGAAGCAATGATCGAGTTGGCCACCGCAGAATTCGGTCGCCTGGACATTGTTTTCAACAATGCGGGTCTAGGCGGTGCATTCGGAGCTATCACCGAAGTTTCCGTTGCAGACTGGGATCGCACCTTTGACGTAATGTGTAAGGGGCCATTCCTTGGCATCAAATATGGCGCACGAGTCCTCAAGAAACAAGGTGAGGGTGGCTCTATTATCAATACGGCATCGGTTGCCGGACTCAGCGGCGGAGCAGGCCCACAGGCTTATTCAGCGGCGAAAGCGGCTGTAATTAACCTGACTCGAGCGACTGCCATAGAACTTGCCAAATATCGCATTCGTGTAAATGCGATATGCCCAGGGGCAATCAATACTCCCCTATTGCATCGGGGTAGCGAACAAGCCTTTGGCGACATGCTTGATTCAGTCCAGCCTTGGCCTGATCATGGCCGGGGGGAGCATATTGCCGGCGCAGCATTGTTCTTGGCCTCAGATGACTCAATATTCATCACCGGACAGCCAATAGTGGTCGATGGCGGTCTGACTGCCGCAGGACCTGGCGTACAGAGTCGCATGGGTGGAGGTATGGCAATGGAAGGCGTAAGCGGTTTCCACTCAGGATCAACTGGTCAAGAAATCACTTTTAATAGCTAGAAGTTTTACTATTGCGATCTTTTGCAACTATCTCTAAGACTTGAGGTATGAGCCAATTCCAGATCTCGCCTGCCCCTTCCTTGCTGAAATGGACACCATCAGGACGGGGATTAATGCCATTTATATCTTCATCAATTATTCCATTTGGGCAAAGAAAATTACCTAGGTCTAATCGAGTTATTAGTTCTCCATAATTTTTTACCACCTCTAAACTCAATTTATTAAACCATTCAATACGGCCTTGGTGATTTCGGTCGCCATATAATCCGCCCAGTGAATCTTCAGTCTCTTGATAGCAAGGAGTACTCAGTAACACGACGGGGGTTCCTCCCGCTGTGACGAGGTCAAATGCCTTTGTGAGCTGTGATTTTACATAAGAATCGTATTCTTCTGTACCAACACGATAAGTCTTGTTATCGATAATGCGGTCGAGTATTTCCCAAGCACCAATGAGCACGATGACGACATCGGGGTGATGGGCATCCATGCCCTCACGCCAAGTTTGTTCCCAAGCATTGCAGTGTTCGAAGTTCATGGGATGTACATTTCCATTAATTACAGGTCGCCCATGGACTACACCACAACCCATAATTGCACTTATATTTATATTCATATTGGGGATATCTAGCAAGGGAACAAATCCCTCTCCTAGAGTGAACGACTGTGAATCACCGGTCATTAAAACCGATATTTCATCTGCAGTAGACAAACCCAGGCTTTTTGTCTTTGCGATATTGCTGATCCCATAAGTTGGCTTATCTGATCGTGGAATAAGCGCGGCAACTATAAGAATAGTTGAAACGACAAATACCACCTTGCGCCATGCCACTCAATATATTTCTCTATCTGGAGTGGAAATTCCTTGATATGGGTTAGCCCTTAGGTGTACTAGCC
>CAYGGL010000149.1:0-1694 GCA_964349215.1 uncultured Acidimicrobiaceae bacterium | reverse complement strand
CCTTAGGTGTACTAGCCCTAGGTGTACTAGCCAGGTCGATACGAGGTCTTGACGGCATCTCGTACCTTGGGAGCCAGCCAACGCCATATCTCTGCCCCACCCTCCGAGGTGAAGTGAACCCCGTCATAGCGAATTTTGACATCGTTGATCCGTTCACGTGGCTCGCCGTTGGGACATATATATGAGTCAAGATCTACTGAAGTGATCAAGCGGCCATATCGATTGGCAACCCTGCGCATCGTCTGATTTACCCAATCCCCACGAACGGGATCGTTACGGTCGCTAGTGGGGCCACCCAGCTTTGCTTCGGTCTCTCGATAGCAAGGGGTGTTTAACATGACAACTGGCGTCCCATTCGCGGTGAGTATGTCAAAAGCTTTGGTGAGTTGCCCCTCAAGGTATGTGGTGTATTCGGGTGTTCCTGCCCTAAGAATCTGTCCGCCAACTTCTCTGTCGAGCACCTCCCATGCTCCAAGCAGCAGAACGATCACGTCAGGCTTGGACATTGTCACACCATCTCGCCAGGTCTGTTCCCACTTATCACAACCTTTAAAGTCATCCGGGTGGGGCCTTCCATCTACATATGGGCGACCGGTGACTACTCCACATCCGAGAATGGCAGTCACTCCAATTGAAAGATTGGGATCAACCGTCTCCGGGGAGAAACCAAAGCCGAGTGTGAATGCCACCGAGTCGCCTGCTACAAGGGCATTGAGATGTTCGGTCTCAGGCTTGGGTGTCGCATTCGTAGGTGTGGCTTCAGGCGTCGTTGGTTTAGGGGCCTTGGTTGTTTCAGTTGGTGAAGAGGCGAGCATCGTAGACAGAGTTGCTCCAATGGCGGCATCTCCGGGGAGACCTCCAGGCGTGGGCTGCCCGCTCGGGCTCTGTAGCACCACGACCATGGCGGCAATAACTGCCATTGCCCCACATGCTGCAGCGGCTCTCGTAATGCCAAATGACCAATAAGGCATATGACGTCTGGGCCGATTGTGACTGAAGCCCACCATCCGTTGGATTGGGCGTTCAAGTGCGAAGTAGGACACAAGGGCCAACACCAAACTTGTCTCCACGCGCACAGCAAACAGTGCCCAGCCATCAAGTGCCGTGAACTCAGTAGTCAGCACAATATTTACTGGCCAGTGCCACAGATATAGGCCGTAAGAAATCTTTCCTAGCGCCCTTAATGGAAGAATCGACAAGCCGGCCTTGATTACTCCACGGCCAGGTTGCACACCTGCAACGATGACCAATGCGACTGCTATTGCAATGCCCAGTTGCCCCCCTTGATAAAGCCAGGGAGTAGAGTCGTGGACAAATAGCATGCTGGTAATCAGGGCGGCTAAAGCCATAATTCCAAGCAAGTCAAAGGTTAGTTTCTTTTTAATTGAAACTTTGGCGAGCACAAGCGCTAAAGCTGCTCCGACAAGCAGTTCCTGGGCCCTTGTATCAGTCCCGTAGTAGACCCTCGAAAGATCGCCATTGCCCCAAAGCACGGCTCCCCAAACCGACGAGGCAACTGCGGCTGCCAAAACCCCAATGCTCATACGCCCAAGACGACCCCGAGTAATGCGTAGCCCAGCCCAGACGATCAACGGCCAAACTAGATACCACTGCTCTTCAACAGCCAATGACCATGTATGGCGCAACGGAGAAGGGTCAGCAAACTGAGCAAAATAAGACTGTCCGCTTGATAT
>CAYGGL010000148.1:0-4390 GCA_964349215.1 uncultured Acidimicrobiaceae bacterium | reverse complement strand
CGGACTCGTTGCCACTCAGAACTTGGAATTGTCGGGGGGTCTATCTCAGTGAAGCGCAGTGGCCCAACAGTTGCTCCGCGTCCAGGCGCCCATGTCCCGGCCAGGCGAGCCGCGGCAAAACGAGGTAGGGATCGTTCGAAACGTAATGCTTTCATCAGCGTGAACCTTGGCGAGCAAATGAAGTTCTTTGTGTAAGCGGGCCAATTGGCAACAGCGATTTGGGCCCACCGGGAGCCTTGTTCCACTGCTCGACGAGCCATCCACGCTTGCGTGCTATAGATGCAAGACGGGTTTCGGGATTCACCGCTACCGGAAATCCAACGGCCTCCAGCATTGGCAAGTCACTTGCAGAGTCGGCATAAGCAACTGATTCTTCAAGGTCGAGACCATGTTGATCTGCGTAGTCGGCCATGATCAACGCACGTGCCTCACCAGTTGGAGGTGCTTGAGTCAACTCACCCGTATATAGAGTGCCATCAGATGTCTTGCTCATTCGAGCGCAGATTATGTCATCAAATAGAGGTGCAAGATTGCGCTCAACGATGATGTCGAGAGCACCGGTTATAAGAAGCGTTCGATGTCCCAAGCGGCGATGTTCGCGAACGCGGCGAAAACCTGCTGGAAAACTCTTTGCAATTATGAGATGGCTCAATAGCTGAGTCGAGTCCTCATCGAGTTGTTGTACGGGGGCATCTTCATAACGCCGATAGAAAGATCGAAGGAAATCACCCCTGTCCTGGCGATCGAGCTTCAACAACGATGGAGCTTCGACAAAAGCATTGAGTGCAAACCGAAAGCGGTCACGGGGACCAAGACGCCGAGTGGCCAGCCATGCGTGGGACTCGACCACGTTTGAAGCGATCAGAGTGTTTTCAAGATCGAACACTGCAAGGTGGCGTTCGGGGGCGAGCACCTGTTTACGAAGACGAACAGAACGGTCATCGCCTGAGCGCCCGCTTGGAGCTGTCTTGACTCGAGCGTGTTTGACTATGGAAGGCAAATGAATCGTGTGTACGAATTCATTCCAGTCGTATGTCCGTGGGTCAAAGCAGAAGGCTTCGCGGTCGGCTTCGTCCAGGCTGTTCCAACGCTCCAAGAGGTTGTCGACTTGGAACACTGCTTCGGTTTCTGTGTATGCCCCATAAAGACGCACATAGCCGAGTGCTCGCTCGAGTTCTTCTCGTTTTTCTTCCATCTTGGCCGACCACTGGGCTTGGGTGCCTCGCATCGGTAATTTGGCCAAGGCACGTTCAGCGCGTGTCAAGGTCTTTACCGCACGATCAAGTTGACCTTGAACACGCCCACGGCCTGGAAATGACCACTCAGGAACGACGATGGGTTGGTCTTGGGAATCGTAAATCGGATGTTCGGTGAACCAACTCTGAACAAGATCTACGAGTTGACGGTAACGAAGTGGGTTTGTAGATCCAGATGAAATTTGAACCACCGTTGGAGGAGGTGCAGGTTCGCCTGATTTGGCGACTGCACATGCCCGTGCGGTTGCATCTATTACCGCCGCCACTACGAAATCGACGGGGATGACGTCGATTACTCCTTCTGGAATGCCGGGAAACTCCTTTAGCAGACCGCGTGCATAGCTGATGATGACGGGCTCGGCCATGCGAAAGCCTCGTATCCAACCAGGGTGAGGGTCGGCAAGTGCTGATTCGATAATCGAAGGTCGAACAATGGTGACTGGCGTTTCGCCGCAGTTGTCTAAAAGTGCCTGTTCGCCGAGTGCCTTTGTGTAGGCATAGGCATCGGGCCAACCAAGTGAGCCGGCACGAGAGCGACCGGCCTCCACCATCTGTTCGCTCACCCAGTCGTCACGCAGCTTCTCTGCTTTTGAAGCAAGCAAAGGTGTGCCGGCTGCACCAAGTTCTGCTCGGGCTTCTTTGGCGAAATATGCCAGTCGTTCGGGCATGCGACTGGCGGCTTCAGCGTCCGCCCGCATGCGCCTTGCTGCCGTTACCTCGGTTCGCCAATCAACATCAGGTGTAAACGGTTGTTGGAATACAGGGAGCTCGGGGGCTGGTCCACGCCTGTTGCCGGCGACATAACAGGTTGAAACAGCGATCATCGAAGCTTTTGAATCTATCGCATGCAAGGTTTGCACAATGCGTGAAGGACCGAGGAGGTTCACTTCAACGGCACTATCAAGCGGCGAATCAAATGAAACAGTTGCAGCAGAATGGACCACAGCGTGACACGTGGAAACAATGGCCTTGTCTTCGTCATTCAATCCGAGTCCGTCGGCCCCGACATCGCCTGCGACCACTTGAATGCGACGAGTGCATTCAGATTCGAAACGATCGCCCCACTCACTGCGCAACCGATCGAATGCGTCGTTGCGTAAGACTTCACGCTCGATACGACGTAGCGCTGTTGTTCGACGACCCGGCCTCACGAGTAAAACCAGTTCAGACTCTGGAACCGAACGTAAGAAGCGCTCGACAAGGGCGGTCCCGAGAAACCCGGTAGAGCCAGTTATAAAAATGCGTTGCCCTCGAAGTGCATCTGCGATCACCACCATTGTTTACCATCGAACCGCCATATTTTCTTAGACGTACGTATACGACGGGCCTATTGTTCCGAACATGGATTTGAGACTCGATAACAAGGTGGCTCTGGTAACGGGAGGATCGCGCGGCATCGGAAAGGCGATTGCTGCTCTATATGCGCAATCGGGTGCTCGTGTGATGATTTCGTCACGTAAGGCCGATGCGCTTGAAGTCGCTGCAAAGGAAATGACAGGAAAGGTCGAATGGTTTGCCGCAAATGTTGGTGAGCCTGACCAAGCTGAAGCCTGCATAGATGCATGTATCGAGCGTCTGGGAGGCATTGACATTTTGGTTAATAATGCTGCGACTAACCCTTACATGGGCCCTTTGATGGGAATCGATCGTTCACGTGCCGACAAAACTGTTCAGGTTAATCAGACCGCTGTGTTGTCGTGGTCGCAACTCGCTTGGGAAAAGTCGATGAGAGATGGTGGTGGTTCGATCATCAATATGGCATCTATCGGTGGAATGGCTACCGAGCCAATGATTGGGTACTACAACGTAACCAAGGCGGCCGTTATACATCTGACTAAACAGATGGCGGCCGAACTTGCACCCAAGGTGAGGGTTAATGCCATTGCCCCAGGACTGGTAAAGACTGATTTTGCTCGGGCCCTATGGCAACCGGCCGAAGAGGCGATTGCAGGACATACCCCTCTTCGTAGATTGGGCGAACCCGAAGATATTGCCAACGCTGCGTTATTTCTTGCAAGTGATGCCGCCTCTTGGATAACAGGCCACACTCTTGTTGTTGATGGCGGAGCACTCATCCACACGGGGCTTTAGAAATAAAAAAGAAGAAGGAGAGGCAGGTTGAGTTCCCGCCTCTCCTTCCTTGTTGCTTGCAGTTACTTCTTTGAATTTCCTAAATCGTAAATATCGTTTAGATGTTGATCGGCAATAGGACCCTGCTTATGGTGTGAACTATTCCGTTAGACGCCTTGATGTTGCTGGCGAGCGGAAGCACCACAGGATTTTTAAAATCTGGGTCCTGATCGACTAGTACCACTAGGCGCACACCGAAACTGGAGCCGAGCAAGGTGTCAACCTTCTTGCTTGTGGCTACATCGACAATGCCAAGATTTCCAGAAGCGACGTGATACAACAGCACGTTCTTCAACACCGGAATTGGATCTCCATTGCCAAGTTGTGTGAGAGCCCCGACTAGGAAGTTCCAAGCCCCGGCTTCATCCTTGCCAGTGAATCCAAGGTCTTTCGCAAGTAATACAAAGGCACGATCATTCGGTGCGAACACCGTCAATTTGGCCGATGGGTCATTGAGGGCGCCCACAAGGTCGGCTGCTTGAACAGCGTTTAACAAGATGTCGTAGTCACTGTGGTTTCCATCAAACTGACCACCACTTGATGCCACGATTCCTGCGATTGTAGGTTTTTCTTCTGGTGCTGCTGCTTGAGCTGGTAGAGCAGTTGCTCCAAGGATCAAAAGTGATGCAAATGATCCGGCGATTATGCGACGCATAATAGTCTCCTTGTTGGTTAGTTATTGATTGATTTGTTATTGATGGGTTTTGATTGATTGGGTTTTGGCCGCCTTTACTCGGCTCATGTGCTTTACGGACGAACCACGCCGACGGATGCAAAATCTTTTGAGAATTTTCCCAAAAACTTTTTGCATCCGTTTTCTTTCCCCAGACGTAAAGGAGGTCAATCCAACTGCATGTTCAAAGACGTGCACTAAACAATGAGGTGAAAATGATTAAAAAGAGATTGTTCGTTTCTGTACTGGCGCTGACAATGTTGTCGGGCACGGTGGCAGCATGCGGTGATGATGATGAGGCGGCTTCAGATTCAAAGGAGACGGCTACTAC
>CAYGGL010000147.1:0-4399 GCA_964349215.1 uncultured Acidimicrobiaceae bacterium | reverse complement strand
GGGTCGGCTTCAGGAAAGATGCTTCGCTCAATCATGAACGACCCACGACGTTTGATGCCAGCGATTTCATCGTCGCTCAGATAGCAGGCCAGGGGTCCGGGAAGTTCTTCAATCAAACGCGTTATGTCGTCAATAATCGCCGTCGGGATTGGCTCACCGCCGAACTCCCAGATCACAGTTCTAATTTTGGGATCAGGGTGAAAGCACAAACCATTGTCGATGCCATATATGCGTTGGTTGTGTCCCAACAAGCAATGACCAGACTTGCGATCAGTGTTGTTTATCAACAAGTCAAAGGCGCACATAATTCGTAGCGCTTCGTGATGTGTTGGGTCTTCGTAGAGCGTGAAGTAATGCTGTTCGAAGTCGGCTTCGATGAATCGCTGAACAGATCCTTCGCCGTATGGTCCGTCACGCAGGACCGTTTCAGGAACAAGGCCCCAACCTAACATTTCGGACAATTCCCAAGCGGCTACTTCTCGTCGGTATAGACCATCTGGAAAATCCCATAGAGGGCGCTCGCCTTTGCCCGGCTTGTAAATGCCATGCACCTCGGTTGGTGGCTGCTCTTTGGCATCATCTCGGCCGGCATCTGCATTGGCGATCTTGACCAAGAGGGTGGCATTTGAACTCCATGGCATACGGCCCAAAACTTCCATCTCTCCCGTTTTTAACAAGTGCAAGAAATCGATGGGTTTCAGTGGGGTTTGTGTCCGTTCGTCTTGATGCATACGTGACCTTCAGGGTTCATCGGACGCCCGCACAAAATACAAGGTGGTCGTCCTGCTGAAACTTTCTCAGCGGCCTGGCGAATGAATGCTGCAACTTGTCCAGGTGTAAGTCGAAACGAGGCAGAGGCGCCATCGTCTTGCATGTCAAGATTCTCGATGTTTTCTTCGACCTCTTCATCAACCATTACCAACTCTTCGGCGACCACGACAATGTGGTTGCTCGCCTCGTTATAAGCCACTCCAATTTGGCCGACTACCCATTCGGCTATTGGGGGTTCGATCAAATCGATGCTCGCTGGAATCTCACTTTCCAAAGGAGTCGGTATATCAGCGAGCATCGCGCCGAGGTATTGAGCCAGCGTTGCCACTTGGAGTTTCTCAAGTCGCAATGTAAAGACCTGGTCACCTGCAACTGCTTGAAGATAAAAGACCCGCTCTCCCGGCTCACCCACAGTGCCAGTTATGAAATGGTCCAAATCTGGAAGATCGAATGAAGTGCTCATGAAGGTTGAAGATCTGACAATCTGCCGGTAATTGAGTTCACAGTCAACACTATTGGACCATGGCCCGTGAGTCTTATCGCAGTTATTGAACATGGAGAGATGACAATGCGTTGGAATAGGTCAAGGTGAGTACCCAGCGCGTGAGCAACTGCTGCCTTGATTGGATCTGCATGAGAAACGGCCACCACGACGCCACCACTATGGCGATCGGCGAGTTTCGCAAGAGTTGAGGTTATGCGCATTTGCATCTCAGGAAATGACTCACCGCCGGGAAATCTGAACCCGCTTGGATTGCGCTGAACTCTTGTCCACTCAGGAAGTTTCATGAGTTTCTTCAAGGGCTGACCGGTCCAATCGCCAAAGTCGCACTCTAATAGGCCTCGTTCAATTTTCACTTGAGTAGATGTTGCTTTGCCTATTGGCTTTGCTGTCTCGCGTGTTCGTTCAAGAGGCGACGCATAGACGGCATCGATGCGGTGGAACTCAGCGAGACGATCGGCAACGGCTTGAGCCTGAGCGCGACCGGAATCGGCCAGATGAAGACCCGGGGCTCGACCTGGCAACATTGTGCCCGTGGTGGGAGTAGTCCCGTGGCGAACGAGCAACAATAGAGCGCCCAGATCAGGCGTCTTGGGGGTCCGAGAACGTGCAGATGATTTAGTGATGATCAAAATCTAGCCGCATGTCAGTAAGTACGTGTCAGTCAATAATGAGAGCGATCAGTTCTCCGGTGGCGTAACCAATAGCGATTAGGCCGAGAAAAATTGAAACGATACGGCGCAAGTGATCGTCGCTTGCTCGCATGGCAAGGCCAGAACCATATCTGGCACCTGGGATCACAGTAAGAGTCAAGAAAATAGCTACTCGCCAATCAATGTGGTCAAGAAGGGCATGGGTAATCGTGCCTGGAATGGCAAAGGCGGCAACGCATGCAAGAGAGGTTCCAATAGCCGACTTGATTGACAGCCCCGCCATCTGATGAAACGCGGGAACCATAACCAGACCACCACCCACGCCAAGCAGTCCGCTCATTCCACCGGCAAATACGCCTACGGCGGCGAGACGAGCCCTTACGTGTGATTGTGATTGAGTCTGGCTTTGGGACAAATCATCTGAGTTGTCATTGTTGGTGGAACGGCCCATGCGCCAAGCAGTGATTCCCAATAGCAAGGCGGTAACAAGCATCAGGATGTGCCCGTCCCCCGGGATGTGATCGCTCAAAATTCCTCCAGCGATTGAGGCGATCAAACCTGTTGGAACGGTGAACATGACCGCATCCCAACTTATGAGCCCCTCTGCCCTGTAGCGATGCGCACCTGCAAGAGCGGTTGGAAGAATCGATGGCAGAGTTGTCCCAACCGCAACCAAGGCGGGTACACCCAAGAGACGGATGCCCGGCGTAGAAATGACCGCTCCACCAACCCCAAATGCGCCTGACAGCACTCCTGTTGCCAGGCCCACAACAGCGGTAAGCAGGTCTCGTAAGGGGCCTACATCCAACGCATGGCCTTAAATTGCAAGGCCTTACAATGCCGCATGGCCTTCAGATGTCGGGTCCAGATCACGAGGGCGAAATGGTCACGGGTTCAGGTGGAGGCAAGATTCCTGGGGTGAGGTCGGCGTTGATAGGCCAACGCTTGCGACTCTTGGCTGACAGCTTGCGCATCAAAGCAATAGCTCCCGGGTCATCATCTCCTGGCCGAACTTGAATGGTCCCGTCGGCGACCATTGAATCCATGATCTCGCGACCTGTATCTGTACGGATGATCGTGAGGGTCCAATCGTTGAAGGCGCCGATTCCGCCAGTCGATATATCAGCATGTTCCGCCGCAAAATCCGGACAGGCATTACAACCCTCTCGTGTCCATGCATGACATTCCTTAAGGGGTATTTCGTGGTAGTCGCCATTTCGCATCCATACCTGAAAGACGCCCTTAATGTTCATCTTTACGATGTCGGCTCTCATGAGGCCGTACTTGGCTTCGAAGAGTTCAGGAAAGATGGCGTCGTCAAAGGTCTTTGAGCACAGCAGTCCGATATTCAAAGCGAACCGCCGAGCTGACTTGCCGGTTTTGCGGCTCTTCATGATGGGTGGCAGTGAACTTTGACAGCTCATTCCAACCAAGGCGAGGCGCTCGTGGCCCGCCTCGATGGCGTCACGGTAGGCAAGGGTATTAGCTGAGTAGGTGTAACGACTTCCTGCCGCTGCGACGACCTCCTCGCGGTTGGTTGCGACGCCCGGTATTGCCTTCCAGGTAGTTCCGTCACCTTCTAGGTAAGAGACCAGACCGGCGTCGATGATGTCGTGTTCCAATGCCCAAATGAGAATGGCAGACACCAGCCCCCCGTCTTGGCCTCCTTGGTGTATGTGATCATCACTAGCACGAGCCAAGACGATGTCTTTGCTGATGCCGGCTACCTCATCTGCCTCACGTGGGCGGTTGAACAACAAAGTGTCGGCCTCGAGTTCCCAAGCCCTAAACCGAGGGCATGCTCTTGTGCACAAGGTGCAGCCACGCTCGCCATGACCGCATCCTGAAGGTCCCCCTTCTTCTTCTAGATGGAATGGCTTGTAGTGGCCATTGCCATCGTCGTAGCCCAAAACGTCATGTGGACAGGCGATTACGCATCCTGCGCATCCGGTACACAGCCCAGAGGTAACAACCTCATCGAATAGGTGAGACCAATGAGGTTTCTCCACTGCAGATTTCTCGCTCGACATGGTGGGCATGCTATCGGCGATTCCCGCTCCACTCAGCCCCGGCGTGTCCGATATGTCTGATTCGTCTTAAATGTGCGGCGTAATTCGGACAATTTACGCGAAATGTACTCAAGGCGAGGGGCCTATCTGCCGTAGTAACTCCTGTCCGAGCCCTTAAGGGCTTGGCATTCACTCCTTTCATCACAGCACTTCGTCACACAACAGGAGCATTCACATGCGTTCTAAGCGCCCGTTCACAGCGGTTTTCGTACTAGCGACTATTACCACCTTTGCAGCCTTTGATGGGGTGGAAAACGTCACTTACGCAGAGACCCAAAGCGAAGGCGTTCCGGTTGCCGTGCTGGTGGACTCTAATGGTTCGTCCCCAGGAGGCCTAGAGCTTGAAACGGTAATGGCCAGGTCAAAAAGCGGAGTTGAGAAAATTGTTGACAAGGCTGAAGACC
>CAYGGL010000146.1:0-4408 GCA_964349215.1 uncultured Acidimicrobiaceae bacterium | reverse complement strand
ATCCAATTTCTCTGTGATCTATATGGTTTATATAGCTGTTGCCGAAAAAAACTGCCGTCGGGTCAGGGCAGATCACGACATCAGGACGGACTCGTCGGATTACCTGAACAAGACGACGGCGAAGATCAGGAGAATTATCCAACTCGCCATCAGGCACTCCTAAAGTTTCGAGTTCTTTGACGCCCAACACCTCGGCGGCGCAACGTGATTCTTGTCCACGCATATCTGCCAGTTCTTCGGTATTGGTATTCGGATCAGCGGACCCCTTCTCTCCTCTGGTGCCAATTAATACATAAACCTCAGCACCTTCGCCGGCCCACCTGTGAAGTGTTCCCCCGCAAGACATTTCATAATCATCGGGGTGTGCATAAACCGCAAGGACCCTTGCAGGAACCTCTTCAATAAGCTCACCCATGACAATCCAAGCTAGTCGCCCTTGTAGGATCAGCTAGTGAACGACAGTCAACTCAGCAAAGCCAGTGGACACAACGTCGATGAACTCATGGGACTTGCACTAGAACTTGGCACCCAAGCAGCCGAACTGCTCATCAAGTCTTTGGGCGAAACCAGAACATCAATAAGTACAAAGACTTCTTCAACCGACATGGTCTCCGAGATTGATCAGGCATCTGAAAAGATGGTCGTTGATGGCATCCGCGCTGCCCGACCCAATGACGCAATTCTTGGAGAAGAAGGCACAAACTCCGCAGGCACCACAGGGGTTCGCTGGGTGGTAGATCCACTTGATGGCACTACCAACTATTTATACGGACTCCCAGGCTTTGCGGTTTCCATCGGTGTAGAAATTGATGGCGTCACAGAAATAGGTGTGGTGATCGATCCGTCTCACAACGAAACATTCGTGGCTCTACGAGGACGTGGCGCGTCACGTAACGGCGAACTCATCTCGTGCAACAAAACCTCTGAATTGGCCAACGCATTGGTCGCAACGGGTTTTGGCTATGAACCAACACGAAGAGCTGAACAAGCCCAAGTAGTTGCTCCGCTGCTGAGCAAAGTGCGAGATATCCGCCGAATAGGTGCCGCAGCCATCGATTTGTGTTGGGTGGCATGTGGACGAGTCGATGCCTATTACGAACGCGGGCCGATGCCTTGGGACCATTCCGCAGGCCTTTTGATCGCATCTGAAGCCGGTGCCTCGACACTATGGACAGAGCTTGGATGGCCATCTGGAGACCTCATAGTGGCGGCGGCCCCTGACCTGTTCGAATCTATTTTGGCCCATGTCCAACCTCCAAGCCTCGATATGAGGCATGCTTAAGACTGTGGGGACTCGAATCCTTGCTGTTGAAGATGATGAGCGCATCCGAACTGCTGTACGGATGGCCCTTGAAGATGAGGGCTGGACCGTTGTTGAAGCAGGTAATGGTGAGGATGCACTCGCCGCTTTCACAGCCGAAAAATCTGATGTTGTACTCATTGACCTGATGCTTCCTGATATGGATGGCTTCGAGGTTTGTCGTTCCATCCGTAAATCCAGCGATGTACCCATCATCATGGTCACGGCTCGAACCGACACTCACGATGTGGTCGCCGGACTTGAGGCCGGAGCAGACGACTATGTGACCAAGCCATTCCAACCAAAGGAATTGTCCGCTCGCATCCGGGCCTTGTTGCGTCGTGCGCGTCCACTTGAGAATGCCAACACCCACCTGCTCTTTGGAGACTTGGAAATCATCCCAGGAGAGGGAGTCGTTCGTCGTAACGGCGAAGAGGTACACCTAACCAAAACAGAGTTTCGCCTGTTGTGTGAACTTGCCACCATCCCTGGACAAGTACTCAGTCGCGAGCAGTTATTGGAACGCGTCTGGGGATATGGCTATTTTGGTGACGGCCGTCTCGTTGATGTTCACATCAGACGGCTCCGCACAAAAGTTGAGTCTGACCCAGCCCACCCCCGCCATGTTGTTACCGTGCGAGGCTTGGGTTACAAGTTGCCCGTCTAGATCACTCTGATGGCAGCTTTTATCAGCGCCCTTCGACCAAGTTATCGGCGAAGGAACGCGTCGGGAATACGGCCCTATAGACGTTTTGGACTTAGAGCCAGATTCACAATTGCTTTCGGGCTCGGCTCTTTGGTGGTTTCTGTCTTGTTGTCACTTGTGACCTATGGATTGGTGCGAACCAATCTTGTAAGCCAACGTGAAAGCTCGGCGATCAACCAGACCTATCTGAACGCTTCTGCAATACGCAACGGACTGCGCAGCGCAGAGGCACTTCCAAAAGAGTTACTCGACTCACTTCAAACTCAAGAAGGAGGCCGCCCTCTTCTCTATTACAGAGGTGATTGGTTCGCAGTTGAAATCACTCACGGACGCGACAGTCTTCCCATTGAGTTTCGCCAATCAGTCTTGAATGGGTCTCCAGCTCGCATGCGTTACACCTATCAGAATGAGAAATCGCTGGTAGTTGGAATACCAATTCCATTGGTCAATGCTGCCTATTTTGAAAGTACTTCGTTTGACGAACTTCAAAGCACCCTCAATGCACTCGGTATTTCTCTTGGCCTTACTGCTGTTGTAACCACTATGGCGGGATCACTTTTGGGAATGACTGCCAGCCGCAGAGTCCTACGACCCTTGGCTGAAATCAGTACAGCGGCTCAAGCTATATCTGGTGGTCGTTTAGACACTCGTGTCGCGCTGGTAAAGGACCCTGACCTCGCAGGATTTGTGAAATCTTTCAATGACATGGCGCGGTTCTTACAAGAACGTTTTGAACGTGATGCTCGCTTCGCTTCTGACATCAGCCATGAATTACGTTCGCCCCTGACAACCCTGTCTGCCTCGGTGGAAGTTCTGCAAGGTCGTCGTGATGAAATGACAGAACGCAGCCAAGCAGTGCTTGATCTCTTGTCAGCAGACGTAACACGCTTTAACACGATGGTCGAAGATCTATTGGAAATATCGCGGTTTGACGCCGGTGCTGCATATCTTGATCTCGCTGAGGTTCGTATTGCAGAACTGGTTATTAATGCAGTCAGTGCCTCCACCAGGGGAGCTATACCTGTAGTCGTTGAATCAAACGCAGCCAGCGCAATAGTTCAGGTCGATAAACGCCGGCTCATGCAGGTGCTCTCGAACCTTATTGACAATTCATCTCACTACGGTGGTGGCGCTACCGAAATATCCGTGGAATTGTTCGATCACCATGTGCGGATCTGTGTACAAGACGAAGGCACGGGGGTCCCCGTAATAGATCGAGAGAGAATCTTCGAACGATTCGCGCGAGGAGCCGTAGCGTCAGGTAGAAGAGGAACCGGCGAGGGCACGGGTTTAGGGCTTGCCTTAGTGCGAGAGCATGTCAACCTACATGGAGGTCGAGTCTGGGTTGAAGATCGCCTTGATGGGCTCCCAGGAGCGCGCTTTGTCGTCGAGTTACCGATCGTCACCCCACCAGCAGAGCCCGAAGAAGATCTCGGCCCAGCAGCAGTTCCCGCAACTGAGGTTGAATGATTACCAAACTGACAGAAATCAACAGATCAAAAAAAATAATAAGAGCCATGGTCGCAGTGCTTGGATCGTGTCTGTTACTCGGCTCCTGTGGGATCAGCGATGACAAGGAGCCCAGAGCACTACCCAGTCAAGACGTTCCTTTTGGCTTACTCGACAAAGAGGCCGTCACAACCACCACAACAGATGCCGCTCTGCCGACACCTCAAGGAACCCAAAGGGCTTCCATCTTTTTGGTAGTTAACAACGAACGACTTTTTGAAGTGGTCAAAAATGTTCAAAGTCCTGGCGGAGTGCGCCAGTCGCTTCAAGCTCTATTTACCGAACTCAGCGCAGAAGAGTTGGCTCAGGGACTCAATACCAACATTGACTCAGGCACTCGTCTTCTTGAAGTCACAGGACCAACCGAAGAAGGTTTGGTGACCTTGGACCTCAGCGAAAATCTATCTGGAACAGTTAAGGAACGTCTGCGGCTTGCTCTTGCTCAGATCGTCTATACCGCCACAGCTGCACAGGGTGTTCAATCAGTTCGTTTCAAGATCGGAGGGGAATTGAGTGAAGTCCCCGACGGAACTGGCGCCGCCACCTCAAGACCCCTAACCCGCGCAGACTACGCCCAATTCGCTCCAGCCAACAGTCCCTAACCGAGACGGTCATTCAAGTCCAAGATCGGCCGCAAGGGTTGACCGGCGGACTTTACCGGTTTCGCTATGAGGGATGTCAGTGACGGAAATCAGATTCTTAGGGCACTTGTAGCCGGCAAGGCGGGTGCGGATATGACTGGACAAGGCCTCGAGATCTACATCTCCCACCACGGCGGCACAAACACGGCGGCCCCAGAGATCATCATCAACGCCAAAGACGGCCACCTGCGTTACGCCGGGGAAAGTGCCAAGCGCCTGTTCGACCTCAACTGGGTAGACATTTACCCCACC
>CAYGGL010000145.1:0-4431 GCA_964349215.1 uncultured Acidimicrobiaceae bacterium | reverse complement strand
CGCCGGTGCCGTTCGGGCTGAGTTTGCCAAAGCAGGAGCTCTAGGCCCCCCTGGAGGTCTTGGCCAAGGTCTGGCTGCTCCGACAATCATCAGCCATGCAACCGAAGAACAAAAAGCTCGCTATCTCAAACCTCTTGCCACAGGAGCAGAGGCCTGGTGTCAGCTCTTCAGTGAACCAGGAGCTGGGTCAGATCTGGCGAGTCTTCAAACACGGGCAATACGAGATGGTGACGAATGGATAGTCAACGGCCAAAAGGTTTGGACCTCGGGTGCACAAATCTCTGATCGAGGAATGCTTGTTGCGCGTACCGATGTTGATTCTCCCAAGCATCGAGGCATCACTTATTTCATCATCGACATGGACCAACCCGGCATTGAGATACGTCCACTCAAGCAGATGAACGGCGCTTCACACTTCAACGAGGTGTTCTTCACAGATGCTCGTGTTCCACATGCCAATATCATCGGCGACCAAGATGCGGGCTGGGGCGTAGCAGTTACCACTTTGGCATTTGAGCGTTCAGGAATTGGCGGTGGAGGCTCGCTCATGGGAGCTGGAGGCGTTCCCGGCGAGAAGGCCGGCATGCTCGATGTACGAGTTGGCGACATTGTGGAAGGAAAGGGCCCCAAAGCCGAGGGTTCGTCATCGATGGCTTTTGCCGGGCGCTCATCGAAGATGACTCGACAACTCGCTCAATCAATGGGAAAGACCAAAGACCCAGTGGTTCGCCAATGGTTGGCTCAAATCCATTCCCTTGAGGAGATCGCCCGATACACGGCCTTGCGATCAAAAGCAGCGGTTCAAAAAGGCGGACGGCCTGGTCCTGAAAGCTCGACCGGCAAACTTGCTATTGCTGATTTGATGCGCAGGGCACGTGACATCGGCATGAGCATTATCGGTGCGCATGGGATGTTGAATGGCAGCGATGCCCCACTCGGTGGAGCAATGCAACAGCTGACACTCTCGTGCCCATCAATTGCGATCGCAGGTGGATCAGATCAGATTCAGCGCAACATCATCGGCGAAAGAGTTCTCGGACTCCCCCGCGAACCATCAGTCGATAAAGACGTTCCATTCCGCGATCTTAAAGTTGGCACCCAACGCTCATAACGGCTCGCTTTGGTAGGCCGCGTAGCCATCGCGTTCGAGTTCGTGGACCAGCTCGGCTCCACCGGTCTTCACGATACGACCCTTGACCAAAACGTGAACGACGTCTGGACGTAGTTCTGTAAGCAGACGCTGGTAATGAGTAATAGCCAACACTCCCAGACCACGTTCGTGAGTCTCGGCTTCAATACGCTTACTCACTGCCGCCAGTGCGTCTAGATCAAGGCCCGAGTCGATCTCATCGAGAATGGCAAAACGGGGTTGGAGCACACCGAGTTGCAAGGTTTCGTTGCGCTTTTTTTCACCACCGGAAAGATCGACATTCAACGAACGCTCCAAGAAGCGCTCGTCGAAACCAATTCGCTCTGCTTCGGCCACCATTTGGCCATGAACATCGCTGCTAACGCTGCCAGATGCCACAAGAGCCTCATGCAACATTGCCTCTAGGGAAACACCAGGCACTTCAGTTGGGTACTGCATTGCCAAGAACAATCCCGCCTTCGCTCGTTCCCAGGTTTCCATGGCTAGCACATCTATGCCATCAAGAGTGATCGATCCACTGATTACCTCATAGCCAGGCTTTCCCATGAGAACGTGAGAGAGTGTCGACTTTCCAGAGCCGTTGGGTCCCATAACAGCATGGACCTCACCACTTCTCACTACAAGATCGATGCCACGCAAAATCTCCTTGCCGGCGATACCAGCATGCAGTTGGTTGATAACAAGTTCGCTTGAGCCGCCCTTTGGAGATTTGGTCATGGGAGATCCACCCAAACAAATCCGTCGGCTACTTCGACCTCATAGGTTGCAACTGGCTGAGTCGCAGGCAAGACGTCTGGACAACCAGTCTCAAGCGAAAAGGAACTGCCGTGTTTCCAACATTCGATATGACGGTTTTCGACATGAACCTCACCCTCGCTCAACGCGATGTTGGCATGGCTGCAACGGTCATTAAGCGCATAAAAATCATCTTCTATACGAACCAGGGCGACCTTGTACGTGCCCTCGACAAATCGTCGAGCTGTCCCAGATTCGATCTCGTCGACAGCACAAAGACGTACCCGGCTCACTGACTTACTCCTTGACTGGTTGAGAGCTGATCGCTGGGGTCTCGACGATCGAGCTTCGCTACAACTTCAGCACGCAAACGCTCAACGACTCCTGAAATGGGTAGGCGTTCGAGTACCTCATCAAAGAAGCCCAGCACGATCAGCCTCTCGGCCATCTGCGGAGGCACACCACGACTCTCAAGATAAAAACGCTGTTCCTCATCAATTGGCCCAACGGCTGAGGCGTGTGAACAACGCACGTCGTTATTCTCGATCTCCAAAGTCGGAACTGACTCTGCCCAGGCACCGTGCGACAAAGTGATATTCCTATTGGTTTGAGAGGCATTCACGCCTTGGCCCTCTTTGCCAATATGGACCAGTCCCGAATAAACCGACCGGGCCTTTCCCTGTACGGCTCCCTTGAACAACAAGTTGCTAGTTGTCTTTGGCGCCATATGGTCTTGGGTCGTACGAACGTCGTGCATCTGGCCGTCTTCACCGAAGTAAACGGCCAACATGGTTGCCGTTGCACCTTGACCTGACAGGGTCGAACTAATACGTGAGCGTGCATAGTCACCACCTAAGGCAACCATTGCAGAGTTGAGCGTTGCATCTCGCCCAACAGAACTTGCCTGACGACCAATCTGCCAAGTTCGAGGCCCAAGTAACTGCGACTCAAGGTATGAAACGTTTGAACCAGTCCCGCAATCAATCTCGACTACGGGAATCACAAGAGCATCGATATCGCTTGACTCGTGATGCACCAAAAGTTTCATTTGGCTGTTGACACCTGCTTGTACGAGCAGGTGCGGACACGAAAGGCCTCGATCGACGCTGAGTTGGTTCAGCACAACAAATGGAGCTTCGACAACCACGCCATCTGGAACCGATATGAGTAAAGGGTCGATCGTCAATGCGTCATGTAGCGCTGCTATTGCGCTATCGGGTGTTGAAACAGCAATCGTTCCAAGTGCCGTGGCGACGTCTTGATCGGTGTCGTCTTGATCGGCTGCACCTTGATCAGTAAGGCGTCCGAACTTGACGCCCTTTGACGCAAGGTTTTCGTCGAGCAGAACGTAGGTGATCCAACCATCACGTATAACGACTACCCCTGCTGCGTCATCAAGAGCATCCAATATCGGCTGCATCTCAGGCGGAATACTTGCAGCGGTGGCTTGGGGTTTCTCAAGCACTGGCTTGTACCTATTGAGATCTAGGTCATCAATACGGCTGTAACGCCACAGTTCAGACTCAGCCGTAGGCATTGAAGCTGTAGCGAAGAGATCTGCGGCTGCATTGCGGCGGGCCTGGAGCCAAGACGGGCCGCCAAGCGCTGAAAGGCCATCAAGCACTGACATAAAGACTGACAAACCTTTCCGACAAACGAGAAACGGGGAGGGGACGGAAGACAATCAGCCCGATCAGCCGACGCTCCCCTCCATCTGGAGCTCGATAAGACGGCTCCACTCCACTGCATATTCCATGGGCAAAGTGCGAGTAACAGGCTCGATGAACCCGTTTACGATCATTCCCATCGCTTGTTCTTGGGAAAGTCCACGACTCATGAGATAGAACAACTGCTCATCGCCAACCTTTGACACGGTTGCCTCATGACCCACTACTGCATCACGTTCGCCAATTTCCATATAGGGATAGGTATCGGAAATGCTGTGGTCATCGAGAATCAAGGCGTCACACTGAACGTGGCTCTTGCAGCCATAGGCGCCCTCTTCGACTCGTACCAGGCCTCTATAACTGGTGCGACCGGCATCTTTTGAGATCGACTTCGACACAATGCGACTCGTGGTCTCAGGCGCAGCATGAACCATCTTGGCGCCGGCATCTTGATGCTGACCCGCACCTGCATAAGCAACCGAAAGAACCTCGCCCGATGCCTTTGGCCCAACCATATATACGGCCGGATATTTCATTGTGAGACGGCTACCGATGTTGCCGTCAATCCATTCCATATGGCCCTCAGCTTCAACACGGGCCCGCTTGGTAACCAGATTGAACACATTGTTAGACCAGTTTTGGATGGTCGTATAGGTAACTCGAGCAGAAGGCTTAACCACGATCTCAACCACGGCTGAGTGCAATGAATCAGATGTATAAACAGGCGCTGAACAGCCTTCGATGTAGTGAACCTGGCTGCCTTCATCGGCAATGATGAGCGTGCGCTCGAACTGGCCCGAGCCTTCGGTGTTGATGCGGAAGTAGCTCGAGAGCTCCATCGGGCATTTCACGCCCTTCGGGATGTAGACGAACGAGCCG
>CAYGGL010000144.1:0-4435 GCA_964349215.1 uncultured Acidimicrobiaceae bacterium | reverse complement strand
TAGTTCTGTTGGTTGCAATACTGAAGAAAGCCTTCGCTCAAGGACTGCCTCTACATGCTCGATGACATCAGGAGAGGTTCTATCCATCATCGCGAGTCGCTGAGCAACCTCTCTTTGGAGTTCTTCTGGCAGTCCCCCCATAATCATGGCGGCATTATCAGGCGGCATGTATGCGAGTACTAAAGCAACCGTTTGAGGGTGCTCGTCTTGGATAAAGGAAAGAACTTGGCGTGGATCAGCTTTTCGAAGGAATTCAAAAGGCATTTCGATGATTGATGCGCTTACACGTTCGAGAATTTCCTCTGCCTTATCAATGCCGAGGCTTTCCTCCAAAAGGGCACGTGCCAGCTCTATGCCGCCGCGAGTTATCGTGACATGTGTTTCTGCCAAGATCTTGAACTCATCGATGAGTTCTTCGACGATCTTGAAATCAACCGGTCGCATTCGAGCGACCTCTGCCATGATGTCTGCCACTTCATTTTCACGAAGAGCCTGCAGTACGTGAGAGGCTCGGTCCTTGTCCATCTGAAGCAAGATGATGGCTGCCTTCTGAGGTCCCGTTAGATGCTTAACAGACATCTCAGCTCCGACGATCGGCTAGCCAGCTGCGTAATACTTGTGCGACCTCTTCTGGCTGTTTGTCGATGAGCTCATCTATCTGCGGCTGGAGTTTCGGTTTGGCGGGTATCTCTTCTTGAATTTCTGGCGAAGTAGTTAAATCGTCTAGAGCGAGATCCTCATTACCTGCTCCTAGTAGCTTCGGGTCATAGGCGCTGAGAGCTCGCAGCGGCATTCCAGTTGGAAGCTCAAGTGGAGTGGAGACTGCGACTCGGCCGGCCTTGCGGGCGCTGCGGTAAGCAAGGAACAGGACAATGAGAACTATCAGCACTACCCCGATGTTTCTAACAAGTGCCATGAGCTGGTCTTGGCGTTGGGCCGCTGCTTTTGCTGCCTCTTGTGCCTTCTGCTCCTTTGTAGCGCTTGCATCAAATGGCATGCGGCTTATTTCTACGGTGTCACCTCGATCAACATTGAGGCCTGCTGCCGCTGAAACCAAGCGTTCAATCTCTGCTCTGTTAGCGGCATTTTTTGCCGCACCATCAAGGAGTACGGCAACCGAAAGGCGCTCTAAGGTTCCTGGAGCCTTCTTGACATTTTCGGTCACCTTGTCGACTGCAAATGTCTGCTGGGTATCGTTTTTTGAGTAGGAGTTTGAAGAACCACTGGGGTCGATAGGTACTGCATCTGGACCAAGTACCCCACCGACTGCATTTCCGTTTCCTGTGAAGGTTTCATCACTATTGCTGGCAGCAACGGCTGGTGCAGTTTCTTTTCCAAAAGTTTCGCTTTGAGAGACCCTCTCATCAAAGTTCATTGCAGCGTTTACTCTCACAACCGCACGGCCCGTTCCGACAACGAGGTCAAGCATTTCTTCGATTGATCGTGCAAGTTGGTCTTGGTATGCGGTCGTTTGTTGTACCTGAGCTTCAGTATCAGCACCGCCGCTTTGTCCCGGTGCCGACAAGACTCGACCCGATGAGTCGGCAACAGTCACGTTCTCGGGTGCAAGTCCTTCAACACTGGCAGCTGTTAGGTGAACGATTGCTTGAACCTGCCCGCTGTTCAAGGTTGTGGAACCTGTCATGGTTACGAGGATTGATGCCGTGGGCTTTTTGGCATCTTGTGAAAAGAGATCGTCTTGAGGAATTACCAGGTGAACGGCTACATCACTTACACCGTTGATTGCTTTGATGGTGTTTGAGATCTCACCTTCGAGAGCACGTTGGTAATCGACTCTCTGGCGAAACTCGGAAGTGGTGATGCCCTGTTTATCTAGCAGGCTATATCCCGCTGATCCAGCAGTTGGAAGACCCTTTGCGCTCAAGTCAAGACGAGCTTGATAGACGTTGTCTTGAGAGACGAGGATCGAGGTGCCCCCTTCGCCAAGCTTGTATGAGACTCCCTTAGAGGTCAGTTCTTGGGTAATAGCTGAGGCATCGGCAGATGAAAGATTGCTATAGAGCGTGGTGTAGGCAGGGGTTCCTGCCCAACGGCTGAAGGTCAGGCCTGCAATAAGCAACCCTGCAACTGCCATGGCGAGGATTGTCTTTTGGCCAGACGTGAAGCCATTGAAGAGTTTAAGGAATTGAGAGCGATATTTAGTCAGATGGTCAAGCATCAGATACCCATCTGCATAATGCTGTTGAAGGCTTCAACGGCTTTGTTTCGTACGGCCATGGTCAATTCGGTCGTCACGGTCGCTTCGGTTGAAGCAATCATGTAGTCGTGTATGTCAGAGAGGTTTCCTGTGGCCGCCTGGGTGGCAAGTTGATCTGAAGTGTCCTGCTTGGCTTCAAGATTCTCCATGGCATCAACTACAAGATTCGAGAATTCTTTCCCATCTGTTTGGGTTGAACCGGCTGCTCCCATGCCTCCAACAGAAGTTGTTGGGACAGTAGGTAGTGCAGGCAGTGCTGCCGAAACGATCGGTGTAATGGCCATTCGTTACTTCCCTAGTTGTAGAGCTTGTTGGTATGCGTCTTTGACTCTGTCGACCACAGCAAGATTGGCCTGATAGCCGCGCTGAGAAATGAGCAGCTGAGTCATCTGATCGCTTAAATCCATGTCTGGATAGCGAACCATTCCTTCGGCATCAGCGAGGGGGTGATCTGGCTGATGGATTAGGCGACCTTCACGATCACCGAAGACGACACCGGCGACGGTGCTTCCATTACCGATGCCTTGTTGGCCGGTCCCGTAGTCAACGGCCTCGGTTACGACGTAACGTGCCTGAAAAGCATCTTGGTCTGTTGGTTTAACCGTGTTGAGGTTGGCGATGTTGTCACCAACTGCATCCATCCAGGTTCGATAGACACGAAGGGCCGACCCGGCGGTTTGGATAGCACCAAAGATCATTAGTTGCCTCTTATCGCTGTTCGAAGAATCCGGAACTTGGCATTCATGGCCTCGACCATGAGCTGATACCGCAGATTTGTATCAATCATGCTGAGAGTCTCTTCGTCCAGGTTCACGTTGTTTCCATTAACACCGGTAGGAGCCAAAGAACGACGAGTGTTGACTTCGCTCGCTATTGGGTCGCCGCGGCGAATGGCATTTTTCAAATCGTCTTCAAACGAGACCCTATTGGCTAAATAACGAGGGGTCTCAAGGTTCGAGATGTTGTCAGCGGTTGATCGTTGGCGCGCTGACAAGCCTCTTAAGGAGGAGTGGATGGCCTGCATGGTCAAGTCGTTCATCGTTCCTGACCCACGAAAGTTGCTAGTTGACGGATCGGCATTTATTGGTTCCTTCCCGAAGGTAGGTTTCCTGCTGCCGATCCGTGGCAGCTGCTTTTAGCACTCCTAGCTGTGAATGTGATCGGTCGATTTACCCTTGACCTTGAGTGATTTAGGTAAATTTTTGGATCAAATAAGCTTTTATAGGGAAGTGTCTATGAATTGCGGATGGCTCCCAGGAGCATTTCGTGCAAGTTCGTGTGTAACTGCAAGATCTTGGGATGCCGCTCGAAGAGCTGTTTCGATTTGGCCTTCTACGTAAGCGATGCGTCTTTGAAGCGATATCGCTTGAGAAACCATATGAGCTGGAATTGTTCCTATATCTTGAGGCGGAATAAAGGGATGAGAGCAGTTTGGGTCTTCGGCGGCTGATAGCAATTCGCTATGGCCTCCTGCACATGCTTCTTCAAGTCGAGAAACTTCTTCGGCTATGGCACCCAGAACAGCTTCCCAGGTTTTTTCGATCACGTGTTTGCCGGCCACTCTTGACTGGTGATATGAGCCAATGCCTGATGCCATGCTTCACGCAACGGGTCTACCAGGCGTCGGCATTCATTAACTTTGGCCGAATCCTTCTTGATGTTCGCCGACACCAACTCGGTTAAAAGAAATGCATATAAGGAGGCCAACCCAGGACCGCCTTCCCAAGCGGTTGGATCGAGCCCTGATCTGAGCTCCATCACTATTTCTTGAGCATGGAGAAGTTGAGTAGAGGCAATTTCCATGTTTCCTGTTACAAGTGCATTTTCTGCCGTCGCCAAGTCTCGAGCGAGACGGTCATAGAGCATGGTTACGAGCTTTTCCGGAGAGACAGTTGTTACCGCGTCGTTGAGATATCGATCGCGTAGTGCCGACTTATTCACGAGATGTTAAGTCCCTTCGAAATTTATTGATTGGGGCTTAGTGCGCCGAGTTGGCCCGCTAGCCATGAACCTTGATTTCGGAGACGTCCAAGCATGGTTTCTAAGCCCCCGTATTGGAGCTTGAGGGCTTTTTCACGCATTTTTAAACGGTTGTCCCAATTAGAAATCTGACTATCGAGTTGTTTGTTCTCGTTCTTGCGGCCCTCAATAGCAAGGGCGATCTGGCCAACGCCAAAGGTCGTAGCTGTCTTGGCAGCGAGACGAAGACGCTCTGCT
>CAYGGL010000143.1:0-4497 GCA_964349215.1 uncultured Acidimicrobiaceae bacterium | reverse complement strand
CGGCGAGATCGCCCGAAAGACCTTTACCGAACCACTCTGTTGGCCATGTTGGAAAACCCCATCCCGACTCGGCGAGTAGCTGCCACCATGCCCTTAACGTGAGGTCTGGGTTCCAGTTGTCACCGATCCATTTCCGCACTTCGTTGCGAACAGCGGTTTCATCTGAGTTGGTGACTTCCATGATCCGTTCCCCCTTGTGAAGTAATGGCAGCAGTCTCGCAGGAATAGATATCTGCTGACAAGCAGATTGGAGTTGCGGCTATCTTTCGTGGTTATGCCTGTAAATCCACTTTCGGATCAAGAAATCAACACCGGCCTTGCGAGGTTAGACGGAGGGTTGGGCAAATGGTCGGTGCTCGAGGGAAAACTTCATCGAGAATACGAGTTTAGAAACTTTAAGGACGCCTTTGGGTTTATGACAGAAGTGGCTGAGGGTGCCGAGCGTCTTGATCACCATCCAGATTGGTCAAACAGCTGGAATCAGGTTGTTGTCGATATCGTGGATCATTCAGCGGGCGGTATAACAGAGACCTGTTTCCGGCTGGCAGAGGTGTGTGAGGGCGCCGCGAAGAATTACTAGGTGCACGCTCTAGGACTTTTACTATGGTGGCCTTAGTCTTGATATAGCGATTCTTAAATTGACTGGAAATTTCATTGTCCACTACCTCCCATGATGAGCAACTGCCCTGGCATCTCGTTCAACCCTCACCACGTTTTGCTTTGACGAGGCGCATGGGTGCCATTGGAACCGTTGCAGCACGTCGAGTTGCCAGCGACGTTTGGCTATCTAGAACAAGACGCACGATGTTGCACCGGACAGCTGAACAACTTGGCCCTTCTTGGGTGAAGCTCGGTCAACTGGTTGCTGCAAGCCCGGGAACCTTCCCACCTCGGTTGGCAGAAATATTGAAAGGTCTTCATGACGGAGTTCAGCCACAGCCGATAGATGTGGTTCGAAGGACTTTGATCGAAGATCTTGGGGAAGCGGCAAGTCGTCTTGAAATTGACTCCGAGCCAATTGCTGCTGGGTCAGTTGCCCAGGTCTATCGTGCCACCCTTGATGGTTCTCTAACTGTGGCAGTCAAGGTGCAACGTTCAGGCATTCTTGATGGCCTTGCTGCCGACCTGAGACTTTTACGAAATGTTGCGGGCATAGCAATAAGAGTCCGGCCACGTCTTGATGCTCTTCGCCTTGTTGAGGCAATAGATGACCTAGGAGTTGGCCTTGAGCGTGAACTCGATTTTCGCAAAGAGGCAGAGGCAATGGGGATTCTTGCTCCTGTACTAATGACCTGGGATATCAAAGTTCCGGTGCCACTGCTTGATCTGTGTACCAGTCGAGTAGTGGTAATGGAGTTCGTAGAAGCAGTTGCTGTTCGTGATCACGATGAGTTAGTTGCTCTCGGAGCAGAACCCGAGAGGGTATTGCATGCAGTCCTTGGGGGGTTGTTGGAGTCGGCATTTGTCCATGGCTGTTTCCATGCCGATGGCCATGGCGGAAATGTCCTGGTCGGGCCAAGTGGCCAAGTCGTAATGGTTGATTTTGGAATTGTCGGATTCGTCGAACCAACTGACCAGCAAGGCTGTGCTGAGCTGTTGCTGGGAGTTTTTACCAATGATTTTTCTCGCTTCGGAACCGGGCTAATGATGCTGGAGGCACATGGGGTTGTTGACCCTAGGGTCGGGGGAGCAATGGCCGAAGTGGCTTCTCGTCACCTGGCAACCGGCGATTTCTCCCAGATCCGGATGGGAGCTTTGCTCAAAGACGTACTTGAGACGGCATCTCAACACGGCTTCCCGCTTCCGTCCCAACTCGTTCTGCTGTTCAAACAGATTCTCTATTTTGACGGACTGGCCCACGTGTTGGCCCCGAACTTTGATCTTTTCGAAGATGCCAAAGCCTTTGTCCCGATGCTTGAGGCGGTCAGTGCGGGCGACCAAGAGGCAGCGGCCCGACTGGCACATCCAGCCGTTTAGCATCCGCGCCCAGCGGATTGCTTGAATCAGATTCTCTTAAATCAGGTGGTGGTTGCCTCGTCCAGGGCTTGGGTAAGCGTATTCCACGACAGGGTGGCGCATTTGATACGGACAGGAAACTTGACCACACCTTGAAGAGCTTCAAGATCGCCAAGTTTTACTGAGGGGTCGCGGACCGGAGTATCGGTGCCGCTTCCATCGGGCCCGGATGCTTCGCTCTCTGCACTTTCAAGTTTTGATTCGTGAATAGACATGAGTGCCTTGAAGGCACGAGTCAACGCTCGGGCATCTTCTACGCTTTTGCCCTTGACCGCAGCTGACATCATCGATCCTGATGATTGGCTGATCGAACAGCCCTGGCCGGCGATCTTGATATCGCCGATGAGACCGGTTTCGTCGACATCTACATAAAGGACGATCTCATCGCCACAAAGTGGGTTGAATCCCTCTACTCGATGAGCCGGAGGTGCGGGCAGCTCGCCACGGTTACGAGGGTTGCGGTAGTGATCCAGGATTATTTCTCTATAGAGGTCTTCGAGGCCTGACATCGTTAACTGTCTCCTGTATCAGCCGAACAAATCGGCAACTGTGACGAGTGCATCTGCAAGGGCATCGACATCATCCTCATTGTTGTACACGTAAAACGAAGCTCGCGCCGTAGCACCAACGCCCAGACGACGCATCAGTGGTTTGGCGCAATGGTGTCCGGCTCGTACGCATACTCCTGATTGGTCTAGCACCTGAGAGATGTCGTGGGGGTGAATGCCCTTGAATGCAAAGGATAGAACACCACCACGAATTGTCGGATCGAGCGGACCATGCACTACAAAGTCATCACCAAATCGTTCACTGAGCGTTCTTATGGCATAGCCGGTCACTTGAATTTCATGCGCCCTTATAGCGTCGAGGCTGTAGCGTTCGAGTTCGTCAATGGCAGCGCCCAGTCCTATTGCTTCGGCAATAGGTGGCGTGCCCGCTTCGAACTTCCACGGCAGTTCATTGGGCGTAAACCCATCAAGACGCACGTCGCGAATCATGTCGCCGCCACCCAAGAAGGGAGGCATGGCCTCAAGCAACTCAGCCTTACCCCACAAGACTCCGATGCCGGTTGGGCCAAGCATCTTGTGCCCAGTGAAACCCAGAAAGTCAGCACCAAGTTCATGAACATTTGTGTGCAGATGTGGTGTGAATTGTGCTGCATCTACCACTACAACAGCGCCGGCAGCGTGGGAAGCATCGGCTATTTGGCGAACAGGAGTGAGTGTTCCCAAAACATTAGACATTGCGGTCAGGCCAACCAGCTTGACTCCATCGAGTTTGGCATCCAGATCAGATAGGTCGAGTAGGCCGTCACTTGTTATTCCCAGATAACGAAGCTCAAAGCCAATCTGTTCAGCCAACATGAGCCAAGGAACGATGTTGGCATGGTGCTCCATTTCGGTGAGCAGTATGGCATCGCCTGGGCCAAGGTTTGCCCCGCCCCAACTTTGAGCCACCAGATTCAGAGTTTCAGTGACGTTCTTGGCAAAGATGATTTCACTCGAAGACGAGGCGCCGATGAAGCTCGCAACTTTTGAACGTGCCCCCTCATACATCGCAGTCGCGCGCTCGGCTATGGCATATACGCCTCTGTGCACGTTGGCATGGGTCGTTTCGTAATAGTCGGTCATGGCGTCGAGCACGGCTCTTGGTTTTTGCGAAGATGCAGCTGAGTCGAGAAACACAAACGGCTTGTCGGAAAATGTGTCGTAGATCGGGAAGTCTTTGCGAATCCGCTCAACGTCAAGTTCGCGTATCGGAGATGTCATGATCGCCAAGCCTCGTATCCTTCTGCCTCCAGGCGTCCGCCAAGTTCAGGGCCGCCGCTTTCGACAATTTTACCGTCCATGAAGATGTGGATTTGATCGGGGTGAAGTTCGTCAAGCAGGCGTTGATAGTGCGTGATCAGCACAACACCTAGTTCGGGTCGCTCAGTCCTAACCTCGTTAACGCCCTTTGCGACTATGCGCAATGCGTCGATGTCGAGACCCGAGTCGGTCTCATCGAGTATGGCCAGATCGGGCTCTAGGACAGCCATCTGCAAGATTTCGTTTCTCTTCTTTTCACCGCCGGAGAAGCCCTCATTCAGATAGCGGTCTGCAAAAGCCGGGTCCATATCCAAGCGGCTCATCCACTCCATGATGGCAAGACGAGTTTCAAGAGCAGATAGATCGTCAATGCCCTTTCGAGCAGCTAACGCTTGTTGCAGAAACTGACGAACTGGTACGCCCTGTACTTCTTGGGGGTACTGAAAGGCCAGGAATATGCCCGACTTGGCCCTTACGTCGGTTGCCCAATCGGTTATGTCCTCGCCCTTATAACGAATGGAACCACTGGTCACGATGTATTCAGGATTGGCCAACAATGCGTTGGCGAGAGTCGACTTTCCCGAGCCGTTTGGACCCATGAGGGCATGGACTTCGCCGGGCATCACCGTGAGGTTCACCCCGCGGAGGATCTCGATCGTGGGGTCCTCGGTGA
>CAYGGL010000142.1:0-4590 GCA_964349215.1 uncultured Acidimicrobiaceae bacterium | reverse complement strand
GCACCAATGCGTCCCAGGCGCGGAACATGTAGTTCGAGCTCAGCCATTACTGTCACCAAAACATTAAGTGTCTCTTCTGGAACTCGATTGATTTCTTCCAGATAGAGAAGTGACCCTTCTCTCAGTGCACTCACCAGGGGGCCATCTACAAAGGTCTCTGGCGTGTATCCCTCATTTAGAACCCGAGATGGATCATGAGATCCAATTAAGCGTGCGGGGGTTAGCTCGGCATTTCCCTCGACAAACTCAAAGTCAACAGCCAGTTCGTGCGCAACTGTTCGCAAAAGCGTCGATTTACCTGTGCCGGGAGGGCCTTCGAGAAGAATGTGACGTTGGCCGGACAAAGCCGCAATCACGACCTCTGCTTCTCGGCGACGCCCGACAACCTGAGATATAAGGCTGTCGAGTAGTCGCCGATTTGAAGCGTTGGAGTCGTTGGCAGTCACCTCAGTCGTAGATGAGGACGCCGCGGATGTTCTTGCCATCTCGCATGTCCTGATAACCCTGATTCACTCCATCGAGTGGGTATGTACGAGTCACCATCTCGTCGAGGAGGAGCTGACCAGAACGGTAGAGCTGAAGAAGCTTGGGAATATCGGCACGAGGGTTGGCCGATCCGAAGATGGAGCCACGGATCTCCTTTTGCATGAGAGTCAGATCCATAAGGGAAAGCTTGACGTCAAAGGCAAAGGTGGGTGCGAGACCGGTTATCACGGCTCGACCGTTCTTGGCGACCAGGGCCATGATGCCCATCATCTCGTCACCGTTTACAACTCCCGGAGTGACCAGGACTTTTTCTGCCATCTGGCCCCACGAAATTTCTGTGACTATACCCATTGCCTCGTAGATGTCTTTGGCTGTATGTGTTGCTCCGAACTCTTGAGCTTGCTCACGCTTGAACTCAACGGGGTCAACCGCAACGATATGGCGAGCACCCGCGAGGCGAGCACCTTGCACTGCGCTCATGCCGATGCCGCCGATACCAATCACCACTACCGTGTCGCCAGGCTTAACCTCTCCGGCGTATACAGCCGAACCCCAGCCGGTTGTTACTCCGCAACCAACTAGGCAGGCCTTATCTAAAGGAATGTCCTTTTCGATCTTGACGCAAGATGCTTCACTGACAACGGTGTGTTCGGCGAAGGTGCCAAGCATGCACATGGTGCCGACATCTTTGCCCTGCGCGTGAAAACGATAACTGCCGTCATATAAAGAGCCGCCCTGCATGATCTTTGAGCCGAGGTCACAGAGGTTTTGATGACCGGTAGAACACATCTTGCAGCGTCCACAAGCAGGCATGAAAGCAAAGACAACATGGTCGCCGACCTCAAGGTTGGTGACACCCTCGCCCAATTCCATGACTACGCCGGCACCCTCATGGCCGCCTATGCAAGGAAGCGGAGCTGGCAGATCACCCGTGTAGAGGTGTTCGTCTGAGTGGCACATGCCCGAAGCGGCAAGCTTTACCAGAACCTCACCGGGCTTAGGTGGGTCGAGTTCAACCTCCTCGACGCTCCAGTCTTCCTTGACGTTCCACAAAATCGCTGCCCTGGTCTTCATCGTTGCTCCCCTCTAGAAAATCCGAACGAACGCCACGCTAGCTCATCTTCGATAGCGCTGCCCAGCGTCAGGATGCGGTCATTCCCGCATCGACTGGAAGGGCGACTCCTGTGACCGCATCGGCGTCAGATCCACACAACCACACCACTGCGGCGGCTATTTCTTCTGGAGTTATGAGACGACCCAACAGATGGTGTTGGGTAAATTCTTGGGTGTCTTCCAGGCCGTAAATAGCAGCGCTGGCTGTGAGCATCGCTGTTGTAGTCGAACCCGGACAGATCGCATTAGCTGTCACCCCCAAGCTTGCGAGTTCAGCGGCGAGGCTGCGAATGAACCCAACCACTCCGGCCTTGGCAGCTGCATAGCCGGCCAGCTGTGGCATGGCTGTTATTGCTGCAGCCGAAGCTATGGCAACAAAGCGACCGTGACGAGGTTCTGGTCTCATGAGAATCGTCGGAATGGTCGCTCTTGCAAGTCGCCAAATGCCTGTGAGATTGACATCAATCAGCGTTTCCCAAACCTCATCGGCGGTATCCCACGCCGGCGGGCCTCCGGCTATGGCGCCGGCACAGCCAACAGCTGCATCGAGTCGACCGAATCGTCCAACTGTTTGACCAACGGCTGCGTTGAGATCATCTTGGACTCGAACATCGCCGACAATGCCGATTGCATTTGGACCACATTTCGATACGGTCTCGTCAAGCTCATCACGAGTTGCGAGCCGATAGGCAAGGTTGGGGTTATCTGCACATGAATCAAATATCGATACTGCCCAGCCATTTTCGATAAGGCGTAGAGCTGTTGTGGCCCCAATGCCTCTTGCCCCTCCGGTTATCAATGCAACCCGACGCTGATCTGTCGATTTCAATGCTCTGCCCCCGATAGGTTGACGCTGTCATAGAGGCATCATGACGGCTCACAATCGAGGAACCTGTGGATAAAGGCGGTTCCGCGGGACCGCCCTGACGCCCCTATGTCAGAAGAGTTGTGCTCCATCACCATAGATGTTGGTGCGACGGTAGTCCTGAAGAGCTTGGCCTGTTGCTCGCACTTGTTTGCTAGGTATTGATTTTTACGGACTCGGTGTCAACTCAGAGGTTGTCATTGATGGTAAAGAGTTAAGGTCAACCTAGACATTGACTCTGACTCCGCAAAATCAGAGGTACAAACGACGAAAGGGAGAGAAAATGACAGCGAATATGTTGGCGGGCACAGATCGTCGCTTAATCAGTTCCTCGGCGGCTCGTGGTCCATCGACCTAGTTGGTGAACCACCAGTAATCACCTGCCCCATATCCTGCGGTTTCCACCTGCAGGGCTGTCAGACCTCAACCGAGTTCTGGTGCAGCGAAAGCCGCTACACCAGACGCACAGCAGACTTCATTGTAGAGCAGGTGCCAGGCGATGACCAGGATTGAGTGGCCGACCGCGACCGCTGCACGTCCGGGTTGTCAGTCGTCACGTAATTCCCTGGTGCTGGCGTTGGTAACATATTCCCTATGGATGCAACGGTGGATTCTGTCGGGAGATTGCTGGTACCAAAGGCGCTTCGCGACGCACTCGGCATAACCGCTGGGTCAAAGGTAGACATAAGTCTTTACGGTGCAGGTCTTCAAATTGTGCCTTCCGGTCGAACTGCTCGGTTGGTAAAGGAGAAGGGTCGATTGGTCGCAGAATCGGAGGTGGAGGTAACCGATGAGATGCTCTTTGGGCTCATCGATTCCTCAAGGAAATGAGTCATCTCGCTCTTGATACGAGTGTGGCTGTGCCACTTGTTTATAAATACGGCCAGATTGCGAAAGAAAAACGCAGAGCTAAAGATGGAGCGTGATGTCCTCTCGCCGTCGCCGATGGTGGCTTCTCGCCGCCGTGCTTACCGTGATCGACGCGGCCGGCTGTTCGGCGACCTCGACGTCCAAGTCACTCGAGTCGCAGCCGGCTCCCAGCCCGGCACCATCGTCGACCAGTCCGGCCGGCACCTTGACGCCAACGACTACGGTGGCCGAAGCGGGGTTCGAGTCGTCGGTGGCTCCCATCGACGAGGCGGCTACAGCCCGCATGAGTGCATCCTGGCGTCCCGGATGCCCGGTGGCGCTCGAAGCGCTGCGGCTCATCACGCTTACTCATTGGGGCTTCGACGGCGCCGTTCACAGCGGTGAGCTCGTCGTTCATGCGGACGGCGCCGAAGCGGTCGTGGCGGTGTTCGAGGCGCTGTTCGAGCAGCGCTTCCCGATCGAGCAGGTGCGCCTGGTAGACGAGTTCGGCGGCGACGATGACCAGTCGATGGCAGCCAACAACACCTCGGCATTCAACTGCCGACTGGTCACTGGGTCGCAGAGTTGGTCCGAGCACGCCTACGGGCGGGCCATCGACATCAACCCGGTGCAGAATCCGTTCGTCACCCGCTCCGGCGCGGTGCTGCCGCCCGAGGGGGCCGCCCACACCCGGCGCGACCCTTCTATCCCCGGACTCATCACCGCCGACGGACCCGTTGTCACCGCCTTCCGGGCCGTTGGCTGGGAGTGGGGTGGTGACTGGTCCGGTGGCAAGGACTACCAACACTTCTCTGCCACCGGACGCTGACCTGATCGCTGCGGCGAACTACTACGGTCAGTCGACGACTTCGGCGCCGCCTGCATCTTTGGTGATGCTGGTGGTTTGAACCTTGACGCCTTGGCGCTGACGGCGACTGTGACATCGAGTGCATTGGTGTCGGTGTAGTAAAGGCTGAATTTGTTGACGGGGAAGTGGTCGGGTGCGCCGGTGTCGTCGAAGTGTGCGTTGCGGGTTCCACCGGCGGGGATAGTGAAGTTGGCGGGGAGTTGGAGGTAATAGTTCTCGGTGACGTTCGTCTTGGGGTCGGCGAAGGTGTAGTAGATCTCGAAGCCCTTGAGGTCGGTAGCGCCGGTGTTGCTGAGGGCGATCTCGAGGTGGTCGGAGGCGCCTTTGCCGGTAGTGGGGTCGACGTTGTTCTCAACGAGGACGGGACTGCCCCCAGTTCAGTTGACTCCTGACTGCACAACATCGGTTG
>CAYGGL010000141.1:0-4600 GCA_964349215.1 uncultured Acidimicrobiaceae bacterium | reverse complement strand
GTCCATCGAGATAGACAAAACCCTCATCGTCGATGTGTCCTATATCGCCAACACTGAAGGCATCGCCTCTCCAGGCTTCATTCGTGCGTTGCTCGTCTCTCCAGTATGTGAAACGAGCATGAGACGGGGTGGCACACCAGAGAACTCCATCGGAGTCAACAGAAATAGCTCGCCCAGGTCTGGCCCTGCCCACTGTTCCTGGATTTTCCAACCATTGGCCGGATGAACAGGCAGTGAACTGACCTTCGGTTGATCCATAGAACTCCCACACTGAGTCCTTTGGAAAAACATCTAATGCACGACGTTTAAGAGGCTCTGGACAAGGTGAGCCTGCATGGGCAATGAGGCGAAACCATGACAGATCTGGAACCGATCCAATGTGATCGAAATAATCAAATAGACGCTGTAGATGCACTGGGGCCATGAAAGTAGAAGTGGGATGATATTGGTCAATTGCATCGGCAACTGAAGCTGCATCAAAGCGAGGCAACACGATCACCGCTCCCCCAGCCAACAAGGTGCCTGCGGCGAATCGCACAGGTGCAGAATGATGCATAGGAGCACAAAGTAAATGGACGTCACCTGCTTGAAAGCCCCACAAATCAACTTCCTCCTCAAGCAGGGCGTATCCCTGGGCCTCATCTAACACGCCTGACCAAACTCCCTTTGGTCGTCCCGTAGTACCAGAGGTGTAATGCATGGGCCGTGCCAGTGGAGCTGGAGAGAGCTCCACTGGCTCTGCGCCTAGAAGAGCCTCGAGGGCGTCTTTGTTATTTATCACCAAACTGGCTTGGGCATCTTCTATTAATAAGTCACTTTCGTGATCCAGCAGCGAAGGGTTGATCAATACCGGCACAACTCCTGTGCGTAGTGCGCCCAATATTGCTGACAGCAACGTTGTCGAAGGTGTCGCCGAAATAACAACGCGGTCACCTGGTGCGAGTCCACGCTCTCGAAGTGAGCCCGCCACTCGCCGTTGTTGATCTTCAGATTCGAGAAATGACAGATATTGCACAGTCTTGTTGGCCATAGAGATTAAAGGGTCTGCTGATACCTAGAGCCCGATATCTAGAGCGGCGAGTATAAGCGAAACTACGCGTCCAGTTCTTTGATCGTCACAGATTCAATTACAACATCTTCAAGCGGACGATCGCCTGGGCCGGTAGGAACCGCCTCCATTGCAGCAACGACTTCGAGACCCTTAACCACCTTGCCGAACAAGGAATATTGAGGCGGAAGACCAACACCTGAGGGTCCACTGATCAAGAAGAACTGACTGCCATTTGTATTTGGACCGGCGTTGGCCATAGCAAGGGAACCAATTTCATAGCGACCTGCGCTGGGAAGCTCATCTGCGAACTTGTAGCCGGGACCGCCCATTCCGGTGCCTTGTGGATCTCCACCTTGGCAGACAAAGCCCTTGATAATGCGGTGGAAAATAATGCTGTCGTAGTAGTGATAGCGGGCCAAGAAAACGAAATTGTTCACAGTTAGAGGTGCAGCGATCGGGTCAAGGGCTATGACCATGGTCCCCATCGAGGTCACCATTTCAGCGGTGTAGTTCTTGGCCGGATCAATGCACATAGGTGGTTGGCCATCAAAGCTGGTTTTGCGAGGGCTGGAGCCATCTGGGTTAGGACATTCAGGGGCCATTTGGCTACCTCATTTTTGCTTAGTAGGGAGCCATACCGAAATGTATGGCTCTGTGCATCATTGCCCAAGGAGAGACTGACTATGAAACTGCGATCAAAAATGGGTCAATTCTCGAACAGGGAGGTTTTCCAATCGCCAGATCTTCTAGGGTCTCCGTAGTGGGCAAACCATTCAATACCGAATGACATCGCAAATATCTCATCAGGCATCGACAAGAAAAAGGATTGCTCGTTGATCTGACTCGCGTGAGCACGCATTGATGCGCGCTTGACTTCTATGAACTCGGTTACATCCACTCGATGAGTCAGCTCAGCTTCAGGAAGCCCAAGGCCCTCGATGTCATCTATGCGAGGACCTCCTTCTCCTTCTTGTCCGGCAATTGCACTCAGCATGTTCCGCAGGTAATCGCGATTCATTGTCGCTTGATAGACCGCAGGAGTATTGGCTAGTTCGGCGGCCCGAACACCCACTCTATGAACTTGAATGTGATCAGGGTGTCCATAATTTCCATGATCGTCATAGACCGTAAGAATGTCGGTGTGTTCTTCAATCAAAATGTCAGCCAATAGTTGGGCAG
The DNA here is from genome assembly GCA_964349215.1 of uncultured Acidimicrobiaceae bacterium. Lineage (GTDB taxonomy): Bacteria > Actinomycetota > Acidimicrobiia > Acidimicrobiales > CADCSY01 > JACOTK01. The sequence goes on along the minus strand of CAYGGL010000141.1, from coordinate 2,370 downwards.
CCTGATCTACATCAGCACTCCAAAAACTCCCCGGATGATGATTGGTCTCAGTATCGACCATTCCTGAATCTGTGTATCCAAGAAATTCGACACGAGAAACTCCCAAGATCTTCGCCGACTCATGCGTCTCGGCCACACGACGTTCCCAAAGATGTTCGTCGTCGTCGAGAAAGCCTGGCGCCACTTCGCCATGTTCGCCCTTGGTGGCCACCACTAACACAACCCGATGACCCGCAGCGGCGGCGGCGGCCATTACTCCTCCTGTTGAGATTGACTCATCATCGGGGTGAGCGTGAAAACAGACCAAGGTAGAGCTCACTTGATAGCACCCGCCTCATGCAGCTTCGCTATGTCACCGGCAGAAAGACCAAACTCTGCCAAGACTTCGTCGGTATGTTGTCCAGGATGCGAAGGGGGCCGTTGAATCTCTGGCTTTGTACGGCTAAATCGCGGAGCAGGTGATGGCTGCAAGACGCCATTGACTTGGGTGAACGTACCTCGTTCGACGTTATGTGGGTGTAGGTGTGCTTCATCAAGCGAAAGTACAGGGGCAAAACACACGTCAGTGTGTTCCATGATGGCGCACCACTCATCGCGGGTCTTCTCCTTAAAGATCGCAGCCATCCGCTGTTTCATAGCGGGCCAAGCTGATTGATCCATCTGGAATGGAACATCATCTTGTTCGCCCAGGCCGGAAAGTCGCACGAGTTCCGCATAGAACTGTGGCTCGATTGAACCTATCGAGATGTACTTTCCATCAGCACATTCATATACGTCGTAGAAGTGCGCGCCCGAGTCCAACAAGTTCGTGCCGCGCTCAGGCTTCCAAAAGCCCATGTTCTTTAGGCTGTAGAACATCGTCATCAAAAGTGCCGCACCATCGACCATGGCAGTGTCAACTACCTGACCCTTACCCGAGCGCTGGGCTTCGAGAATGCCACAAACCACTCCAAAGGCAAGGAACATAGCGCCGCCGCCGAAGTCACCCACAAGGTTCAAGGGAATACTTGGGGGCTGGCCTGCCCGCCCGATTGATTCCAAAGCGCCGGCGAGTGCGATGTAGTTGATGTCATGGCCGGCGGCCTGAGCATATGGACCCTCTTGGCCCCACCCGGTCATGCGTCCATAGACAAGCTTGGGATTGCGAGCAAGACAGGCGTCGGGACCAATACCCAAGCGCTCGGTAACCCCCGGACGAAATCCCTCGATTAAAGCGTCTGCTGACTCTACGAGCTTGAGCACCGTCTCGACCCCATCTGGATTTTTCAGGTCGATACCGATTGATCGCCGCCCTCGATTCAACAGATCAAAAGGAGGACTATCGGGGTCGCCTCCCATAACAGCTTGCGAACGGTCGATACGAATAACGTCTGCACCCATATCAGCAAGCAACATCGCTGCAAATGGACCAGGGCCTATGCCTGCAATCTCAAGAATTTTGTATCCGCTGAGTGGTCCGGCCATTTTCATCCCCCGTTTTGTGGTTTCGTTTATGGTTTCGTTTATAAAATTCCGGTCTCATCGACCCGTCCGGTATGGTCGCTCTAATTATGGCGTTTAGTCAATACCCCACGGCGTGGTGCGTCCGCAGTCCTTTCAGATCGAGCCTTGGTGGACCCACGCCGAGAGCTCATCGTCGGCGAGCTGCTCGACGCGCGAGCGGTAACGACCCAAGCCGGCGTCATCGGTGATGACATGGTGCCACTGTCCTGACGTGCCGCGGTGAAAGAAGCGGTCCTGGTCTTGCCAGATCGACTCGGTCACGTTCGGAGCGACCTGCGCGGCACGCGCTTTCATGTTCTCGAAGGTGGCTGCTGTCACCATCGTCGCCAAGTGGTCTTCCTCCACGGCGACACCCAGTAGCTTGGCAAGCCCACGCATTTTTCCCTCGAGGTCGACCTTGAGGTCGCCTAGTGAAGCATCACCACGTTGGGCAGGTCGCGTTTGGCATAGAAGGACCCCACATGATGCAACATAAATCCGAGACCGCTCACGCTGTCCGTGATAGCCAAGTCGTTTCCACCCAGTACCAAAACTGCTCGCTCTCGGTCTCGAAGCGCTGCATCCCTTGCATCTGTCGCTCTAGTAGATCGCGACGTCCTCGGATCCGACGGCTTTGTCGCGCAGAGCGAGGAGCGCCTGAATGTCGATATTGTCGACATGGTTGGCCCACGACAGCGCTACGTCACGTGGCTCGCGGCTAACACACAGGTATATGACCCGCTCGTCGAATGGCAGCCCGTCGAATGGCGTGTGCGACTTGTCCGCACTTCGGTGGAGTTGATATGACGATGTCGCCATCGCGGAACTCGAAATCGTCAAACCTTGCGCTATCGGCCACCAGCGTCCGATAGCGAACCCTCGCGTTTC
>CAYGGL010000140.1:0-4614 GCA_964349215.1 uncultured Acidimicrobiaceae bacterium | reverse complement strand
ACCTATAGCAGATGACAAGTTGAGCCATCGTAACCATCTATGGCTACAGACGTTCCATTACCTCAATGCCCAACAGGCCGAGTCCTAGTCTCAAAGTCGCCGATGTCGCCTCGCAGAACCCAAGACGCGATGTGCGCACGAGGTCTTCAGAACGCAATACCGGGCAATGTTCATAGAACTGGTTAAAGACTTGTGAGAGCTCGTACAAATAGGCGCAAAGTTGATTTGGGGCGAGATCGTCTGCCGCTCTTCGCACAATGTCATCAAACTCGACCAACTGCTTGGCCAAGTCACGTTCTTGAGACTCAACAATGTTGATATTGACACCACCGTTGGGCGGGCCATCTTCCCATCCGGCCTCACGCAAGATTGAACGCATCCTCGCGTAGGCATATTGCAGATAGGGCGCTGTGTTGCCCTTAAGGCTCAGCATTTTGTCGAATGAAAATATGTAGTTGCTTTGACGATTCTGACTGAGATCAGCGTATTTAACTGCCCCAATTCCAATGACTTGAGCAATGCGCTCAACGTCTTTTGGAACTGGGTTACCTCGCTCTTCAGCACGGTCGAGCACAAAACTACTCGAGCGTTCAACCGCCTCGTCCAACAATTCACGAAGACGAACGGAGTCTCCTGAACGAGTACGTAAACGCTTGCCGTCTTCACCGAGTACCAAACCAAATGCAACATGTATTGCATCGGTATTCTCCGATAGCCAACCGGCACTTCGCGCTACAGCGAAAACCATCTGCAAATGTTGAGCTTGGCCAGCATCAACGACATAGACAATGCGATCTGCACCGTTATCAACTCGATGGCGAATAGCTGCCAGGTCAGTAGTTGCGTAGTTGTATCCGCCATCGGCCTTTTGAACGATCAGGGGCAGCGGGTCACCTTCTTTATTGGTAAACCCTTCGACAAATACGCATTTGGCTCCCCCATCTACAACTAGAAGACCTTTAGCTTCAAGATCACTCACAACATCTTTGAGCATCGGCTCATAGAAAGACTCGCCGCGGTCTTCCAGCTCGTTAACTCCTAGTAGGTCATATATCTCTTGGTTCTCACGCTTAGATATATCCACCAAGACAATCCATGCCGCACGGGCAGTTGGCTCACCGGCCTGGAGGTCGACTACCCGGCTTCTGGCACGTTGGGCAAAATCATTGTCCTCATCAAAACGAACTTTGGCAGCTTGATAAAAACTCACCAGATCACCAAGACCACTTGAGGAGCCAGACTCAATGGCCTCAGGAGCTACGTCGGCCAGATGCGTAATCAACATTCCAAACTGAGTTCCCCAATCACCCAGGTGGTTAAGCCGCTCAACTCGATGCCCGACAAATTCATAAATATTGGCAAGACAATCACCGATGATTGTTGAACGGAGATGGCCAACGTGCATTTCTTTGGCAACGTTTGGACTCGAATAATCGAATACCACCGTCTGCGGATTAGCCACGAGGCCCACACCAACCCTTGGGTCACCAATCCTGGCGGCAGCTCTCGTTGCCAACCAATCAGAACGCATACGCAGATTGACAAAACCTGGCTTTACTACCTCTGGGGGTTCACATATATCGCCTACCTCCAGAGCACCTGCAAGACGGGTGGCGAGTTCGATCGGGGCTTCATTCAACGAACGAGCCAGCGCCATTGGGGCCGAGCATGTGTAATCACCATGACGAGCATCTTTTGCAGGAAGCACTAGTGGTCCAGAAACAACAGTGTCCGGACCAAAGGCATTTGCCAAAGCTGCCTTAATGCGCGCATCAAGTGTGGGAAGCAGAGGTTCATTCATTGCAGCGCAGCCTACGATGAAGCACTTATAAAGTCTCAGTTGCTGTTGGCAACTGGCAAGGACGTAAACGGGAGCTGCAAAGTTTCCGGAGGGGTCGGAACTCCGTAATAAAAACCTTGGGCATAGGGACAAGAGAGCGAAATTAGCTCCCCAACTTGCTCAGAGGTTTCGACTCCCTCAACTACGACATCGAGGCCAAGGGTAGCTGCCATTATGATGACGGCTCCCACAATGGCTGTATCGCCGATATCAGTTCCCAAGCCATTTATCAACGAACGATCGATTTTGATTGTGTCAATTGGCATCCGCTTCAGGTATGACAAAGAAGAGTAGCCGCTACCGAAATCGTCTATTGCCAATCGAACGCCAAGCGAATGAAGAGATCGAAGTGTACGAACGGTAGATGGAGACTCGTCCATTGCGGCAGTTTCAGTAATTTCCAAACAGAGCTGTGCGGGATCAATACCACTTATTTCTATTGCCTGGGCGACCGTATGAACGATTGTTGTATCAATCAGCTGACGGGGCGAAAGATTCACAGAGATCCATGGCGCCGGAGAATCTTCACTCATTTTCCCCCAAGTCGCCGCTTGCATGCATGCGACTTCGAGAACATGGGCCCCAATTGCACCAATCAATCCAGTTTCTTCGGCAAGAGGGATGAAACGTCCGGGAAGTTGCAAACCGTTGTCTGGGTGATCCCAACGAACCAAAGCCTCAAAACCAACGACCCTTGCCGAGGGCAACGAAACGACTGGCTGATACACGACAAGAAATTCATCACGCCCAATGGCCCTACGAAGCCCTCCTTCTATTTCGAGGCGCTCCTTCGCTTGACGACGCAAAGTGCGGTCGAAAACTTCATAGCAATTACCGCCGCGATCCTTGGCTCTGTACATAGCTGTATCAGCATCTCTTAGCAATGCTTCGGGGTCGCTCACCCCTCCGACATCAAGAGCTATTCCTATGCTGACATTTAGGAAATACTCTCTGCCGGCCAGATCCATTGGAACCCGCATTACCTCTGCAATACGTTCCGCAACAGCGATTGCTTCGGTAGGGTGACCTATGTCTTCGCAAATCACCACAAACTCATCGCCGCCAAATCTCGCCATAAGATCTGAGGGACGCACTGCAGATACCAGACGTCGAGCCATTTCAATTAGCACACGATCACCAGACGCGTGACCCAGGCTGTCATTGACCAACTTGAATCTATCGACGTCAAGAAACAAGACTCCCAACATAGAAAACTTGCGTTTAGCACGAGCCAAAGCCAGCTCAAGTCCTTCAAAAAGCAAGACCCTGTTGGCTAAAGAGGTGAGGGGGTCATGGGTTGATTGAATGGCAATATTCTCTTCAGACAGACTCCGCTGAATGACTATTTGCGATAATGAACGGACCCGGTCAAGAGTCTTTTGTTCATCTTCAGGGAAGTCCAAAAGAGACCCGTCACGGTAGATGAACATCACTCCAAGTAGATCTTTGGCATCGAGATTGCCAAGGGGCAACACGGTGCATCGAGAGAACAACTCCCCACCCGGCATTGTTTGCACTTTTGCCCACACTTGATGTTCGCTCACAAGTACGGTCTCATTTTTGAATAGATCTAGTGGGGCATCTTTCAACAAATCATCAACGGCTTCACAAAAATCCGACGACAAACTTGGGGCAGCTTCTGTATAGAGAGATCCGGTTTCCCTCGATAGCAACAGAATCTGACATACCGAATCTTGCACAGCCTCTTCCACCATCGCCGCCACCGCAGAAAGAGAGTCAGAAAGTGATGCTCCGTTTATAGCCATCTCAAGCACTTCGGCCTGACTGCCGAGCAAACGTTCAAATCTATGGCGGGCAGTCACATCACGGGTATTGATAACTATCCCCGCTACATCTGGGTCATCGAGCCGGTTCGTCCCGATGGTCTCGTTGTATCTCCAAAGGCCGTCTGGACCAATATTGCGATACGAGATATGGCGTTGGCCACCCGGTTCCTTGAGAAGCTCCATAAACGCTTCCACCACAGCGCCAACATCCTCTGGATGAATAAATGTAAAAGCATTACTACCTGGAATGCTTTCTACGATCGAGCCATAAGAACGTTCGGCCGATGGCGACATGTATCTGATGGTGCCATCTGCGTCGAGAACACTGATGTGATCCTCAGACTGATCTACAAGAGCTCTGAACCAGCGAAGAGAAGCATTAGTGGAATCTTCGTGATTAACGAACGCGGTGCCCAGTAATTCACGTTCTATAAGGATAGAAATCATTTCTGCCAGATGAACCGCAACGGCTTCTGGGCTTATGGGAGAACTGTCAAACGGGCCTAGAAGCACAATGAATCCAACAACTGATTCGTTGACCCTGATCGGCGCACCTACGCCATGATCAGCAACGACGACGACTTCCCCCGACCGCAATATGGCTTCACATATCTGTTGTTGGTTGATCTGTTCAAGTCGGGCATCGCCATAGGCCTTTTTGACTTCATACACACCAGAATCAGAACTCAATACCACTGCCTCTGAAATGCTGGCCGCGGAAAGAAAGGTGTCCAAGGCTTTCGCCGAATTGCCCTCAAATACTTTTTCCCAGACTGGAGCAAGCTCAGGTAGGTTACCCGTTCGGTACGCGGCCGGGACCATCTCAATGTCGGACCACCCATAACCCATGAACTCCCTCCCTCATTGAGAGAAATTTTCCCACCGTTGGCAAGTGCACCGATGCAAGCATGACAGGGAGAAGCCTCCAAGTCGAGAATTATCCAAGCTATTCTCTAGAAGGTCACAAGAAGTTATTTAGGAGGCATG
>CAYGGL010000139.1:0-4617 GCA_964349215.1 uncultured Acidimicrobiaceae bacterium | reverse complement strand
CGCGACTGTCATGGTCATCCTCGATGCCGATCGTTTCGGCATAGCGCAACTTCATCAACTTCGAGGTCGAGTTGGCCGTGGGGCAGCCGTCTCGTGGTGTTTTCTATTGGCAAAAGGTGAGAGCCCAGAATCAGAAGCTCGGCTTTCGGCTCTTGAGCGCACAACTGATGGTTTTGAACTCGCCGAGGTTGATCTCGATCTTCGGGGAGAGGGCACCATCATGGGAGCGAGACAAAAGGGCCGTAATGATCTGCGTTTGGCCTCACTCAGAAGAGACCGTGACTGGGTTGTAAAAGCAAGAGAAGTTGCATTTGAACTTGTTGACGCAGATTTGGAATTGAAAGATCATCCATCGCTTCGTGAAGAGATAGACCTGTTAATAGGTCGTGACGATGGAGATGGCGAATCCCCCGATCGAACCGACTATCTCTTCAAGTCCTGACCGATTATTCGCGCTGAATTATTCGTCGGGAATTAGAAGATCCCATCGGTCGAGACAGTCCCTGCAGCGGTAGGTCACCAGATCTCCGGGCTTCCATCCAAATTCGGGTTCGGTGTTCAACAGCCCGCACGGCCCACCACAATCGATACAGTCAATAACCTTTTCGGGCTGGAAGCTTCCCACTCTACGACCATAGGGGATATCCCGTCACTTAGGGTTTGTCATCCTCGGGATCAATCTGGCCTTCACCCTTTACATCAGCACCTAACTGTGTCATTTCTCTGTAGTTCTCCCCAACCTCCTCCAAATCGACAGAACTTAAAGATCGATCGGCGGCAGCTTCTGCTTCAGGAGAGGGTGGGAGGCCGGAGCGTTTCTCCCCTGGCATAGGAATTTCTTCGTTGCCTTCTGAATTAGGTGTTGGCTCTGGATCAGGGATTGGGCTTGGCTCTGTATCGGGTTCTGGTATAGGTGTTGGATCGCTATTCATTTGAAGTTCCCTTCTTTGAAGTTAGATTGCTTTCATCGTCCCAGTACCCCAATCGCGTAACTGCAATACATTCTTTCCAATATCAAAACTGAGAGATCCGGTATGGTGGCTACAAATAAAACCTTGAAAGACACTTAAGGGGATAGCGATGTCTATAAGAGAGAATGACGATCCGTTGACCGTAGAAGTTAGCGATGACGGGATTTTAGAAGTGGCCGGAGACATCGACATGGAAGGGGCCCCGGTCTTAGAGTCAGCAATTTTGAAACTAGAACAACAGTCAAATAATGGGAGTCAAAGCGATCTCGTTATCGACCTTGGAGAAGTTTTATTCATCGATTCTTCTGGTTTGCGCATACTGCTGGGCGCTGCACAACGCTTACGTGATCAGGGTAGAAATATCGTCCTGAGATCGACCGCGCCGAGCGTGCGTCGTTTGCTTGAGATTACCGGCACCACAGACCAATTTCAGATTGGAAATCAGAGTGACTGATCTGGCCACCAGCATCGGGCCAGTCTGTCTGACAATTCCGCCAGAAGCGTCGCTGCTCCGTGTGGCACGCCTGGCTGCCAGCGCATTGGCCTCACTTGCCAACTGCAGTATCGATGAGATCGAAGACATCAGAATTGCGGTTAGCGAGACAATGATTGTCTTGATTGAGCAAGGTGAGGGTGGGCCAGTAGATCTAGAGTTCAATGCTCAACCAAATTCGTTCACAATTGTCGGTCGAACCTCGGCCGAAAACTTTGACCCCGATCACCCTGATCTTGATCTGTGCTCAGTAGTCCTAAACGAAGTGTGCACAGACCTACAGATCACGTTTAAAAATAATTTGGCTGAGATACATGCAACGGTGAGCCGTTCGTCGCCAGATCTGAACGGTTAAGAACTGGAGCCGTGAACATCGATTACGACCCAGAGTGGATCAGCCAAGCACTTCAGCAATACACCACGACTCGAGACTCAAAGTTACGCGATCAAATTGTTGAACGTTCGTCTTGGTTGGCGATTCGAAGCGCAAGGCGCTTTAGCGACCGGGGCGAACCATTTGACGATCTTGTACAGGTCGCAAACATAGGTTTGATCAAGGCGGTTGATCGATTTGATCCATCGCTCGATGTTCCCTTCGCTGCGTATGCGACTCCTACTATTATCGGAGAGATTCGCCGTTACTTTCGTGATCGAACCTGGGGACTTCACGTACCCAGACGAGTAAAAGATGCTATTTCCAGCGTAAACGACGCCGCCCAAGAACTTTTCAGCGAGCTAGGCAGATCGCCCCGAATTGATGAAATCGCCGCCCGGGTGGATATGGGCGAAGACGCAGTGCTCGAATGCATAGAAGCTAATCGTGCATATAAACCCGGAGTTCTTGATACTCCCGGCTCCCTCACAATTGCATCTGACGAAGGTTCACACTCAGAGGTACTTGACCGCGAACTCGTCCTCCAATTGCTTAAACAACTTCCCGAACGTGAGCAAAAAATTCTCGCTCTAAGGTTTTATGAAGGCCTCAGTCAGTCAGAAATTGCCGAGCGCATTGGTGCGAGCCAAGTGCACGTGGGAAGACTTATTTCTTCAAGTCTGTCCCGCCTGCGTACTTTGGCCTCCGGCAATGACAGCGGAGCCGGTTAGGTTATTTCATCACCTGTGAAAGGCGTACTTGCCGGCAGAACATCGTCGTCACGACAGTCTTGCAGTGCTAATAGAATCGCTGCATCTTCAGCGGAAGCCATCGGCCCATAACTCAGCGCCATAGTGCCATTGCTTGAACAGACCGGACAGGTCGTAGCTATAACCACCTGCATGTCGTCCGGGTCAGAGGCCCCTTCAAAGCGGCGCAAGCTATGCATCACGAGACGCGTAGCAGACAGTACGCTCTGGCACTCGCCACATCGCACTGTCTGCTCGGTCTCCACAAAGAAGTCTCCTGTGAAACCCTTCGAACCATAACCCTCGATAACTTCTAATACCGTCGATTCATCAGAAGACTGTGTTACATCCAGATCATTTGGATGTGGCGTGGGATCAATTCTGGATTTCATCTGACTTGTTTGTAATGGCCTTTTTGACCTTATCTACCACTTCTTTGACCTTGCCGGCCGCCTCATCGACTTTACCTTCACGGCGCAAGTCGTCATCGCCAGTTAGATCTCCTGCAGCTTGCTTGATCTTTCCTTTTGCCTTATCGATCTCGCTCATAATGTCTCCTTCATTAGGTTTGAACAGTGGCTTTTGCCAGTTGCTATACGGGTACCCAAGGAGCGATCAATGTCAAACATGAAGCGAGGGAAAATTCGCTAATTCTGTTTGTCTGCCAGCAAGAGGGGGTACTTGTGAAATATGACCGATGTAAACCTCACTTCGCCATACGTACTGAGTGATCTCCCCTATTCATATGACGCTCTAGAACCTTGGTGTTCTTCGGAGACACTGCACTTGCATCACGATAAGCACCACCGTGCATATGTGGAAAAGGCCAATGAAGCTTCAGAGGCACTCGGCATGGTTGACCCCGATGATCAACATAAGGTTGATGCCTTGCAGTCGGCCTTAACCTTCAACCTGTCAGGCCACGTGATGCACTCAATCTTTTGGGACATCCTCTCTCCCTCAAAGGGCCGTCCAACGGATTCGTTGAAGAATCAGATAGAAAGTGATTTCGGCGACTACCAACGATTCGCGGACATGTTGGCAACAGTGTCCATAGGCATCCAAGGAAGTGGATGGGCAACGTTGATCTTCGATCCGTATGCACGCTCGCTGCGAATTGGGATGGTCCACGACCACCAAAGTCAGCACTTACCTTGCGCCTCTGTCCTTGCTGTTATTGATGTTTGGGAACATGCCTACTACCTCACATACAAAAACGATCGAGCGAAATGGTCACAGACGGTTATCGAACATCTGAATTGGGAAACAATCGCCCTTAGGTTCGAAGACGCTACCAATCGATCACCAGAGAAAGGAATGTCTAGTGCCTAACGATTCTCGAGTGAAGCAAAAACCAAAAACTAAACCAGGAGCAAGTGTCACCTCTGATAGGCAATCGAGGGTTACTGCCCCCACCTTGTTGCGTGACCAGGCAAAAGAGCTCGGCACTATTTTGCAGGACCGGTTGGTTTCTCTCATCGATCTCTCTTTGACGCTCAAACATATCCATTGGAATGTCGTGGGCCCTCACTTCATCGCTGTACACGAAATGTTGGATACCCAATATCAAGAAGTCCTGGTGCTGATCGATGACCTTGCCGAACGTATAGCCACCTTGGGATCATCCCCCAGCGGTCTTCCTGGAAAAATAACCAGGGCCAGATCATGGGATGACTATTCCTTGGACCGTGCGGATGCTTTGGCTCACCTGGGCGCTCTCGACATTGTGTATCGCTCGATCATTAATGACCACCGTGAAGCAATGGCCCGAGTCGAAGATATAGATCGAGTAAGTGAAGACTTACTCATAGGACAGACCGCAGTGCTCGAACGCCTTCATTGGTATGTGCGTTCCCACCTGGCCGACTTTGCCGGAGGCATGACCAATGCAGGAGCGATGTCCGAGCTGGAAGCCGCCGAAGCAGTTGTAGCTAAATCCAGTCGTAAGTTGCGAACTTCTTAAACGAGTGTCCATTAATACTTGTAGTTAAGATCTGGCGAGTGGATAACCAACCCAAATCTCTTCGGACG
>CAYGGL010000138.1:0-4632 GCA_964349215.1 uncultured Acidimicrobiaceae bacterium | reverse complement strand
GAACTCAATCTCAACCATACGGTGCGACGGGACGATATTTTCGTATATGAACAGCATCCCGCCTTGGCGCAAGATATCGAACGCGCTGGAAAATGCACTGCTAACCGCCTTCTCTCCTCCTGTCGAATAGACCTCATGGACTGCTTTGTTCATCAGCACATAGTCGACCGATGAGCGAGCAAGATGTCGCTGCGCAATGTCACCTTCGACGAAAACCACACCAGGCATTTCTGATGCGGCGTATGTCAGCATGGTTTGTGAAAGATCGACGCCCACAAGTCTCAATCGACTCTTGCTGGCCAGATACTTGAGCGCCAGGCCGCTACCGCAGCCGAGGTCACACAAGATCCCTTCAGCGGCGTAGCTCAACAGTGTGTCGAGCGCCTGCTTCTGTTTATCGAATCGCTCCTCTAACTGGCGAATCAGAAATCTATCTTCGTCGTCATCGCGAAGCATGTGAGTCCCCGAAAAGTGGTTGAAAGAACGACTCGTACCCTGAAACATCAGCCCTGAGAAGCCTGTCGAGAACGACGCACAGTTCGCTGCATATTTCACCTCTTACTCGAAGCTTCCGGTGATTCACCTGGGCCACCGATCGAACAACGTAGGCGGAGTTGCACACGAACGCCTCGTCGGCTTCTTCTGCCTCTATTCTCAAGACATCACGCTCGTCAACCATTACTCTCATCGATCGTCTCAGAACTTCGATAACAGACTCACGAGTCACACTAGGAAGAATCCCCGTCGACAGAGATGGCGTAATACACTTTCCGTTCTTTACAAAGATTATGGCTGAATCGATGGTCTCCGTGACATAGCCCGCCTCGGAAGTGAAGAGCAAGTTATTGAAGCCGGCGCTCACAGCCGCTGGCATCAACGCTCTAAAATGGAAATAGTTGGCCGAGGTCTTCAAATGCGGCGGTAGTTGAAACGGATTGCGTCTTTTATCGACGATCATTAACCTGACTTCAGTGTCGGGAAAGACTCTGAGGGTGGTGTTCGGGATTAGGGATATGGATGTCGCATAGTCCTGAAGGCAGAACAGGGATGCAGTCCGCGACGGCTCACCCCAAGACGCAATGATTTTAAAATAACAATCCTCCTCAACCCTATTTCCTTCGACTATTTTGCTCACATCAGCGAAAAATTGACCGTAGCTGTATGGGGCTCGCGCGCCAAAATATTCGAGACCGGACATAAATCTGTCGTAGTGACGATCTGGGCGAAACAGCCACAACCGCTCATCTCTTCGCTTGTACATGCGGAACGCGTCAAAGATCAGCGTTCCGTATGCAGCGGTAATGGAATTGGCATGGACGGACAGCCCTTCCAAGTCGACTAGTTGGCCCTTTGTCAGAGCAAGCATGGAAGAGTTCCCCGCGCCGGCCCATGAAGACGGCCCGTATTTGATGGCCTTGGTTCATAACTTCTAGAACGTCTGTCCACTCCCCCCCCCAATCATTCGTAGGGTCGCCGAGGCACTTGCCGAATCAGATAAATCCCACAAAGAGCTCACGAAGAAAAATCCGCCAATCTTTCTGCGCGCGTTGCATCGCCAGCGGAAAGTAGCTCTGCGCCGACAGCCCAACTCTCGAGCCGCAATCAAAAACCTCCAATTCTCCGGATGGCCGACGGAAGTAGTTCACGTAGAATGGCTCGAGCAGTCCAAAGTGCTGCGAAATTACCGATGCAATGTGCGCCAACTCGGTCTTCAATCGCTCATCCATGTGCTCGAAGATGAATTCGTAATTCCCCTTGCGTTTGATCTCATGATCGAAAATCGGTCCGCCCTTGGCCACGCGGGCGGGTGGAAGGACTTCCCAGCCGCTTCCTACCGGAATGAAGCCTGCGCAGTATTCCTCGCCTTCGATAAATTCCTCCAAGATCACGTTCGAGTCTTGTTCAAAAGCCAAACGTACTGCTGTCATCAACTCCCCAGCGTCCCCATTCCAAAGAGAGATGCCCTTGCTCAAAGCGTCGGCGCTTGCGGGCTTTACTATCACCTTAGACGAAATCAGTTCGGCCGATCGTTCAAGGCATTTCTCTGATAGCTCGTTGGCGGAGTTGATCAACAGGTATCGCGGGGTGTGCAGTTGGTGAGCCAGCAGAACCTCTTTCAGCAGTACTTTGTTGTAGACGCTTGCTGCAAACTGGGGATTACCGAGCACAGGAATAGCCAACAGACGACCTATTAAATGGACTTGTCCATATACGCCGTATGAGTAGTCAATCAGATATTGAACCCTTTGCCGCAATACACTGCCGGGGCACAACTCTGCGAACCGAACGAAAGCGAACTCGACGGCTTCCGTAGGCTTAAATACGGACGCGAGGCCGTCGGTATATGAGGAGAAGTCCCTGCTCCCTCCCGAAATCACAGCCACGTCGACCCGCCTATGCATATAGGGCCACGGAGTCGTTCGACTTGAACAACCGGATTCTCTGTGCAACAGACCGAGTCTCTTTCGCGACGTCCAACGCGAAATGTTGAGGAAGAATGAGCAAGGCGGCAAGCAGCTCAATGTCCTTGAGAATTGGGAATTCTGGATCCCACGGTGAATAGTTGGCCTCAACGCCGGTCCCGCGAAACACATCGATGTTGATCGCCTCTCGACTAGAGACTGCTATTTCGGCATACGCCTTGTCCCGCGTCTCAACGGCGGTTACGCTGTCCATCGTGCAGTGCGTCCAATCACCATCAATCTCGGAGTACTCGACGTTGAAGAGAGCGTTCTCTAAAGCAGGCATGTATCGATCTCGAATGTTGAATACGTATAGACCGTAAAAGCCAAATATGTTCAGGGAAATGAACTCGATCGTCTCTCTTACGGTAGCTTGCGTCTCCCCAGGAAATCCGACTATAAAATTTGACCAGGGTGCCAACTTGTGTCTTCGGAGATTCGCGAGTGCCCGTTGTGAATCCATTAGGCGGGTCTTCTTATTCATTTGCAACAGCATGTAGTCACTGCCGGTCTCAAATCCAATTGAGAGCCATTTGCAGTTAGCCTTAACAAGCTTTTCGACCACCAGTTCGTCCTTCAACTCGGGCGTACGTGAATATGCCCCCCACGGAATTCGCATATTGTGCGCAATACAGAGGTCTAGAAATTCGTGCAATCGGGACCGGGGAATCGTAAATGTCGAATCAAGAGCAATGATCGTCTTAGCACCTCGCTCCTGAATGGCTAGGAAGTCTGAGAACACCTTTCTTGCAGACTTCCGCCTCCACGTGGGAGACACAAGCGGATAAGAACAGAACGCGCACTGATATGGGCAACCACGCATTGACTCATAGGGAATCGCGCAGCCTTTCAGATCTCCTGCAGGAACCGCCAGTGGTATGGCGTCGAGGTCCACCATTTCAACCGGTCCCTTGACATAAGAATCGCGATCCTTGAAAACTAGGTTCGGTATTGATACCCAGGTCTCCTTAAGCGAAATTGTTTGCAGCAAGCGCGGTAATGCCTCCTCCGCGTCGCCGGCGCAAACAACGTCCACACCGCAGTCAAGCGTACGCTCAGGATTCCTAGTTGCGAGATAGCCGCCCGCGATTAGGCAACCAGGGCCGATGCGCCGGATTCTCCGAATGGCTTCATCTAGGTCCTGGAAGTTGGTGACATAAGAAGTCGACAGGAGAAAGATACTCTCTCCAGAGAATCCCGTAGCGAGTTCCTCCGGCCTGAACTCACCAGACATCAAATAGACGAGATCTATGTCACGCACCGTGTATTGCAAGCCGATAAGGCCTCGGAGCGACGTACTTACCAAAGTAGGCTCGCGGACGGTCACATTGGGGAAGAGTGCGCGTGGTCTTCCGTCGATCGTCACATTGATGCCACGCAGGTCATCGACCTCCAGAAGTTGGCTCAGTTCACGTCTCAGCGACGCGTTGTGAATAACATTCAATTCAGCTACAGACTTCTTCTTGTCGATCTTTGTGTAGTCCCAGAGGCCCGAGAAGAGGAAGACTTGCTTGTTCATTGTCATCTCCGGTCGAAGGTTGAATCTGCCATGATCGATCGACTCATCAGTCCTGGCTCAGCGCTTTCAACGAGATGGACACAGGAGTTCCGGGAGCAGCGGAACAGGGAGTCAGTTTAGGGGCTTGATGGAGTGAGGACCTTCAGTGAGGTGGCAACCCAGAACAGAAGTATCGATAACTGCGTGGATCTCACTGTAAATTATCTACTTGTCATGCTCTTGACTCGTATTCTGGTGCGCGGGACACAATAAACGAACGCCACAGGGAAAATCGTGTAGAAGTGTAACCTACACTTTTAGGTCGTAGGTTGAGATTATCTCAGGTCACGACCAACTTTTACTTCTTAGCTTAAATACTGAACGCTGAACCGTCACTCCCTTTTCAGTCTGCTCTCGCGAACTTGGATCTATGGCGCTTGATTGCGAGTTCACAAATACGTTCACAGAGTTCCGGGAACGAGATCCCCACCGCTGCCGCAGACTGTGGGAGAAGACTGGCTGGAGTCAACCCCGGTAGAGAGTTCACTTCCAAACACCATAACTGGCCATCGTTATCCATTCGGAAATCGACTCGACTGTAATCCTGCAACTTAAGAGCGTGATGGGCTCTGAGGCCAAGATCCTGAACCGTTTTCGTCTGCTCTTGGGTTA
>CAYGGL010000137.1:0-4661 GCA_964349215.1 uncultured Acidimicrobiaceae bacterium | reverse complement strand
AGTTCTTGGTGTCCCAAAGAGATGGGTTCGGTCATTCCATCCAATATTGCTCCCGCCACATCCAGAGCAGTCTCGGCAGTTGTACCACTTAGTTGGATAGCAAACTCATCAGCTCCGATACGAGCAACCATTCCGCCAGAACCCACCAAACTCAACAACCTTGATGCAATAAGGTCAAGTAAAACGTCGCCAAGCTGGTGTCCGAGACTGTCATTTATAGTCTTAAAACGATCGATGTCGCACACCAAGACCGAGGTGATGCCCTTGTTGAGTGATTCGTCAAGGCGCTCCAAGAACCACGCACGATTTGGAAGCCCAGTCAGATGATCGTGAGAAACTTCATAAGCGAGACGGTCCTCAAGACCCCTTGTCTCATCCAAATGACGAACGGCCTCAAATGCTGCGCCTGCCTGTGCTGCCAGGAGCTCTAGACACTCAACTTCTGCAGGCACAATATGGCGGGAAGCCGTTGTGCCTACACCGAGAACTCCGATGATCTCTCCTGATCTCCAAATAGGAATTCCGACCACGACATTAAACCCAGTCTCTATAATTTCCTTGAGAACCGGCTCCCGATCCTGATGATGGTCGATGACTACGGTATGACCTCTGGTTCGCACTTCACCAACCACGCCCACCTCGGCGATATTTGGGTCCGATGCATATGTTGGGTCTGGTACATATGAACTAGGTAGTCCGATATGGCGAGTCAGCTGCCATTTGCCTGACTCACCTACCATGAAAACGTCGACCGCTTCAAAACCAAGCTTCATGGCCCCTGCGAGTATCGCATCTTCTACTTGACCTGTTTGAAGTGTTGCCATAGCCCTCGATGACTCAGCAGCAATCTTCAATAGATCAGATCGGCGATCTGCAAAGATGGCTTGGCGCTTGGCTCGATTTAATTGGCGAGCTGTCAAATCACCCAACAAACCTGTCATGACCACAACAATAAAAATGGCCGCCAGCTGATAAGACAAGACCCCAGGTTCAGCAGACCTATTTGTTATATCAGCCATGATTGAGGAAATGGCTGCGTAACCTGCGCCGGTAATCAGCCAGGTAGCAGCAGCCGCCCGTAAACCAAAGCGAGCAGAAGCTTCGAAGATAGGGATCATCAACAAGGCGTATCCAGGATTGCGTCCTTCATAACTAGTCAGCGCAAGTGCCGCTAGAACTACGGCACTGTCGATTACCAACTCAGCCACCGAGCTTCGCAACAAGGCCTTTCGACCTCGTCGGCTTCCGGCGAGCGAAATGAAGTTTGCCGCCAGCAATACCGCAGCTAAAAGAATCCCCGCCAACACGGGGCTGAAAGGCAATTCTTTGCCATTTGGCGGTATGTAAATGAGGTAACGAAATACAGCCAACACCGCAGCGACTGCACGAACCGGCCGTAAAAGTCGAGCTATTTCGTCAAGGCGCTCTTCTTCTACTTTTTCCTCAACGCTTTGATCAAATCCCTGCAAATGCGATTCGGCCCTCATCGTTGATCGTCCATCTTGCCTCTCTCCCAACGTAAAAAAGCTTCCATAAACTCATCGAGTTGTCCGTCAAGGACTCCCTCAACATTGCCTGTCTCATGACTGGTGCGAAGGTCCTTCACTAATTGATAGGGGGCCTGTACATACGAGCGGATCTGATTACCCATGGCGGCCTGAGAAGCGCTACCTGAAATTGCTTCCATCTCCGCACGACGTTGAGCACGCTGGCGATCAACAAGCTTTGCCGCCAAAATCTGCATTGCCCTGGCCTTGTTCTGATGTTGGCTGCGCTCGTTCTGACAAGAAACCACTATGCCCGAAGGGTTATGCGTAATTCGAACAGCGGAGTCAGTAACGTTCACATGTTGACCACCGGCTCCCGACGATCGGTATGTATCGATTCGAAGATCCTTCTCATCGATCTCCACCTCTCCTGAGGCGTCTTCGATAAAAGGTGTCACGTCCAAGGATGCAAAACTAGTCTGGCGTCTCGAAGCTGCGTCGAATGGAGAAATACGCACCAACCGATGCACGCCTTGTTCGCCACGGAGCCACCCATACGCAAATCGTCCCTTGACTATGAAGGTGGCAGAGAGGAGGCCGGCCTCTTTACCAGCCGATACCTCATCAATCTCGGTTCCATAGCCTTTTGTCTCTGCCCAACGCAGATACATACGCAACATCATCTCGGCCCAATCCTGGGCGTCAGTACCTCCTTCACCGCCATGAATTTCACAAATTGCATCAGACTCATCATGTTCACCGGAGAAAAGTGAACGAAGCTCTAGTGCATCAAGTCGAGCGGCGAGAGAAGTGATGCCTTGTGAAATCTCACTCTCCAACGATTCATCGCCTTCTTCACGAGCCATTTCGTAAAGAGTTTCGATATCGCCCAATTCAAAGAGCATTCCATCAATTAGCACTACGTCGTCACGCACATTCGAGAGTGCCGAGGTCACCCGGCGAGCTTCCTCTTGATCGTCCCAGAGATCGGGGCGAGATGCCGCCTCTTCCAGCTCGACTAGGCGAATCCGTTGATCGGCAATACGCAGGTACTGCTCTGCTTCTGTAACACGCTTTTGAAGTCCGATGATGTCTTCGGTGAAATCTTTCACGTCAGTTGCCGTGACAAAGTTTGAACTTTTTGCCACTCCCACACCAGCAAGGGTCGTTACGTCCAACCTTTTCTTCAGCAGACTTCACACGAGGAACGTTTACAGGTTCATCTTCGACAATTTGGCCAGACTCGGGAAGGGACTCTCCGGTTGCCTCTGCTTCAACGATCGCTGCTGCCATTATTGCACTTGATCCCTGGACCGGATCTTCGGGTGCGCTGTAGGACAATCCGCTGATTTCTTCAACGGGCTCTTCGGCGGGTGCCGCCTCAAGATGCATCACATATTTGATATATGAGTCAGTTATGACATCCATCATTGAAGCGAACATCGAGAAACCTTCGCTTTGCCATTCAACTAATGGATCTTTCTGACCCATCGCGCGAAGGTGAATTCCCTCTTGCAGATAATCCATGTCATACAAATGTTCACGCCAATTCGTATCTATCACGTGCAGCATTACTTGGCGTTCTATATCACGCATATTTTCAGCGCCGATAGTGGCTTCTCGCTGCTCAAATTGTTCGACTGCCTCAGCAGTGAAAGCCTCAATAACTGTGTTGATATCGCCAGTTTCCGCAAAGTCTTCAATTGTAAAACGTGTTGGGAAATACTCACGGACTTCCGTAATCAAGCCTTCCAAATCCCAGTCTTCCGGCAAGTCTGAAACACACGCATTGCGAACAACAGCTTCGAGCGTTGTTTCGAGACCAGCAATGGTTTCATCGCGCAGATCGCCGCCTTCAAGCACCTTGTTGCGGAGCTTGTAAATGACTTTGCGCTGTTCGTTCATTACCTCGTCATATTTCAGAACGTTCTTACGAATCTCGGCATTACGAGCTTCTACTGTGCTTTGTGCCCGTTCTATAGCACGATTGACCATCTTGGCCTCGATGGGAAGATCGTCAAGTCCGCTCTTGCTCATTACCCAACTCATGGCGCCAGTTGCGAACAGACGCATAAGTTCGTCTTCGAGGGAAAGATAGAAACGACTTTCTCCCGGATCGCCTTGTCGCCCAGAGCGCCCTCTTAGCTGGTTATCAATTCGTCTGCTTTCATGTCGCTCGGTGCCAAGAACATAAAGTCCGCCAAGTTCACGAACCTTGTCACCCTCTGCCTTGCACTCCTGTTGAAATTTGTCGAGCAATTTGGCGTATAGGGCTTGTCCCTCATCGGTTTCAAGATCAAGACCTTGCGCTGCAACTTCACGTGCGGCCATACCTTCTGGGTTGCCACCCAAAAGAATGTCAACACCTCGACCGGCCATGTTCGTAGCAACCGTCACGGCGCCAAGGCGACCGGCCTGAAGGACGATCTCTGCCTCACGCATATGTTGCTTGGCGTTCAATACCTCATGTGCGATACCTCTACGGACCAACAGCTGAGAAAGTTGCTCAGACTTTTCAACCGAGACGGTACCAACGAGAACTGGTTGTCCACGATCATGATGCTCGGCAATATCTTCTACTACCGCGTTGAACTTCGCAGCCTCATTCGAATAGATCAGATCGCCTTGATCAATACGAGCGGGAGGCCTGTTGGTGGGAATTGGTACAACCGCAAGGTTGTATGTGCTTGAAAACTCAGCTGCCTCAGTTTGGGCGGTTCCGGTCATTCCAGAGAGCTTGTCGTACAGTCGAAAGTAGTTCTGCAAAGTGATGGTGGCCAGCGTCTGGTTCTCTTCTTTGATCTTGACGCCCTCTTTTGCCTCAACTGCTTGGTGAAGTCCCTCTGACCATCGACGGCCTTCCAAAATGCGGCCCGTAAATTCGTCAACGATCTTTATCTCGCCGTCGGCAATCAGATAATCGCGGTCGCGCTTATAAAGCTCTTTCGCACGCAGTGCCGCTTGTAATTGGTGGACGAGGTTTTGCGAAAGCTCGTCATAAAGGTTCTCTACCCCTAACGCCTTTTCTACCTTTGCAATACCCGAGTCGAGCGGCGCTACGTGGCGTTTCTCTTCATCGACGTCATAATCGACATCGCGCTCAAGACCTCGGGCCAAACTGGCGAACTTGTAGTAAAGCTGAGCGGCGTCAGCCAAACGTCCGCTGATTATCAA
>CAYGGL010000136.1:0-4722 GCA_964349215.1 uncultured Acidimicrobiaceae bacterium | reverse complement strand
CATCGTCTATATCAATTGCGCGACCCTCAACACTTCCATCTGAAAGCTCAACTCGAACGTTTTGACCCAATGTGAAACAAGCCTGTCGGTAACGATCTAGCAGTTCTTGCTCTCGTGATTTATCGCCACCGGTGAGGGCGCTGTACTGGTCTTCGAAATGCAACAGCCACTTCCCCAACAACTCGACACGCTCGACATTCACATCGCTCAAGTGATTGAGAGCAACCGCAATATCTGCCAGCTCATCGGGGACCTCGGGCCAATTCACATTGAGACCCATGCCAATAATCAGCGCAGTTAGCTTTCCGTCTTCGATGACTGACTCAGACAACAACCCGGCGAGTTTGCGCACCTGACCACTTGCTGAAGTTTCTATAACAAGGTCATTGGGCCATTTAAGTAAAGGACGGATGCCCGCGACCTCTGAGCAGGCATCAACCGCCGCCAATGCCGCAGCGATGGTAACCAGATGGGCACGTTCTGGCGCCACAGAGGGCCGGACCAATACAGATACAAGCAGAGATGCTCCGGGCTGTGCTTGCCACACCCTGCCAAGACGACCCTTTCCTGCCCTCTGGTGATCGGCCATCAGGACAATTCCCTCAGGGGCACCTGCCTTTGCCAAAGCCACAAGCTGGGTATTTGTCGAATCGGTCTCAGTGACTCGACGTATATCGGTAAATCGAGCCAGCCCAGCAACGTCGATTGTCTCCCAACTGTCCATAATCCCAACCATAGACATAGATGCCACGTCAACGCCCTACACCTACTATTCAGCTCGGGGTCTTCGTCCTGGCAGCGCTCCTACTAACCTGATCTAACCGCTGTTGTGCTGAGCGGGTTAGTTGCGTTCTTTATGAAGAAACGGAGTGGTATGTCGATCACCAAAGTACTCATCGCAAACCGGGGTGAGATCGCTGTGCGAGTTATCCGTACTTGTCGCGAAATGGGTATCGCCACAGTTGCGGTCTACTCAGAACTTGATCGTGATTCACTCCACGTGCGACTCGCCGATGAGGCCTATGCACTTGGTGGACAGACTTCTGCCGAGAGCTACTTGAACACTGAGGCGATTCTCAACATAATCCGCACTTCTGGAGCTGACGCCGTTCACCCTGGATACGGCTTCTTCTCAGAGAACACCGACTTTGCGCGGGCCATTGCCGCTGAAGGCGTCACATTTATCGGTCCCCCTCCAGAGGCCATCGAGGTAATGGGCGACAAGATCAGCTCTCGCATTGCAGCGACCAAGGCCAAAGTACCCGGCGTTCCAGGAACGTCCGAGGCACTCAAGTCTGTAAAAGAAGTAGTGGAATTTGGCGACACCCATGGCTGGCCAGTGGCAATCAAAGCCGCATATGGAGGCGGCGGACGAGGCATGAAGGTTGTGCCAAATGCTGAATTGGCCGGCGAAGCGTTGGAGTCTGCACAACGTGAGGCCAAGGCCTATTTCGGGCGAGATGAAGTTTATTTAGAGCGTTATTTGACCTGGCCTCGTCACATTGAGATGCAGATCTTGGCAGACACACACGGGAATGTTGTCTGGATAGGTGAACGTGACTGCTCGGCTCAGCGTCGTCACCAAAAGTTGGTCGAAGAGAGCCCAGCGCCAAACTTTCCAGACGACATACGACAGGCCATGGGTGAGGCCGCTGTGCGAGTGGCCAAGGCCTGTAATTATGTAAATGCCGGAACCGTGGAGTTTCTTTACGAAGATGGTCGTTTCTTCTTTCTTGAAATGAACACGCGTCTTCAAGTGGAACATCCGGTGACCGAAATGGTCAGCGGTCTTGACTTGGTCGCCGAACAGATCCGCATAGCTTCTGGTGAACCACTTAGCTTTACCCAGGCCGATATTGAGCGCCGGGGCCACAGCATCGAATGCCGGATAAATGCAGAAGATCCAGCTGGTGGACGATTCCTTCCCTCGCCGGGCAAGATCACAAAAATGGCAGTTCCTAATGGACCTTGGACTCGCCTAGATAGCGGATACGAGGCCGGCGACACCCTCAGCCAGCATTACGACAACCTGATGGGCAAGCTCGTGGTTTGGGCGCCTGATCGCGACCAGGCCATTGCTCGCATGTTGCGTTCGCTAGACGAATTGCAGATTCAAGGGGTCGCCACCACTATCCCCGCTCACAAACTAATTCTTGGGCACCCTGATTTTGCCTCTGCCGTTCACTCAACCAAGTGGATCGAAGACAAGCTCGACCTTTCGAGCATCGAATCACCATCGTCAGCTGCCGTAGAAACCGAAGAAGAGTCAGAACCCCGAGTTCGCCGAGACGGCGATGTCGAAGTAGACGGGCGTCGTTTCAAAGTCGCCATGTGGGTACCCGAAGGACAAGTCATATCTTCTGTTGCCGGGGGCGGAGCGAGGCGCAGACCACGCCCTGGATCTACAAACGTAAGTGCTTCCGGCGGCGGGGCCGGTGCAGGTCAAGTGGCTGCTCCGATGCAGGGGACGATCGTCAAGATATTGGTGCAAGTTGGAGACGCCGTCGAGGCCGGTCAGGCGGTCTGTGTCCTTGAAGCCATGAAGATGGAGAACCAGATAGAGGCCGACAAGACCGGAACCGTTTCAGAAATAAAGGTCGAAACGGGCCAAACCGTCGGCGGTGGCGACATCTTGGTAGTTATTTCCTAGGGCTCGCCATTTACTATTCGAAAACTACTCGGAAGCTTCGGACAAAGCCTCGGCAAGCGCAGGGTGAACGAGAAGGCTTTCTACAATGTCGGTCACCCTCAAACCGGCAGTTACAGCGAGGGCGATCACAGAGATAAGTTCCGCAGCGTTGCGTCCAACAATTGATCCACCCAACACCACGCCTGTTGCGGGGTCTGAAATGATCTTGACAAATCCCCGAGCGTCGCCATCTATGAGTGCTTTTGCCGAAGCCGAAAACGGAACCTTGGTGACGCGAATCTTTCGTCCGGATGAAAACGCGTCGGCCTCTGCCAGACCCACGTCTGCAATCTCGGGCTCGGTAAAGATCGCTGAAGCTGCTTTTTCGTAGTCAAGATGGCGATGCTCACGGGTATGAAGACCCATCACATGTTCGGCAACTTTGCGTCCCTGCATTGAAGCCACAGATGAGAGCGGGAGCTTGCCGGATAGGTCTCCTGCTGCATAGATATGGGCGACATTAGAAACACAATGCTGGTTTATAGGGATATATCCACCGCCGTCGGTTTCCACTCCGGCCAAATCAAGACCCAAACCCTCCGAGTTGGGAATAGAGCCAATTGCGAGAATTACGTGGGTCCCTTTGACAGTACGACCGTCATCGCAATGAACCACGACGCTATCTGCATCACGATCAATGCCCGTTGCGCGTGCCCCTTTAAGCAAGGTGACCCCTCGACCGAGGAAATCAGCCTCAAGGGCGGCTGCGACCTCAGGATCTTTTTGTGGAAGAACTTGTTGGCGGCTGACAATCAGTGTGACCCGACAACCAAACGCCGAAAACATGTGCCCAAACTCAACACCAGTGACGCCAGAGCCCACAACAATAAGGTGTTCGGGAAGTTCGGGGGGCGGGTAAGACTGGCGAGTAGTCAAGACCCTTTCGCCGTCTATTTCAGCCCAATCAGGAATACGGGGACGACTTCCCGTTGATAGCAGTACTGCATCTGCGACCAGCTCGACTGGTCCCTCGGCGGTATCGGCAATGAGATCGTTTGGCCCGTTGAAGCGGCCAGTGCCCCTGATGATGCGGACACCTTGGCTTTCCAAAAGGGTGACTGCCGATCGATTCAAACGTTCTTCGATAGACGCGATCCTTGCTTTTAGCGCCTCAAAGTCGATACTGGCTTCAAGCGGTTCAAGGCCCATTCCAACAGCTCGACGGGTAAGCGCCATTGCCCCGCCTGTCGCAATCATCGCCTTTGAAGGAATGCAATCCCACAGATGCGCCGCCCCACCTACAACATCACGCTCTATAAGTGTCACCTCAGCCCCCAACCGTGCCGCATGGCTTGCCGCCATATGCCCAGCCGGACCACCACCGATAATCACAAATCTCAAAGCCATGCTCGTGAGGTTAACCCAGTCTTAAGCGCCGGCCGAGAAGGGTCAAGAACATCTTTCGATCAATTGTGACAAGAATTCTCGATACTTCTCAGCGAGTACTTGCCAGTCAAATGACGTACTTACCAACTGATAGGCCATCTCCGCTCTTTTACCAGCAGCAACAGGGTCATCTAATACATCTTGGATTGCCTTGGTAAATAATTCCAGCGAAGCTATGAGTAGCTCACGCCCATGCGAAACGTCATATCCTCTGGCACCAATCTCGGTAGACACCACTGGGAGGCCGGCAGCAAAGGCTTCTGCAAGCTTGAGGTTCGTTCCTGACCCCGTCATTATCGGAGCCAACGAAACATCCGCAACGCTCAATAGCGTGCTCAACTCTTGGTTAGATACAGCTCCTTGCAGAACGACATTCTCGGGCAGCCACCATTTTTTGAATGCTTCGCTGTGGCCACCGGCCAAGATGAACAAAACATCGTCAAGCTCAGAAGCAAACCGGACTATATGTTCAGCGGCCTCGATATTGGGTGGATGATAACTCCCAACAAATAGAGCAACCCGACGCTGAGTAATCTTTGGATTCAATCTATGAAGTGCATCCACCCAACGTTCACGGCGCGACGAACGTTCTATTCCATTGATAAAATCGATTTTAGAAAGGTCAGCTCCATTGGGAATGGCTACCC
>CAYGGL010000135.1:0-4743 GCA_964349215.1 uncultured Acidimicrobiaceae bacterium | reverse complement strand
GCAAATTGAACGGAGTTGCCGGCCGCTTCGAGTGGATTGTGGATTCCGCCGGAAACCTCACGCACCAGATGTTCGTGAAAGGCGGCTCTATCAACGGAATCCCAATCAAACCATGAGCGATGAGCATGCGCTGATCCGGTTCAACATTCCCGCAGAGTTCGTTGTGGTGCGGGCCATGCCCACCGGAGCAGAACTCGCGTACGGGTTCCGTGAGGGATGGTTGACGCGATTCGACGTCATAGCGGTGGCCCTAGCGAAGTACAAGGCAGACCTGCCGCTAAGCCGCTCCGAGGAAGAGTTGGCGCTCCTTCTGTCCGATGATCTCGATCGTGTCGATGAGCTGATCGCTGACCTGGAGATCGTGGATGAGCCAGCCGAGCAGCGGGCGCGCCTCTGGCTCTTCCTCGCACTTGCTTGGCTACTCGAACGACGACAGGACTTCAGTGACCCGCTCATGGTAATCGAGATGCTCTATGCCGATTTCGACTATCCCGATGAGATCCAAGGACTGGTGCGGTTCATGCCGACTGCTCCGGACGAGGCTGCGGGGGTCGAGGCCATCGAGCAGAGGTGGCGGGCATTCGTTGACCGCATGAGTGTTGAATACAAGCTACGGGATCTCACCTCGAACGAGTAGATTGAGATGGCATGCCTACAACAGCCATCGACGTCCTGCTCTCGTCTGCTCGTCGAGTCGGTGAGGATTTTTGCTGGCCAGCTGAGCGATCGCTTGAGGTGATCGAAGCGCTCTCGTCGTTATCACGCGCAATTCTCGGCGTCGAGCTATGGCAGATCGAGAACGACGGGCACCCTAAGATCCTCGGATGGAGTCAATACAGCATCAATACTCGCAGACCATGGGATGAAGTGGTCTCGGATGGTGCCCGCCAGGCGATGGATGCGGTCCTCGGCCACGCGGGAGATCGTAGTTTGTGGATCAACTTCACATGGGAGATCCACCCGATGGTGAGCACGAAACCTCCCAAGGAATTCAGCCATGATTAGGCGTCGAGCGGAATCCGGGTGGCTCCGCGGGACCGCCCTTATCCACAAGGTTCGCAATAAGGGCTTGGGTTGCTTCGTTTGGATCTGACGCGTGGGTGACCATTCGGCCTATTACTAATAGGTCAGCGCCTGCTTTGAGTGCGGCAGCGGGGGTGGTGGAGCGGGCCTGGTCGTGGGTATCACCATCTGGCATGCGGGTGCCTGGGACCACGAGAACCTGATCGGGAGCTTGCGTTCGGACGGTTGGAAGATCAGTTCCGGCGCAAACCAGTCCATCGCAACCCGCATCTAAAGCGATGCCAACGCGTTCGCTTAGCAACGAAGCGCTCACATCAGAAGCACTTGTAAGCACTGTTACTCCAAGAGCAATCGGCATCGACAGTCCGGCATCGGCGGCACCGGCATGAAAACCATCGACTCCCGCGCTCAGCATTTCTGTTCCACCCGCAGTGTGCATGGTCAAAAAGCGAACCCCGAATGCACCTGCCACCCGTGCAGCTTTTGCAACTGTGGTGGGTATGTCGTGGAGCTTCAGATCTAAGAAGACGTCATATCCAATATCAGAAAATGTAGTGATCGATTTTGGACCAACCGCAGTAAACAACTCGAGGCCGACCTTCGCCACGCCAAAGTAAGGCTGCAATTCACGAGCCAACTTTTCTGCGACACCGAGATCATCCATGTCGAGTGCCAGTGCTAAGCGTGACCTGAACTCCGACGAATCGCTACTCATTCGTCTCGCCTCTCATTTGTCTCACCTCGGTGAGTCGAACCAATGATCTCGCGTAAAGAAACTACGCCTTGTCGGTGACACCATTTACTCAACCCATCAAGCACATGACTACATGCTCGAGGGTTGGCAAAGCTTGCCGTTCCGACTTGAATCGCAGATGCCCCGGCCAACATCAACTCAACGGCGTCATCTGCCGAGGCCACACCGCCTACACCGATAATTGGTAAATCAGGCAATGCCGCATAGACGTCATGAACAGCTCTCACTGCAACCGGACGAATAGCTGCGCCTGACAAACCTCCACCCGTTGCACCTGAGCCAAGTCGATACTTGCGAGTCTTAGAGTCAATTGCCATAGCCATAACAGTGTTGATAAGCGTCACAGCTTGAGCGCCTCCACGTTTGGCTGCTTGCGCGATCGGCACCAAGTCACCAACGTTTGGGCTGAGCTTTGCCCAACGTGGACGCCCACAACCAGCGGTTGCAGACAAAGCCTCTTCGGTGGCCGTCGGAGAATGCGCAAACATGCGTCTGCGATCTTCAACGTTTGGACAACTGACGTTTACCTCAACAGCGACAACTTCACGAGGAGCTTCAGCCAACATGGTCGCTGCCTTTGCGTAGTCTTCGACCGTCGAACCCCAGATGCTGACCACAACCTTTGCGCCGGTCTCAACCAAGGCCGGCAAGCTATCTGACATCCAAGCCTCGATACCTGGCCCTTGAAGTCCGACACTGTTGAGCATTCCGGCAGGAGTCTCGTGAACCCGAGGAGCAGGGTTGCCCAACCAAGGTTCAGCGCTGAGCGACTTGACCACAACTGCACCGATAGAGGCCAGATCGAAATAAGGAGCCAGCTCTATACCATGGCCCGCAGTTCCCGAAGCGGTCATTACCGGATTATCAAATACGAGAGAACCAACTGTCGTGGTCAGATCAACCTCGAAATGTTTACCCATCGAAACGGTTACCCATTGCCAAGCTCTAGTTGTTCTCCCCTGCCGGCTTGATGATGTTCTTGCAGGCTGCGAACCTCAAGTCCCAGTTCTGCCCAATCGGCAATACCATGCGCAGCTGCAAGACCGGCGGCGACGGTCGTCAAACACGGCACTCCATATAGTCCTGCCGCCGTACGAATGTCATAACCATCAGAACGAGGACCACTGCCTCGTGGAGTATTGATCACGAGATTGATCTTGTTATCAGCCAATAGCTCGACCGCAGTAGGCACGTTTGAATTGCCATCAGTGAGCTTTGAAACAACCGTATCGACCGCAACACCATGTTCTTGGAGATAGGCCGCCGTTCCAGCCGTTGCAGCAATTCGCAAACCAAGCTCGGCGAAACGTCGTGCCATAACCAAACCCGTCGCCTTGTCACGATCGGCAAGTGACAAGAAGATTGATCCATCTTCAGGAAGGCGACCGCCTGCGGCCATTTGGCTTTTCGCAAATGCGAGACCAAAGGTCCGATCGATTCCCATTACTTCTCCGGTAGAGCGCATTTCTGGTCCAAGCACAGTGTCAGATTCCGGGAAACGGCTGAATGGAAGAACGGCTTCTTTGACAGCAACATGGCCAGTTGTAATTGGAGGACACAACAGGCCCTCTTCGCGAAGCTGTGCCAATGTGGCACCGACCATGACCCTTGCCGCAACCTTTACCAAGGGGACTCCGGTGGCCTTGGCCACAAATGGAACCGTACGACTCGCTCGAGGGTTTGCCTCGATCACAAATACCTGACCATCACGCACTGCAAACTGCACGTTTATCAGTCCCACCACATCGAGGGCCTCTGCAATAGCTCGGGTATGGCGCTCAATGACAGCCACCACTGAAGTTGGCAAGGTGGGAGGCGGAATGGCACAAGCGCTATCGCCCGAGTGAACCCCTGCCTCTTCTACATGTTCCATAACGCCACCTATCAACACTTCACCGGTTGCATCACGAACAGCATCTACGTCGACTTCGGTGGCATCTTCTAAGAATCGGTCAACTAGAACTGGGCGCTCAGCCGATAGTCCGCCCTCTTTGCCAAGTGAACCAAAACCGCTGAGTTCCTCCATGGCCAAACGCAAGTTGTCATCGTCATAGACAATCGTCATTGCTCTTCCGCCGAGCACATAGCTCGGACGCACAAGGGCCGGGTAACCAATGTGGGCTGTTATTGCCAGCGCTTCTTCGATAGTTGTGGCAGTGCCTCCGGCCGGTTGGGGAATTTCAAGCTGAGCGCACAACGAGTTCCAGCGCTCTCGGTCTTCTGCCAAATCGATTGAACGAGCGGAGGTTCCCAGAACAAGATGTTCAGGCAACAAGCCTGCGAGCTTTAGAGGGGTTTGGCCACCGAGCGAAACCACTACTCCGACAAACTCACCAAAGCGTGACTCGCGATCGATGACATTTAACACGTCTTCTTCGGTAAGCGGTTCGAAGTACAAACGGTCAGAAGTGTCGTAGTCGGTCGAGACAGTTTCTGGGTTGCAATTGACCATGACGGTCTCATAACCCGCATCGCGAAGTGCAAAACTCGCATGAACACAGCAGTAGTCGAATTCGATACCTTGGCCAATGCGATTGGGACCAGAACCCAATATCACCACCTTGGGCCGAGCACTTTCAACCACTTCGTCAGTGTCTTCATAGGTGGAATAGTGATATGGCGTATGCGCCTCAAACTCACCAGCGCATGTGTCAACCGTTTTGAACACGGGCACAATGCCCATAGATGTTCGGCGCTGCCTTACTTCGCCGGCACTGAGTGGGGCTTCGGGTCTTGACCACAACCAAGCCAACTGAGCATCGGAAAAGCCGAGTCGCTTGGCCCGACGCCAATCTTGTTTGGTCATTGACTCGAAACCAACAGCGCTCATATGGCCACGCTCTTCAACAATCATGGCGATCTGATCAAGAAACCAAGGATCCACACGGGTTGTCTCATAAAGCCTCTCGATAGAGATGCCACGACGTAAAGCTGCTTCAAGTTGAAACGGACGATCAGGTGTACCA
>CAYGGL010000134.1:0-4795 GCA_964349215.1 uncultured Acidimicrobiaceae bacterium | reverse complement strand
CTCTCATGGCTGCCGGACACAGTGGCTGAAGCTGTTTGGAACAAGGCACATCAACCAGAGAACGAGGGGTAATGCCAGATCAGTCAGATCAGTCAGATCAGCCAGATGACTTGTGGGAATCGCATGCCGGTTGGTGGCAGGACGGTTTCACCGACGGTGTAGACCCTGAATACGAAGAACAGATTCTTCCCCTGGCCGCCGAGCACCTTGAGGGCATGGCTGATGTGTTGGATGTCGGAACAGGCGAGGGTCAGGTTGCACGCTTGGCTTCACGATTGGGGGCAACTCGTGTGGTTGGCGTCGATCCGACCTGGGCCCAGGTTGCGGTTGCGGTAAAGCGAGCGGGAGGCCCTATTTATGTGCGTTCTGAGGCTGCAGCTTTGCCATTTCCAGACGAGCACTTTGACGCGGTTGTGGCATGTCTGGTTTTCGAACATATCGAAGCTGTCGATGTGGCGATCGAAGAAGTCTCTCGAGTGTTAAAGCCCGGTGGACGATTCCTCTTTTTCTTGAATCACCCTTTATTACAAGCTCCTAACAGTGGCTGGATAGACGACCAAACCCTTGACC
Organism: uncultured Acidimicrobiaceae bacterium; assembly: GCA_964349215.1. Classification (GTDB taxonomy): domain Bacteria; phylum Actinomycetota; class Acidimicrobiia; order Acidimicrobiales; family CADCSY01; genus JACOTK01. Next base: position 4,225 of record CAYGGL010000134.1, on the reverse strand, counting down.
CACCTGAACAGTATTGGAGAATCGGTCCCTACCTAGTCGAGGACCACAGCATTGAAGAGGTCGAAAAGGATGTATTTATTCCCTTCATTCACCGCCCACTGTCGAGATATGTAAATGCCATGTCTTCAGTCGATCTCATCATTCGCCGCATGGTCGAACCAACACCTCCTCCAGGTTTCTTGGCCCGAGCGCAGGAATATGCCGACGCATCTACCATTCCCCGCCTCCTCTTTCTGTCCGCTGAAAAACAACCCCGTTCATAGCCGTGTAGGCCGTAGGCTGATGGGCAATGAGTGAATTTGTTGTGATCGCCGGGCTTTCGGGGGCGGGACGTAGTCAGGCCGCCAATGTCTTGGAAGACTTGGGCTGGTTCGTGATTGACAACCTTCCACCGGCATTGATCGACAAAGTGGCTGAGCTTGCCCAGTCGCCAGGGTCACGCATTGAGCGAGTTGCTTTAGTGGTTGGTTCGAAGGCCGAGATTGACGAGGTGACTGAGGGGTTGGCGAACTTGCGGGCAACGGCCGAGCGGGTTCGAGTGCTTTTTCTCGAAGCGGCCGATGAAGTTTTGATACGTCGTTATGAAGACACTCGCCGTCGCCATCCATTGGCCGATGGCGACGGGGTTGGCGCAACAATCGCAAGAGAACGAGAAGTTCTTGAGCCGGTAAAGGCCGAGGCAGATGTTGTCGTAGACACGGGCACCTTCAATGTTCACGAACTACGCGCTCGTTTGGTAGAGCTCTTTGGCGAAGAGTCACATTCATCGGGAATGGCGACGACCGTCATGTCGTTCGGCTACAAACATGGCCTGCCTCTCGACGTCGATATCGTGCTCGACTGTCGCTTTCTTCCGAATCCCCACTGGGTCGAAGAGCTGAGACCACATACCGGTCTCGACCCTGATGTTCGGGCATATGTGTTGGGCCAACCAGAGGCAAGCAGCTTTCTTGATCGAATTGATCAATTGTTTGACCTGCTGATGCCCGCGTATATCAAAGAGGGAAAGTCGTATCTGACTGTTGCGTTTGGCTGCACCGGAGGGCGTCACCGCTCGGTAGCGATTGCCGAGGAGGTTGCCATCAACTTGAGGCGTCGAGGTTTTGATCCCCGAGTGCAACATCGCGACGTGACTAAATGACGTCTTCACCTAAACGTGTAGTGGCCATCGGCGGCGGCCATGGTCTGGCAGCTTCGCTTCGGGCTATTCGTAAATATGGCTCGCAGGTGACGGCGATTGTGTCGGTTGCCGACGATGGCGGATCGAGCGGGCGCTTGCGCGATGAGTTAGGTATCCCAGCCCCTGGTGATATACGTAAATGCCTAATCGCGCTTGGTGACCCGAGTTCAATCTGGACCAAGGCCCTCGAGTATCGCTTTGACGCCGGTGAATTAAAGGGTCATCCACTCGGAAATCTCATGATCGCCGGATTGACGGGGACGACTAACGACTTCACATCTGCGCTTAAAGAGATCGCTCGCCTGGTCGGAGCGGTTGGTGCCGTATTGCCAGCCACACTTAGCCCAGTCGTACTCAAGGCCACGGCAGGCAGCGGAGGCGAGATAGAAGGCCAGGTAAACGTTGGCCGTTCTGATGACATCACAACCGTGTCGCTCGTTCCCGCTGATGCAGCTTCTCCAGTCGAGGCGATCGAGGCGATAAGAAATGCCGACCAGGTTGTGATTGGGCCAGGTTCGTTGTTCACCAGTGTCTTGGCAGCGGCCATTGCCCCCGAGATCAACTCTGCTCTCGCGGCTACTTCTGCGCAACGTGTTTATGTGTGCAATCTCCAACCCCAAGACCCTGAGACATTGGGCTTCGATGTTGCGGCTCACGTTCGAGCGCTCAATGCCCATGGCGTGACCCCAGATGTCGTTTTGTGCGACCCAAGATCTATCGAGATTGGCAACCCTGACATTGCGATTGTCGAACGTGAATTGGCCCGCTCTAATGGCCTTGCCCACGATCCGGATCTGCTGGCAAAAGCTCTGGCCGAGCTGTCGGATAGGCTCTGAGAACAAGGGGCGGATCGGCCGCCTAAAACAAACTTTGTGAGGGACACCATGACTGTACGCGTGGGTATCAATGGCTTTGGCCGCATCGGCCGCAATTTCTATCGGGCGGCAGCGGCCAGTGGGGCAGATGTCGAGTTGGTGGCGGTAAACGACCTCACATCGCCGTCGACCAATGCTCATTTATTGAAGTATGACTCGACCCATGGCCGTCTCAACGGAGAAGTGTCTGCAACAGATGACTCGATCAGCGTTGGTTCCAAGTCCTTCAAGGTCTTCGCCGAGCGTGACCCAAAGGCGCTTCCTTGGGGAGACCTGGGCGTAGATGTGGTTATCGAGTCCACCGGAATCTTTACCGACGGCGAGAAAGCATCGGCCCACATCGAAGGCGGAGCCCCACGAGTCATCATTTCTGCACCGGCAACCAATGTCGATGCGACCTTCGTTGTCGGGGTTAACGATGACACGTTTGACCCATCACAAAAGATCGTTTCGAACGCATCGTGTACCACAAACTGCTTCGTGCCGATGATCAAAGTTCTTGACGATGCCTTTGGCGTCGAGCGGGGTTTGATGACCACCGTCCACGCTTATACCAATGATCAAAACCTTCTTGATCTTGCTCATTCCGATCTTCGTCGTGGGCGAGCTGCAGCGGCAAATATTGTCCCAAGCTCTACCGGAGCAGCTCGGGCAACCAGTCTCGTGCTTGCATCTATGAAAGGTCGCCTCGACGGAACCGCCCTTCGAGTGCCTGTACAAGATGGTTCGATCACTGACTTCACCGGACTGCTCGGTCGCGACGTCACGATCGATGAGATCAACGAGGCTTTCAAGGCGGCGGCAACGAATGGTCCGCTTTCGAAGGTGCTTGTCTATACCGAAGATCCGATTGTCTCTTCTGACATCGTTGGCTCGCCCGCCTCTTGCACATTCGACGCGAAGTTGACCATGGCCATGGGAAATATGGTCAAGGTGTTGGGCTGGTATGACAACGAGTGGGGCTATTCAAACCGTCTTGTCGACTTGGCCCTCATCGTCGGCGCTGCAAACAAGTAAGCCGGCCTTTTCTCGTGAAGCTTCCCCAACTCGAAGACCTGTTGCCCCTAGACGGCAAGCGTGTGTTGTTGCGTGCAGATTTCAACGTGCCCATTAGGGACGGAGAGATAACCGATGACCTGCGCATACGTGCGGCAATGCCAACTATCAATTGGCTACAAGCTCAGGGAGCGGTGATCACTGCGTGCACACACCTCGGAAGGCCCAAGGGCGCACCCGACCCCAAGTATTCACTCGACCCGGTCCGTGAGCGCCTGGCTGAGTTGGCGCCTGGTGTTGAGTTGTTGGAGAACCTGCGCTTTGACCCGGGTGAGACTTCCAATGACCCTGGGTTTGTTGCCAAGCTTGTCGAAGGCCAAGACGCTTATGTGAACGACGCGTTCGGAGCAGTGCATCGAGCGCATGCATCAGTTGTTGGTCCTCCACAGACATTGCCCAGTGCAGCGGGGCGCTTGTTGGCAAAAGAGGTTGAGATCTTGACGGGACTGCGTGATGCGCCCGCAAGGCCGTTCGTTGCAATTCTCGGCGGTGCCAAGGTGAGCGACAAGATCGGCGTTATCGAGGCACTGTTAGAAGTTGCCGACACGGTATTGATCGGTGGTGGCATGTGCTTCACGTTCCTCGCGGCACAAGGCCATTCGGTTGGAGGCTCGCTGTTGGAGGCTGACCAAGTCGAGCGTTGTAAAGCGCTTCTCGACAAGCACGACAAACGTATCCAGATTCCCCATGACGTGGTTGGCCTATCGCCTGAAGGGGTTATAGGTGATCCATCTGCCGGGGGAGAGGTTCGCCAGCTCGGAACATCTGTACCTGATGGATGGAAGGGACTCGACATTGGCCCGGGCACAGCGGCTGAGTTTTCTGATTTTGTATTAGATGCTCGTTCGGTGTTGTGGAACGGACCAATGGGTGTCTTCGAAGATCCACGTTTTGCTGCCGGTACCCGAGCGGTGGCGCAGGCAGTGGCAGATGCGCCAGGATTCACCGTGGTCGGAGGTGGCGACAGCGCTGCGGCCATTGCCGAGTTCGGCTTGGCCAACGAGGTTGATCACGTATCTACCGGTGGCGGCGCATCACTTGAGTTGTTGGAAAAAGGTGACCTTCCCGGCCTGGTCGCCCTGCGCCAAGCGCCTGGCAAGTCTCTCGGAAAGTC
>CAYGGL010000133.1:1711-4810 GCA_964349215.1 uncultured Acidimicrobiaceae bacterium | reverse complement strand
AACGTGTATTTCAGTAAATAGATAGCTTAGTTACGACGAATTTCCTTCCAAGGAAGCCCCTTGTCGGTGTCAATATCACGAGGAAGTCCCAAGACTCGCTCTGCTATCTGATTCCGCAGCACTTCAGAAGTACCACCCTCGATTGTGTTTGCCCGAGAGCGCAAGAAGGCATGCATGCGACTATCAGATGAGCCACCTTTACCCGGAGCCCAAGCGACTGAAGCCATGCCTGCGGCATTCATGGAAAAACTTGACTTACGCTGGTTGAACTCGGCATTGAACACCTTGTTGACCGAACTCTCTGGTCCAGGCTGAGAACCGCTCAAACGAGCTGAAGATGCACGAAAGGCGGTTATTTCCTTAACCTCTTGTTCAATGTAGAACTGGGCAATCTGTTGACGGTTGATGGGGTCATCAGTGTCTTCAATGCCTTCCAGGAACGACTGCCAAGGATCTTTGCGGGTTCCACCCATGATTGAGGACTGATCCATCGACAAGCCAGACAGAGTCGCACGTTCGTTCATAAGAGTGGTGCGAGCTGCACGCCACCCATCTCCTACAGCGCCCACTCGGTTTTCATCAGGAATGCGCACGTCAGTGAGGTACACCTCGTTGAACTCAGATGAACCGGTTAATTGGCGCAATGGACGAACGTCTACACCCGGAGACTTCATATCCAAGATGAAATACGTAAGTCCGTCATGCTTTGGAATATTTGGGTCGGTACGAGCGACGAGCATTCCGAACTTTGCGAACTGACCGATCGAGGTCCACACCTTTTGGCCGTTAACAATCCACTCATCGCCGTCACGAACCGCTTTGGTGGAAAGTGACGCAAGGTCAGAACCTGAACCTGGCTCAGAAAAGAGCTGGCACCAGATTTCTTCACCTGTGAGAATCTTCTTTAAATAGCGCTCTTTTTGTGCCTCGCTGCCATGTTCGATGATGGTCGGACCAGCCAGACCAACACCCAAGATGTTCAAGCTGACTAGAGGTAAGCGATAGCGGCCGAGTTCTTCACGAACGATCTGTTGCATCCACTGCTCGCCCGAGAGTCCCCCGAACTCTTTAGGCCAAAGTGGTGCCCCATAACCGTTTGCGCCCACAAGTGCATTCCACGTGAATGGATTCCAATCGCTGGCCTTCTTTGCCGCATCAAATGCATCATCGTCGCCGGTATCAATTGATTCCATCCAGCCCTTGGGCAGATTCTCATGCAACCAGCCTTTAAACTCGGCCCTAAAGGCTGCGCGCTCTGGCGTATCTTCGATTTGCCACTTCATGAGGGGTTAAATCCTTTTCTCAGATACCGAGACGCTGGCAGAGCAGCTCACGGTGATAGGTCGGGTCGCCAAAGATCAGTTCAGAAGTCTTGGCCCGCTTGTAATACAGATGTGCCGGGTGCTCCCAGGTAAAGCCGATACCGCCATGAATTTGGATGTTCTCAGCTGCGGCATGGAAGTAAGCCTCAGAGCAATATGACTTGGCGAGACAAGCCACGGTTGGCAACTCGTCGTTATCTTCAGCTGCAGCCCATCCTGCGTAGTAAGCGGCTGACTTGGCTGATTCAACCTCTAGCAACATATCTGCACACTTGTGCTTGATGGCTTGGAATGAACCGATTGGACGACCGAACTGCACGCGATCCTTGGCGTATTGAACTGCCATGTCCATGCAGAACTGCGATCCTCCGACTTGTTCGGCAGCAAGTGCAACAACAGCCTGGTCAAGCGTTTTGCCAAGGGCATCCCAGCCCTTGCCCTCTACTCCAATGAGGCGAGCGGGTGCATCTGCAAAGACAACCCTTGCCTGCTTACGAGTGGTGTCGAGCGTCTGCAAAAGGGTTCTTGTGACTCCAGAAGCATTTCCGTCAACTGCAAAGATGCTCACCCCGGCAGCGGTGCGAGCTGCGACCAACAACAAGTTTGCGGTGTGACCATCAAGCACGAATGACTTGGTGCCCGAGATGGTGTAGCCGTCGCCCGACTTGGTTGCAGTAGCTGTTACGCCTGACTCGTCCCAGATGCCGCTCTCTTCGACATACGCAACGGTTGCGATGGTATCGCCACTCGCAATACCTGGGAGCAGCTCTTTCTTGGCTGCATCGTCACCACTGTTCAACAACAAGTTGGCTGCCATCACAACGCTTGAGAAATAAGGAGCGCACAACAGCGAGCGGCCCATCTCTTCAAGCACAACGACGAGTTCGATAAAACCGTAACCTGAGCCGCCAAACTCTTCTGGAATGGCCAGGCCCTGCAGGCCGAGCTGTTGGCCCATCTGTGACCAAACTGCTGGATCGTATCCCTCGTCGGTTTCCATCAATCGACGTACTTCACTCTCGGGGGATTTGTCTTCCAGGAACTTACGAACCGATGCCCGAAGCTGTTCCTGCTCCTCGCTGAATGCGAAATTCATACCAATCTCCCCTCTTACTGAGTACCTCCTGGCGAGGTATCTCATGCGACTTGTAAAGAGAATCGTTGTTTGTTCTTGACCAAGTAGTCAAGTCGGAGGAATGATGCAGCTATGAGCCAATCACTTTCCTCTGATCTTGTCGGTAAAACCTTCGACCCGATGCCAGTGTCGTGGGACAGCAAAGATGTGATGCTTTACGCCGTAGGCGTAGGTGCAAAGCCACAAACTGAGCTGGACTTCGTCTATGAAGGCAAGGGCCCCAAGGTACTTCCCACCTATGGAGTCATCCCCGGGATGATGGCCATGGGTGCGCTGTTTGGCAGCGGCATCGAAATCAACCCAATGATGATTCTTCACGGCGAACAAGGGATAACCATTCACCGCGAAATCCCACCAGACTGCAAAGCAACCGTTACCGGTCGCCTCAGCGAAATCTGGGACAAGGGCAAGGCTGCAGTTATTGGTTGTGAGGGCATTGTCGAAGACGACAACGGGCCTCTCTTTACAACCAAGGCAACCTTGTTTGTTCGTGGTGCCGGTGGTTTCGGTGGTGAACGTGGACCTTCTACCGCAGGTTTGAACGAGCCGCCAGATCGCTCCCCAGATCATGTTGTTGAATACACCACCAACATGGAACAGGGCGCCATCTACCGTCTTTCAGGTGACCGCAACCCATTGCAC
>CAYGGL010000133.1:0-1701 GCA_964349215.1 uncultured Acidimicrobiaceae bacterium | reverse complement strand
CTTTGCCCAGATGGCCGGCTACGAAGAGCCGTTCATTCACGGTCTGTGCACTTACGGCTTTGTCGGTAGGGCGATTCTTCATACCTTGTGCGGCAGTGATCCAGCCAAGTTCACGTCATTTGATGCTCGCTTTGCCGATCAGGTTTACCCAGGCGACACAATTGTCACCAAGCTTTGGGTCGTGGGTGACGGAGAAGCCATCGTGTCAGCCGAAACCCAAAAGGGAAACGTTGTTCTTTCGCAAGCAAAGACAACTTTCAAGAAGTAATTTGCTTCGGCCTAGATTGAACGGCCGGCGTCTTTCCAGTAGGGCTCGCGAAGGTGGCGTTTGAAGATCTTGCCTGAATCCTCACGAGGTAAAGCCTCGTGAAAGGTGACAACTCGGGGAACCTCAAAGCTCGCCAAGTGAGTACGCACGTGGTTTCGAACCGATTCATCGTTTAACACGGCGTCTGGTTGTAGCTGCACTGCGGCAGCTACAACCTCGCCGAGATCAGGGTCTGGAATACCGAATACTGCGCAATCAGCCACACCTTCGAGTCCGAGAATTACGGCCTCGATCTTGGCCGGATAGAGATTTGCCCCACCGGAAATCACCATGTCGTTTTTGCGGTCGCATAGATACAAGAAGCCTTCGTTATCGAGATAACCAATGTCGCCAACTGTGATGAAGCCATCCATCTCAATTTCTTCTCGTCGCTCGGAAGCATTCTGGTAGGTGAACTCTCCATAGTCGGGGAAGCGAATGTAAATCTCGCCGGGTTCACCCACTTGGGCCGGTACTCCCCCGTCGCTAATAACTCTCACCTCTGCTCCACGTACTGGTCGACCTACTGTGCCGGGATGCGAAAGCCATTCGACACTGTTACAAGCCGTTACCGGGCCACTCTCGGTTGATCCGTAATACTCATGGATAATCGGACCCCACCAGTCGATTATTGCTCGCTTGACATCAACCGGACATGGTGCCGCCGCATGAACAACGTGTTTTAGAGAACTCAGGTCATAGCGATTCTTGATCTCATCATCGAGACGCAATAAGCGCACCAACATGGTCGGAACCACTTGTATGCGATTAATCGCATAGCGCTCGATGAGCGCCAACAGTTCTTCAGGATCGAAACGACCCTGCAATACCACCAAACCCCTTCCTCGCAAGGCTGACAACGCATAGGTGTTTGGCGCCGAGTGATAAAGCGGAGCAGGAATGACTGTGCGCATATGAGCAACAATTCCCAAAACCTCGGCATTGACTTTACGAAGCGCAGCTATTTGATCGTCATTGAGAGGTTTTCGACGAACCCCTTTGGCTCGTCCAGTTGTACCAGAGGTGTAGATCATGCTGGCCGGGGCTTGCGCTCGTACGCCCTCGAATGGCACTTGTTGAGCTAGCCAAGAGTCCCAGTCTGTAGCAGATGCATGAAGCTCTCTTGTTTTCCCAGCTGTTTCAGGAGTCGGCACGACGAATATCGGTAATTCAGGTAGAGCAACGTCAACAATGTTTGCCAACAGGTCGTTATGAACAACGACGGCTTTCGCCGATGAGTCGGCTAGAACGTGGGCTATCTCTTCGGCTTTGGCATGGAAATTAATCGGCACTGCATAAGCGCCGAGAGCGCCAACTCCAAGCGAGGCTTCAAAAAAAGCAATGTCGTTTCGCAACAACAAAGCCACGCTGTCGCCAGGGCCAACCCCTAATGA
>CAYGGL010000132.1:0-4825 GCA_964349215.1 uncultured Acidimicrobiaceae bacterium | reverse complement strand
CCTGGTGAGTTTGCGCGCTGACGACATGCGCGACACTCGTTTCTGGGAACGCGCCGGTATGGAAGCTGGTCGTCAACAAGCGACCCAGCTCAACAAGGACATCGCTACATCGATCGGCACCCAAGGCGCCATGTTCATCCGCTCCAACGCCACCAGCGGTTACGACTTCATCGCTGAAGGCCAGGCGCTGATGAACGAGCGCCAAGGCGCCAAGTCCGAGCGCATGTTCATCCTGAACGACCGTGACAACCTGAAGTACGCCAAGGATCTGGCTGCACGTCAGACCCTGCAAGGTCGGCCGGCTGAAACCTGGGCTAACGGCCAGATTGGCCAGAACGTTGCTGAATTCGACGTTTATACCGGTTCGTTCCTGCCAAACCTGGTCGGCGGCGCTGACCCAGCCACTACCGTTACCGCCAACCAATCGTTCGCACCAACCGCTGGCACCGTGAACGCCGTCAACAACACCGTGACCAACGTTGATTATCGCTATGCGACCATCGCGGTTACGGCCTCGGCCGGCTACAACATCGGTGACAAGGTGACTATCGCTAACGGTGGTGTGACCATCAAGGCGCTGGGCCTGGCTGACAAGTCGAACACCAACATCGCCATGACCTTCACCGTGACCGGCAAGCCATCCGGCACCACGCTGCAGATCTCGCCGAAGCCAATTGCTAACGATGATCCTGCGCTGTCCGCCCTGGAAAAGTCGTACTCCAACGTGGACACCCGCATCCTGAGCGCCGCAACCGTGAACAGGGTGAACATCGACGCTTCGAAGAAGACCAACCTGTTCTACGACAAGGACGCCGTAGAAGTGTTGGGCGGCAGCATCCCGGCGGAACTGTTCAAGTCGTTTGACGGCCTGAAGGTCATCAACCAGACCATGAAAAACGGTCTGAAGATGTACATGATCTACGACGCGAACATGATCAACATGCAGTTCCGGTTCCGTCTGTTCACCTGGTACGGCGTGACCATCAAAGATCCGTCGCGCTGCGGTGTCGCTGTTAGCTTCTGATCTGGGGGCGTAACCTTGAGGGACCGAAAGGTCCCTTTCTTTTATCTGAGGAATGAAACCATGAGTAGCATCTTGTACCGAAAAGGCAAAGGCACCATCGAGCATGGCATCGTCTGCGAGTCCACCACCTGCGAGCCGGGCGAAGTCGAAGGCCTTCTGGCTTCTGGCTGGTCTGCCAATCCGCCGGGCTACGTGCCGCCAGAGCCCGTAGTTGTCGAGCCAGTCGAGGATCCTGTTGACCCTGCGTTGGTAGGCGACTTGAAGTCAGAGCTGGACACCCAGATCGCCAACCTGACCGAGCAGAACAGAATTCTGACCGAGCTGGACGAAGCATCGAAGACAGAGATCCAGCGCCTGAACTCCGAAGTAGAGCGTCTGACCGGCGAGCATGGAACTGTCGGGTATGATCTTGCTACAGCCAAAGCAGAGCTTCTCGAAGTGACCGAGGAGCGTGACGCGCTGAGGGAAGAGATCGTTCGTCTGACTCCAGTCCTGAAGACACCAAATCTTGGCGATGAGCCGCCAGTCGACGGTGACGACTCCAACCTGAACCCTGTGCGCCTAGCTGCTAAGGAAAAGGGAATCGAAGGCTGGGACACCAAGCGCATCGCTACTCTCGAAAAAATGCTGGAGGCATAACCAATGGCCCAGCTCAAGGTCGACCGTATAACGGCAGCATATTCAAAGCTGCGCATCTCCGGGCTAACTGTACTGCCCAATCCATCCGACCTTGAGCTGGCGCTTAACGAGCTTGAGATCATGATGGCCGAGCTGGCATCTCGTGGAATTGAGGTAGGCTACAACTTCGAGGAGGTGCCAGACCCTAACAGCGATTTGAATGTCCCGATTGAGTTCTGGAACATGATCAGCACTAACTTGGCTACACGCCTGGTTCCAGACTTCAACAAGGACGCGTCTCCGGTCCTGTTTGCGCAGGCATCTCAGTCCCTGTCGCAAGCCTCAGCGATCTGCGCCCGCAATCGGATCCAGCAAGTCGCGTACCCTGCCAGGCAGCCAGTTGGTAGCGGGAACCGTGTGTACGCCCGCTGGCAGCGCTTCTACACAAACCAGCCAGGTCTGCCACCGAATGAGCCGGCTACTCAGTACATCATGCAGGGCGAGACCAACGACTTTAACGAGTCGTTTGCTGCTTATCTGCGAACGGATGAGTTCATCGATACGTTCGAAGTCACGTCAGATACAGGTCTGAAGGTCATCAGCAGCTCAATGCTCGATGGCGTTATCACCTATCGCCTTAACGCTCCTGTCGATATCGCCGCCGGCAACTGGCAGCAGGTCAAGATAACGGTGACCACAACAATCGGCCGTGTCGATATCCGCATCATCAACTTCAACGTGACGCCAAACGTAATCGTCGGCGACAGGAGCTAGCTAATGCCATCTCAGAAGGTCCCTATCACCCTCATCAAGGGCGACAAGATCAGTGCTCAGACCGACTATCTGGATGCCTTGCCTGAGAACATGTATGCAGTGCCAAAAGCCGTCCTAGGCGCCGAGGGCTTCATGCTCCAGCATTCTGGGCTGACCGAGTATGGGACGGGCGCCGGTCCTGACCGTGGGGGAGTTTGGAATGAGCGTTTAGGAAGTCACTTTCGGGTGTCTTACACCCAGTTCCTGATCGTTAATGATGACGGATCAACACAGCGTTTCGGACATATACCTGGTGCCGAACAGGTCTCTATGCCCTATTCGTTCAATACCCAAGCGGTGATTGGCGGCGGCGGATTCTACCTTTACGACCCAACCAACGGGTTCCGCCAAGTTCTTGATCCCAACCTGAAAACACCGATAGATGGTGTCTGGATTGATGGTTACTACTTCCTGACTGACGGTGACACCCTGTACCACACCCAGCTCAATAATGAATCGGCATTCAATCCGCTGGACTTTGCCACGTCGGAGTTCTCCCCAGATCCAACGCTTGGTGTTGGCAAGACATCAGATGACAAAGTGATCGTTTTCAACCGATACACGACAGAGTTCTTCGCCAACGTGGCATCGAATAACTTCGCATTTACCCGAATTCAGTCGCGAGCGCTGAAGATCGGCATCGTGGCCACTCACGCCAAGGCAGAATTGAATGACGCCTGGTACTTTGTCGGAAGTCGTAAAGAGTCTGACCTAGGTGTTCACATGCTAGGGGTCGGATCAAGCCAGCAAATTTCGACTCGCGCCATTGACCGAATTCTTAGCGAGTACACAGAGCCAGAGCTTGTAGATATCTCTGTGGAAGCTATTGCGGTTGATGGCTTGTCATTCATCTACATCCACCTGCCACGGCATACGTTGCTTTTCAATGAGGATGTAGCCAAGAAAAGCGGGCTTGATAATGCCTGGTCGATCCTCAAGCGCGGCACGGGATCGCTGCCGTGGCGTGGTATCAATGGTGTGTTCGATCCGCGCGTAGGCCAATGGTTATTCGGTGACAAGGTGGATCTTCGCCTTGGCTTCCTTGACCCGAAGTCGGTCGATCAATACGGCGAAATGGGCGAATGGGTCCTGTACACGCCTTTCCTATATCTGGAAGGCCTGTCAGTCGATAGCCTGAACATCGAGATAATGCCAGGACATTCACCGTCAAGAGATGCGACTTTTTTCGTGTCTATGACCTACAACGGCGTTACGTATGGGCATGAGATATCGGCTCCATATGGGTCTCCAGGCGACTACGGGCAACGCTACATCGTTAACAGGCTCGGCTATGTTAGAGACTGGGTAGGATTCAAGCTGCGCGGCGCATCTCGCGCCAAAATGGCATTTGGACGGGGGTATCTAGAAGTTGGCTAACTTAACCGGAAGCTTCATCGGGCTCGATCTTTCCGCGAGCGAAGTAAAGGACCTGACTGGGTGGCCTGACCCGATCGTCAATGACTATACGTCAGTGCTCAACTCTCTTCGTCAGCTCGCATCAGCCATTCAGGTTATGGATGTTGGAGCCATTGCCCCGAATGGCGTCGTGGCTTCCAACAACTCACGACAGTATTTCAACTCAGCAACCGGCAAGCTCTGGATAAATCCCGTTATTGGGGCGACAACTGGATGGGTGGTTATCAACTAATGTTCCGGCCGGCTTACCACTGCGAGGACTGGTTAGGAATCGCTCAAGACGAAAATCACGCGGTCTTCAGATGGTCTGAAGGCCGCGTTTTCTTTTCGTGCTGCAAAAAGGGAGATGCGATTAGCGCTCACTTCTCTGCAGATAGGTCGCATATTCGATTCGTCAGGCCTGCGATTGATGAGTTCTGCACATGGGCATTTGATGAACTTCCATGGTGTAAACTCATATTTGCTTGCGTTGAGCGCAAAAGTGTCGAGAGACTTGTGCGTAAATGTCAATTCACTTTTCTGGAGACTCGCGAAGGCCTTCAGATTTATGCGAGGTATAGGTTATGGGTAGCATCTTAGGGGGTGGCAAAAGCAAAAGCAGCAGCGGAGCCATCAATAGCAGCGCGCAAAAAGTCGCAGACACAGCCCAGGCAAGCGGTCAAAACGTCAGCAATGCGATAACTGACGCCTCTAGAACTTCCGCCGGCAGTATTTACAACGGATCACAGTGGGCAGCCGATGCGGCCCTTGGTGGAGCAGAAACAGCCGCGAATGCCCAGCTCTGGGGGGCTGCTACAGCTTCAGATGCACAGCGCGAAGCCCTCCAATATCTTCAGCAAGCGGATCGACTTCCTACGGGTCTGAGAGAGAATGCCCTAAAAAGCCTTGGATCGCTTTATGGGATGAGCTATGGGCCTGACGGTTCCGTTACCTCAACAGGCGGCAGCATTACAG
>CAYGGL010000131.1:0-4889 GCA_964349215.1 uncultured Acidimicrobiaceae bacterium | reverse complement strand
CTATACGAGTACGAGTCGATGCGGTCGGTGAGAACACCGCACTCGCCGGGATCCAACGATTAGTTGCTCAGGCACAAGAGTCTCGTTCGCGAGCTCAGGTTCTCGCCGACCGCGCTGCGGCCCTGCTTTTTTACGTCGCGACCGCGGCGGCGGCGATCACAGCGGTTGCCTGGGTGATCAGCGGTGATTCCGATGAAGCGGTGGTACGTGTCGTCACCGTTCTCGTCATCTCTTGCCCTCATGCCTTAGGGCTCGCAATACCTCTGACGACCTCTTTGTCATCGGCGATGGCTGCTCGTAGTGGCATCCTCGTTAAGGACCGCCTCGCGCTCGAAGAAAGTCGCACGGTGGATGCTTTCTTGTTCGACAAGACCGGAACGCTGACAAAGGGTGCTCATAGCGTGACTGGTGTGGTGGGCGTTGGCATCAGCGAGAACGATGTTCTGCGCATTGCAGGCGCGGTGGAGTCAGATAGCGAACATCCGCTTGCCCGTGCCATTGTCGCCGCCGCAAAACAGCGCGGTGAGATCGCTGCTGCGAGCGACTTTCGATCAATAACCGGCCGTGGAGTTGAAGCAAGTGTCGAGGGCACCGGATACGCCGTCGGCGGACCGGCGATGTTGCGCGAACGCTCCCTTGAAGAACCGCCGGAGGCAGCTGAGTGGTCGAACGGCTGGAAGACCCGGGGTGCCGCAGTTCTCTACCTAGTGCGAGGTGACCAGATCGTCGGTGGGCTCGCTCTCGAAGATGAGATTCGACCCGAGGCCCGCCAGGCAGTTGAGTTACTACAGCAGATGGGTCGCAAGGTGGTCATGATCACTGGTGATGCGCGTCAGGTAGCCGATGCAGTCGGGGCCGACCTCGGCGTCGATGAGGTCTTTGCCGAGGTTCTACCGGAAGACAAGGCGGCCAAGGTTGAAGAGTTGCGGGCTCGAGGGCTGAAGGTCGCCATGGTCGGCGATGGGGTCAACGACGCGCCGGCGTTGGCGAGCGCTGATGTTGGCATCGCCATCGGCGCAGGCACCGACGTCGCTATCGAGTCGGCCGGCCTCATCCTTGCATCGTCCGATCCTCGAGCAGTTGTGGGCATCATCCGCTTGTCGAGCGCCGCTTACCGCAAGAGCCTGCAAAACTTGTGGTGGGCAGCAGGCTATAACGTGGTTTCAATCCCCCTCGGCGCAGGTGCTCTCGCATGGGCGGGCATCTCTATGCCCCCTGCCATCGCAGCCGTCCTCATGAGCGCTTCAACGATCGTGGTCGCCCTCAACGCCCAATTGCTACGTCGACTCGACCTCAGACCCTCGGGCGCCACGAGCTGATCCCCCGTTCCCTATAGCATGCCCTTTCCCGATTACATGAAGGAGACACAACACATGAGAATCACCAGAAAAGCCATCGGTCCACTGCTTTTTGGGCTCGCACTGCTCGTGTCGGCGTGCGGGGATAATGACAATGCGTCGGAATCAAAAGACAATCCACGCACGGTGACCATTGAGATGGTGGACAACGACTTCCGCTCGGAACCGCTGGAGTTCAAGCGCGGCGAGACCATTCGTTTTGTGTTCAACAACAATGGGACGGTTGCCCACGACGCGTTCATCGGCGACACACAAGCGCAGGCTGCCCACGGGACTCGCATGGGTGAGGAGATGGGTGGGAACATGGGCAAATCCCCCAGCGAAGGCGTCACCGTACCCCCCGGCGCCAACCGTGAACTCATGCACACCTTTGATAAGTCCGGATCCCTGGAGATCGGCTGCCATCAGCCAGGCCACTACGAATCCGGAATGAAGACCCGCGTCATGGTGTCCTGAGAGCGGACCTCTGCATGCCGATTAGAGTCGGCCGCTGGGCCTTGGAGTGTCGTGCTCTTCTTTACCTTCGTCGGACTCAGAGCGCATCTGGCGTTGTTTAACCAGAGCGAGTGGTCCGTGGAGAAGTGTCTCACCGGTGATACAGTGGTGGCATGACCGAGGCGAGCGTACGAGATCTGCGGAACAAGGGCGGTGAGGTCTTGGACCGAGTGTTGTCTGGTGAACGGGTCACCGTCACCCGGGACGGCAAGCCGGTCGCCGAGCTACGGCCGGTTCCGGGTACTCGCTTCAGCGCGTCTGCACTCGTCGAGCGGTTTCGACGTCTCCCACCCATCGATCCCACCCGCTTCCGCGACGACGTCGACTCGGCCATCGATCAGGCCATCTAATCGATGGCTGCCGGTATCCTCGATACCAACACGGTGATCCTTCTGGAGCGGCTCAACCCCGAAGACCTGCCGGCCGAACCGGTCATCGCCGCGATCACGCTTGCGGAACTCTCCGTCGGCCCTCTCGTCACCGAAGACGACCGCGAGCGCCACGCTCGCCAAGCCCGACTGCAGGAGGTGGAGTCGGTGTTCGAACCGCTGCCCTTCGACGCCATTGCCGCGCGAGCCTTCGGTGGTGTCGCTGCCGCGCTCCGACACTCAGGCCGCAAGCCGGCCGCTCGGGCATTCGACGCGCTCATCGCGGCCACGGCAATCGCCAACCAGATGCCGCTCTACACGTGCAACCCACGCGACTACGCAGGGATCGACAACCTCGAACTCGTGGAGATCCCTCACCCCAACGCGTGACCTCACCCCTTCGGCCGTGCCGCCATCGCCGAAGACGTCGGGTGAGCCCCAATGGGTGCAATATGCACCCATTGGGTGGTATCGTCGTAGCCATGTCCAAAGTGATCCAGATCCGAGACGTGCCCGACGACGTGCACAAGGCCCTGAATGAAGCGGCATCGGCCCAGGGCCTTTCTCTAACCCGATACCTGCTGCGCGAGTGCGAGCATTTGGCCAAAAGAGCCCAGGCGGTGCAGGCGAACGCCACTGTGATCAGACAAACCCAGGCGAAAGTTCGAGGCCATGTCGATCGAGATACGATTCTGACCACGCTGCGCGAGGGGCGCGGCGATTGAAAGTCGTCGACGCCGGTGTCATCGTCGAACTGGTTGCGAACGACCTTGACCCCGATCGTCTAGGCGACGAGGAACTCGCCGTTCCACACCTAATCGACAGCGAGGTGACCAACGTCCTTCGACGACTCGTCGTCCAAAAGATTCTGTCCGAGAAGCAAGGCACGGCAGCGTTGGACGGTTTCAGCCGTCTTACCTTGACCCGGTTCCCTGCCGACTGGCTCCGAGGGCGCATGTGGGCACTGCGACACAATCTCAGCGCCTACGATGCCACTTATGTAGCCCTCGCCGAGATGACCGGAGCGACGGCCCTGCTTACGACCGACACCAGACTGGCCGGCGCACCGGGCATCAACTGCCCGATCGAATTGCTCTGATCGCTACCCGCTCACCTGAGATATCGGTTCATCCAGCCCACCGACCAGCACAACTCTCACGCATAGGTAAAAATCCCTGTGAGATGGTATATAAATACCGCCATCAATACTGCCAGGGGGATGATGAGTAATTTTGGCTTGCAACGCGCTATTACTATTGAAAGAACGAGTACACCAATTATTTTTAAGGGAAGCCCTATCCACCGAACAATAGGGTTTGCTTCCACTGCCGTTCCTATATGTATAGCAGCAGCTGTAAAGATTGCATCTGTAATATTGAGTCCATTGACGATAATTAATAGGTTTCTGGGAGAACGCTGTAATTTGGTGAAGAACGAACCTAAAGGTTGAGCTGATAAACCCAAAAAGAAGGGAATATATAGGACAGAAAGAGCCCCGATTTGTGGGCTCCCATACCAGATATTCATTCCGTGATTTGATCGAGCAAAAAATATAGGAGCTACTGCAACTAATGCAATAAGTATGCGGTAACTCTTACGTTTTGATGCCAATAATCCAACTGAGAATATAGACCCCACTACCGTGATCGAGGAGATGTCGGCGTCAACAAGGAAATCCCAAGTTTTTATAGCGATGAGTGCCAGCCCTATAACAAATAGGCTCGCTGCAAGGTCAGTTTTCCAAATAGGCTCACTCTTCTTGGAGTTGAAAGCTAACACTGCAGCCGGTAAGGCCAGTAGACAAAATTCAATGGCTCCACCTTTCCACGGATTCATCCAGCCGCCGCCCGTAATAACTTGGGGATACTCTCCAATGACCAATGGGCCGAAGATGAGAATGCCGAGGGGAATGCCAAAGGTCCAGCGTCGCCCACTGAGTACAAGGACACAGGTTACAAACAGCATCGCAATGGCGGCCTGGAGGTCACGGTCTTCCAGAAGGCTCGTGTCAAACCAAGAAGTCTTCCTGCAGGGTTCCAATAGTGCCTTGCATATGAGCAACTCGACCGAGCGGGCTTCGTGGCTTTTCAAAGCGATGAGGATCGCAAGAGAAAGGATGCTCAGTCCTATAGTTGTCACGGCCGGGGCGCCATTTTTCCAAGCGTCTAGCCGGCTCCAGGCCGGTTTATTCGTTAGTACAAGATAAGCGATGACCACTAGGTCGGCATTTGTTGGGACAACTTGAGTACCGGCCCAGATCGGACGGGATCCTTATCTAAAAAAGGCTCAAGTCTCCTCGACGCTTGGACGATCTTCAAAGGAAGATGACCATGGACTCGGTAGAGACAAACCGCTGTAGATGCATGGCTCAGAGAGGGAGGGATATTGGGTGGTGTCCCCACTGTCTGAATTCTTACAAGAATGGCGTTGTTAAAATTAAGAATGACTTTGTTCAAGTGTGGCAACGTGATCGTGTCAATTAGTGGTCGTCGTACCCGCCCCACAATCACCTTTCTCTCCCTTTCATCTTCATCTTTTGTACCTCCGATTTTTCGGAGTCGGCGCAAACTCTTCTGGGGGAATCGAAAGGGTTAATCGAAAGGGTTATACGCCTTTTATTTCCCGCGGTTGAGAATGCGGCCGACGAAGTCCGGCAAGGGTCGAGCAG
>CAYGGL010000130.1:0-5130 GCA_964349215.1 uncultured Acidimicrobiaceae bacterium | reverse complement strand
TATTACCTTTATCGAACCCTGCGCAATTTGGATCTCGACAATGTCGTTGAGCGCATGATGGAGGCTGTGCGCGAGCAGACGGACGCCCCTTTGACACCTCTGGAAGAACGACTTGAGCGAGATGAGTTGGAAACTCGGGTAGAAAGACTCAAGCAAGAGATTGAGGCCGAAATCCGTCGTCATCTTGTTGCCGATCGCGGCATTGATGCGATGTCACGCACTTTGCGAAAGCCGTTGCCGGAAGATATCGACTTCATGCATGCCAACCGTGAGGAGATGGCACAGCTCAAGCGCTTGTTGCATCCGCTGACAAGAAAGTTGGCTGTGCGGTTGGCCCGCAAGCGCCGTCATGGGCGTAAAGGACCACTCGACTTTCGTGCGACCGTTAGAAGTTCGCTTAGTTATGGCGGCGTGCCGGCAGAACCGAAGTTTCGTTATCCTCGTCCGCATAAGCCGGAGATTTTCGTCGTTGCAGATATCTCTGGTTCGGTAGCAGCATTCGCTCGATTTACTCTGCAACTCGTCTATGCGATCAGTGGGCAGTTCTCAAAGGTTCGCTCGTTCGTATTCATAGATGGCATTGACGAGGTGACTCGATTTTTTGAAGGGGTAGAAGACATCAATGAGGCGGTTCACAGGGTGAACACCGAAGCCGATGTCGTTTGGGTAGACGGCCATTCTGATTATGGTCACGCGTTCGAGGTTTTCTGGGAGCGCTATGGCCACGAGATTGGTCCCAGGACAACCGTTTTGTTTTTAGGTGATGCTCGCAACAATTATCACGCATCACAGAACTGGGTCATCAAGGAAATGCGGCATAAGGCCCGTCACGTTTATTGGTTGAACCCAGAACCTCGTTCTTATTGGGATACTGGCGATTCGATCATCGGCGAATATGGCACTTATTGTGATGGAGTCTATGAGTGTCGCAATCTCCGCCAGTTAGAGCGATTTGTCGAAGTTCTCGCATAGGCATCTGTCAATAGAGCGTTGTTGGTAGAACTTTGTCGACTGACATTCCACTCCCGCACATAACTAGCTTGATTCTTGTCCGTCACGGCGAATCTGCTGTTCAACTGAGTCGCGTCGTTGGCGGCCCGATCGGTGATCAGGGTCTATCAGAGCTTGGAGTGCGCCAGGTTGAGGCGCTTAGGGATAGATGGATCGCGACAGGGATAGGAGCAGATGTTTTGGTTGCATCCTCCCTGCCCAGGGCAAAGGAGACAGCTGAACTTTTGGTCCCTGCACTCGGAGGGCTCCCGGTGACGATTGATCCCGAAGTCCATGAACTTGACCCAGGCGAGTGTGACGGCATCACTTGGGATGACTACGTCGCTTTGTACAACGTCGACCCAAGGGCTGATCCATACACCCCACTGTCGCCCGGTGGTGAGAGCCTTGCTGAGTTCTTCTTACGAGTGGGCCGGGCACTTCACCGTTTGGTCAACACCCACATGGGCAAAACCGTCGTGGTGGCATGTCATGGTGGGGTAATAGACGCTTCGATAGCAACCTTTTTAGGGCTTCCCACTCAGAGGGCCAGTACATATGGCTTACACACAACGAATTCATCGATCACGGAGTGGAAAGCCACGATCAACCAAGGAGAGGCAGTGCATTGGAGTCTGGTCAGATATAACGATGCCGCTCACCTCGAGCACTTAAGTAGGAAACCAGCTCATTAGCGTTGAACTAATGGGCCAAAGGGAGAAGTTTTGTACGAACGTTTAGGCAAATTAATAGTTGGTAAGTACAAGTTGGTGCTGGTGGGCTCCCTCATCGCCACTGTTTTGGCTGCAGTATTGGGCGTCGGTGTCATCGATGAACTCAGCGCTGGTGGCTTTGGAGACCCAAATGCAGAGGCCTCCCGTGCCTCTCGAATGCTTGAAGACGATTTCGATGAGGGCGAACCAAACTTCGTTCTGTTGGTAACGGTTCCAACCGGGGTTGACGATGCGGCTGTTGTTGAGGCAGGGAAAGCTATAACTGAAGAGCTAAAAGCAGAAGAGGGCATAACCCAGGCTCTCTCTTATTGGTCTCTTGGCCAGGTGGAGCCTCTCCGTAGCCCCGACAAGACCCAAGCCTTGGTACTCGCCCGAATCGGGGGTACTGGTGACGATGTCGCGAGGGTTACCGAAGAACTGTCACCTCTTTACGGGGGTTCACGCACAGCTGGTGGTGCGACTCTCGATATTGCCGTCACAGGTTATGGAGAAGTCTTCAGACAGGCCGAGATCACCGTAGAAAAAGACCTGAAGCGAGCCGAGATGATTGCTTTGCCAATCACGTTGGTCTTACTGGTCATTATTTTCGGCAGTGTTGTTGCAGCATCTTTGCCGTTGATTATCGGAGTTCTGGCAGTAGTCGGAACTCTGTTGTTACTTCTTATAATTTCCCAAATTAC
The DNA here is from genome assembly GCA_964349215.1 of uncultured Acidimicrobiaceae bacterium. Taxonomy (GTDB): domain Bacteria; phylum Actinomycetota; class Acidimicrobiia; order Acidimicrobiales; family CADCSY01; genus JACOTK01. Next base: position 2,726 of record CAYGGL010000130.1, on the reverse strand, counting down.
CGAAGTTTCAATTTTCGCTCTCAACCAAACAACGGCGATGGGCCTTGGGCTCGCAATCGATTACAGCCTCTTTGTCGTGTCGAGATTTCGTGAAGAGATGCACGAAGGACACTCGACCGAAGCAGCTGTCCGGCGAACAATCAGCACTGCAGGACGAACTGTTGTGTTCAGCGCCGTCACTGTTGCAGCATCGTTACTGGCCTTGCTGGTATTCCCCCTCGCATTTTTAAGGTCCTTTGCATATGGAGGAATTTCAGTCGTATTAATGGCTGCGATCGTATCGGTTGTCGTCTTGCCTGCAATCTTGATGATGTTGGGCCCCAAGGTCAATCGACTGTCGATCCGTAAGCTCAAGCAAAAGCCTGTAGGTACTGGTTTTTGGTATCGCGTAGCAAAGGCTGTCATGGCTCGGCCGTTGCCAATTATCACTGTCGTGGTCGGATTCCTACTTTTTTTGGGAGCCCCATTCTTGGGAATCGAGTTTGGTCTTCCTGATGATCGAATGTTGCCAGATGGCAATCCAGCGAGAGTCGCTGCAGGCGAGATTCGTGAGAACTTCCTTTCAAACGAGGCATCGCCAATCTCGGTGGTAGCGGGTGACGTAGGTGCCGACCCCAAGGCCCTCGGGCCAGAGGTTGATGCTCTTGCAAGGGAGCTCTCAAGCATTGAGGGCGTAACTCGTGTAGATGCAATGACTGGCTACTACGCAAAAGGAAAGCCTCTGTTGCAGCCCGGCGACACCGAACGTTTTACCAGTGACAAGGGCCTATGGCTTTCTGTGGTTGCTGATGTCGAGCCGCTTTCCGAAGAGGGCGAGAATTTGGTGAGACAAATTAGGAATGCTGATTTCCCCTTTGAAGTAGCCGTTGGTGGTGCAGCAGCTGACCTCTTGGACTCAAAGGAAACTTTGTTTAAGCGTGCCCCATTGGCCGGATTGATCATCGCTGTTGTTACATTCACCGTTTTATTCTTGATGTTTGGCAGCTTGCTAGTTCCTGCAAAAGCAGTGCTGCTTAACCTCCTCAGTTTGAGCGCGACTTTCGGAGCTCTCGTATGGATTTTCCAAGAAGGAAATCTGGCGAGTGTTCTTGGCTTTACCCCAACAGGCACTACTGACACGATGATGCCGGTCTTGTTGTTTTGTGTCGCCTTTGGTCTGTCTATGGACTACGAAGTTTTCTTGTTGTCTCGCATCAAAGAAGAACATGACAACGGTCGCGAGACCAAAGAGTCTGTGGCAATTGGTCTTGAGCGAACCGGACGTATCGTGACTGCGGCAGCGGTTTTGATCGCAGTTGTGTTTTTGGCTTTCTCAACTTCAGGGATTACGCATGTAAAAGTCTTCGGTATTGGCCTTGCGCTGGCTGTGGTCTTAGACGCCACTCTCATACGAGCAACGCTGGTGCCTGCATTTATGAGCCTTGCAGGCAATGCGAACTGGTGGGCACCTGCCCCATTGAGGCGAATTCATGAGCGTTTTGGAATCAGCGAGCACGTTGATTTAGAGCCAAGCCAGACCATTGACCTCCGTGATGCTCCGATGGACCAAGCAGTCGCTGTTCTTGGATTGGATATTTCGGATGAGCCGAGACGTCAGGCCAGGTATTCCGATCGATACAAGCGATCGATATTGGCCCAGCTCGATCTGTGTTCAAATAACCAACAGCGCATGCTGTTGCTTGAACAAGAGGGCTTGACCAAAGAAAACGTTCTGCGTTGGAAGCGATCGCTATCTGTATCTGCTGATACCTGAAGCTAAGACTAGATTTCTAGTCGTGCAGGCCGCACTCGGTCTTTGCGAACCCCGTCCAGCGTCCCGCTCGTGGGTCTTCGCCTTCTCGGACCTTGCGGGTGCATGGCCAACAACCAATTGAAGGAAAGCCATCAGCAAGCAGAGGGTTTGAAATCAGACCGTGGTCGCTTGCGTAGCCGGCGACATCGTCATGAGTCCAAGTGGCCAAGGGGTTGATCTTGATGAGGCCTCGCCGATCACGCGAAACGATAGGAGCTGAAGCTCGAGCGTTGGACTCGTCTCTACGAAGTCCACTGAGCCACGCCGACTTGGTTGCAAGGACCCTGTCAAGAGGTTCAACCTTGCGCACCTGGCAGCACCCATCAGGGTCATCCATCCAGCGGTCGTCTAGCTCTACCAAAGGGCGTACAACATTGAGATTCAAGTTATAGCGAGTTCGAACAGCTTCAGCAGTTTCAAGAGTTTCGGGAAAGTGATACCCGGTATCCAAGAAAATGACCTCGATCGAAGGATCTACTTTGACGGCCAGATCTATCAGCACAGTGTCTTGCATTGAGGATGTGAGGCAAAGCCCTTTACCGAAAGTCTCGTGTGCCCAGCGGATTATCGAACGTGTAGGAGAATGTTCGAAACGTTCATTGAGTTCTGCCAGCTCATCTTCACTGAAATGATGAGCCGGCGTTACGAGACGAACGGGGGTTACAGATTCGATCCGCGGCTCGACCAGGTCGAGGGCGGCCGATTCGACATCGGCCGCGGAGTTCATGTCGCGCATTCACTCTCGCCAATCTCTTTGACGTACGGACCAGTCTCGCCGAAGTCGGTATAGAACTCGGGGTGCTCGTCGGGCGTTGGGAACTCATCAAGATCGGCCAGCTCGACCCCCATCTTTTCTGCTCCACCAACTCGGCTAAGCCAATGGCCGAATTCTTCACCGGCTTCACGTTCAGCAGCGAAACGGCTGACAACTCGA
>CAYGGL010000129.1:0-5139 GCA_964349215.1 uncultured Acidimicrobiaceae bacterium | reverse complement strand
CGACCCATTCAACCTCAACGACATCATTTCAGGACTTTGGTATGTCGATCATCCAGATGGGCTGAACTGAGATCCGAATGACAACTCCGGGGTGGGAACTGATCCACGGGTCGAGTCGGAGGTCGCCGTGAGCGTGGTTCGAACGCTGCGTCTCCTTCGGTGCGGTAACAGGCTACCTCAACCCTTTCGCGACTGCGAAACAGGTTCTGGTTTGTTTCCTACGAGATGGAAGCAGATGTTGAACGAGATGAATACGGCAGTAGTAGAAGAACGATGGGCACCAGATATGCGAGACCATAACTGAACACGGCAGGAGCACCCGCAAGAAGCAGGACTATGGCAGCCCCCGCACGCAACCGGGAACTGTGGCCAACGAGACCCAGAACTCCTCCTGCCAGACCGGTCAAAATAGTCCAGGCACTTAGCACGTTAATGTCGCGGACCAACACCACCACCAAGAGAGCGGCACTGATCAAAATGGCGAGCATTCCACCAAACTGAGCCCTGTTCTGCGGACGCAAATTCCGTGAGACCATAGCAACTCTTTTTCTAGCCCCTGGGTTCTTTCAACTCAAGTGTGTGAGGTTGAGGTTTGAGGGAGCATGGCTGGGAGGGGTTCGGAATGGACGACCATTAGATGGCGGGTGGGACGGGTAAGAGCTACGTAGAGCGAGCGCAGGCCTTGGGGTTCTTCTGCAACAATGCGAGACGGTTCGACTACAAGTACTGCGTCTAATTCAAGGCCTTTGGCCAAACGCACTGGCAACACACTTACCTGTGCATCGAGTCCAGAACTCGCTGCGTCGCCATACAAAATCTGCGACCCGGTTAGTCCCGCTTCAATCTCGTCAAGCATCGAATCTGTCACGATCACTGCGATATTTCCCCCGCCGCCGGCATCTAGACGAACAAGTTCCTCACGAAGTGTTGCCGCTATCACTTGGACCAGTTCACCCTCACGAGCATGCACCACAAGGGGTTCATCACCTTGGCGAACTGAACGAGGTGGCTTTACTCCAGGTGCTGCCACTGCCAACACGTTCGCCGCATAGTCCATGATCGACTCAGGCGTTCGATAACAAACACTCAACTCACGCACCCTGGGCGGCCTTCGAGAAGGGAGAAGACCCAATAGATCTTTCCAATCATCTGGAGCACAAGCTCCAGTGGCTTGAGCCATATCGCCAACCACTGTCATCGAACCTCCCAATGAGCGCCGTGACAGCATGCGCAATTCCATGGGAGAAAGATCTTGCACTTCGTCCACGACAATGTGGCCGTAGGTCCTGATCTCTTCTGGGTCGAACAAGACTGGATCGCCATCTTCAGTAATAACTCTTCGCTGAGTTTTTTTGGGAAGTGGGCCTAACAGCCAGCGTGCTTCATCGAGCAGGGCAGCGTCTGCGCGTTTCCAGCGCTGCAGATCTGCAGATAGTTCACGAGGAAAGAACAGCCTTTCTTGCTCATCAGCCGAGAGCAACCGTTCCCCAGCAAGGCGAATCAGTGCCTTGGACCCAAAAAGATCACGCAAAAAATCTGATGGCGAAAGTACCGGCCACATTGATTCGAGCGCAGCACGAACATCGTCATGATGACGAAGGCGCGATCGAACATCTGAAGGCTCAATCTGATATCGGGCACTGTTGGAAAGCTCTTCCCAAAGGCCTTGTTCGACCATCTTGCGACCGGCGTTGTGCCCACGAGCCCGGCTCCGTGCAAAACGCACGATACGCTCGCTTGCCTCGGGACTACAACGCAAAACCTGAAGATCAATGCCAACCTCAAGAGGTTTGCGCAAGGGTCGCTGGCGATCTTTAACCGCCTTGCTCAAAACCTTGACCATTCTCAAGTCACCCTTTATGACCGCAGAACGATCAAGAAGCGTGGGTCCTTCGCCCTCATCGCTTATACCTTGGCTCTTTCCAATCTGTTCAGGAACAAGATCAGAGATGGTTGCCAACTCAACACCTGCTTCACCGAGAGAAGGCAGCACACGCTCGATGTAGCGAAGGTAAAGGTGATTCGGACCCACTATGAGAACCCCTTGGTCCTCCAATGGAAAGCGATGCGTGTACAAAAGGTAGGCAGCGCGGTGCAATGCAACCACGGTCTTTCCAGTTCCGGGACCACCTTGGACAACTAGAACACCCGGCAGTTCATCACGAATAATCTCGTCTTGTTCTACCTGAATGGTTGCAACAATGTCGCCCATGTAGCCAGTACGGGCACGCTCTATCGAAGAAACCAACGCTCCTTTACCGACGAGCTCATGTCCAACATCTCCCACCAGGCCCGTTCCACCAGGACCAAACGTCTCTTCTTCTATATCAAAAAGCTCACGGCCGTTGGTAGCAAAATGGCGGCGCCGGGCCAGGCCCATTGGGTGGCGTCCTGTCGCACGGTAGAAAGCCTCGGCGACAGGAGCACGCCAATCTACGACCACTGACTCCTGGTGCTCATCGGCTACGGCCAGGCGCCCAATATGGAAATTCTCATCACCCTCTGCAGGGTCAATGCGGCCGAAAACAAGTGCCGAGTCGCCGATTTCCAGTTGCGCTAAACGTGAGCGTGCAGTCTCTTCGAACACATCATTTTCAAGGCGTGTCTGGTGAGTCCCGCCGGCCCCAATCGATCGCATATGCAATAGGTTGCGGGCCCGGCGTCGCGACTCTTCCAGACATGCATAGGCATGGTCTATAAACGCCTGTTCAATTGCGTGTTCGGGATGTGCCATGACGAAACCGCTCTGGAGCTTTTGAACACAACGTTCAAAAGAAGGGAATCGTCAATCATAGACGGTCGGCTAGCCCTTCAGAACTGCTTCGAGCTCTATTTCAACCTTGACTTGTTTGCCCACCAAAATTCCGCCTGTTTCAAGGGCTTGATTCCAGGTAAGTCCAAAATCTTCGCGGTTGAACTCAGTCGTTGCCGATAGACCTATCCTTTGGTTGCCCCATGGGTCGGTGGCACCACCATCAAAGTCAACGTCGAGTTCGACTCCTTTTGTTATGCCGTTGATACCCAAATCACCCGTGACTTTCCAGCCATCCTTGGACCTGAGGACTCCCGTTGAACTAAATGCCAAAGTTGGGATTTCGCCAACATTGAGGAAGTCAGGCGATTTGAGGTGGTCATCTCTGGTTTGGTCACCAGTGTTGATGCTTGCCGCGTCGATCTCAACCTCGACTGTCGAGTCTTCAGGCTTTTCTGCAACCTGAATCGTTCCTGAAAAAACATCGAATCGTCCGCGAACCTTGCTAATACCAAGATGGCGAACGGTAAATGATGCAGTTGAGTGCGATGGCTCTATTTCCCACACACCCGCTGCCGGTACTTCTACACCGTCGATATTGCGTACGCTCATGTCCACTCCTTATGGTTAGGGGTATATACTTGTATCTACAACTATTGCATAAGCAAATATATTCCCAGGAGACGAAATGTCAAGCGATTGCAGTGATTCACGTATACGGGCTTTTGGCATGCTGCTGGAAACGCACGCTGCTCTGACCGCAGCTGTAGGGCGCGATCTCGAAAGAGACACCGGGTTGGCCCTTACCTGGTTCGAAGTACTTATTCGACTGGAACGCAGCCCTGGACAACACCTTCGTATGAGTGACCTCGCATCTCAGATCGCACTGAGCACAAGTGGATTAACCCGTGTGATCGATGGCATGGAAAAAGTAGGGTTGGTAGAGCGAAAGTCATGTCCTGAAGACAGGCGAGTTCTTCATGCCGTTTTAACGAGCGCCGGTAAAGATGCGCTTATGAAAGCGATCCCTGCTCACTTGCAAAGCTTGGAAACCCATATGGTTGAGCCGCTTGGAATTGATCGCATGAATGAGATGGCCTCGATGCTCGAACAGCTGCGTGATGCGTCCTTGCACTAATGAATGATCAGCGACCGGGGGCTTCTCCGAGTTCTCGTAGTGCATCAGCAATCGCTCCACGCAACCGGCGGGCTCCATCGGGGTCAAGATGCGCAATAAAACCTGAGCCCGCACGGCCTACCTCTTCGATCGTGAGCATGACCCTAAGGTCATCACAGCCCTCGCAGTCATCGCTTATCTGCACCATCCATGAGACCTGTGGCTTGTCACTGTCTCCATCTGGATGGCCCTCTCGAGCATCATCAATTGATCGTCGCATAGGTCCATCCTGTCAGGCCCAGATACCGTGTCTTACGTGAATGCCGCAGCCGACACAAACCTCCCACCATTTCTAGGCGCTTGTCGTCGTCTTCCAACCACTCGGGTACCGGTTTGGTTTATGCGCCAAGCTGGTCGTTCGCTGCCTGAATACAGGGCTATACGTGAGCAATATGCCTTTTCGGACATGATTCGACGACCCGAGGTTGCTGCCGAGGTCACGCTTCAGCCAGTGCGTCGTCTGGGGGTTGATGCCGCCATCTTGTTTTCAGACATCGTCACACCCGTGCAGTCGATTGTTGAAGGAATTGATATTCATCCAGGCAAGGGCCCTGTCATCGAACAGCCCTTCCGCACAAAAAGTGATCTATCTCGACTGAGGCCGATCGAACCTGAACTCGACATTCCATATGTTCTTGAAACTGTTCGCATACTCACAGCCGAGCTGTCGCCAGATATTCCATTGATCGGTTTCGCCGGAGCACCCTTTACGGTGGCGAGCTACATGGTCGAAGGTGGCAGATCAAAGGAGTACGTTCACACAAAGGCACTCATGTATGGACAGCCCGAAGTTTGGGAAGAACTGGCAAATCGCTTGGCTGACATAGCACTTGCAACTTTGAGAGCCCAGGTAGCCGCTGGAGCACGAGCCATACAATTGTTTGACTCTTGGGTGGGCGCTCTATCAGAGGCTGACTATCGCCGCTATGTTCTGCCCGCATCACAACGGATCTTTGCGGGGCTCGCAGATCTCGACGTTCCGCGAATTCATTTCGGTGTAGGTACTGGCCACCTGCTTACGGCCATGTCAGAAGCCGGAGCAGATGTCGTGGGAGTTGATTGGCGCACTCCACTTGATCGAGCGTCCGCACTCGTCGGGCCCGACAAAGCCCTGCAGGGAAATCTCGACCCAACGACCCTGTTCGCACCCTCGGATGTTCTCGATGTAAAGGTGAAAGAGGTGCTGCAGACAGCCAAGGGACTCCCGGGT
>CAYGGL010000128.1:0-5146 GCA_964349215.1 uncultured Acidimicrobiaceae bacterium | reverse complement strand
CGCTCGTAATCCTTCTGGTAAATCTTGGTTGCAGCCATTCCGGGACCAGAAGGAACGTCAACAATTGGCATATATCCAATTACTACAAGCCCATCACTCTGTTCATGATGACGGACGTGGCCTGTGGCAAGACCAGGACCTGCGAGAACATCGTCGTCCATATAGAGAATGATGTCGCCAATGGCCTCTGCCAATGCCATCTGTCCGGCATTTGGTTTGCCTTTCCCACCGGCATTAATGCATTTGAGCCGTCCGTCAGAACCAAAAGCCTGTTCTAATGCCTCGGTGGTTCCGTCATCTGAACCATCGTCGGCAACAACCAATTGAGTAACTGCAGGATCTTCAAGAATGGCACGCGCAGTTTTAAGAATCTGATCCCGACGATTACGAGTCGGAATGATCACAGAAAGACTTTTCAATTGAAGCCATCCAATGGGAAGACTTGGACAACAACGTTGTAGTCAGGAATCTTTGACTGTTCATCGCGCGGACCTGACTCAAGCAATGTGTTGCCCTCTGGAAATAGCATTTGTACGTTTCCCGGCTTGATTGAAGTGATCATAACGTGGCCTTTCACTTCGCCATGCAATGAACACACCACAACCGCTGTTCCGTCTTCGAACCCCAGTCTTTCTGCATCTTCTTTTGCCATGAAGAGCGAGTCTCTCAATGAGCCCGTCAGCGGGTCACGATTTTTGTGAATCATGGTGTTGAACTGTTTACCTCGACGGGTGGACAACAAAAAGTGCCCTTCTGGAATTTGCATCTCAACAGGAGTTACCACTGCGAAGTGAGCTCGACCATCAGGCGTAGGGAATCGCCAACCATCGCACAAACGCTCACCTCCCCATTGAACCTGATCGCCTGTCGTCTTGAGATGCTGAATTCCCTCGTACATGGGCACGACGGCTGCGATTTCGTCCCGTATGGCCTGGCCTGAATCGAATGCAATCAATTCAGCTCGCTCTGGATATGCATGTTGTGCAAGGTCAACGAAGATCTCCCACTCACTTCTGGCCTCGCCTACTCGTGGGCCTTCGATCTCAGGACTAAAGACGATGCGACGTTCGGTTGTGGTCTCAGTGCCGCCATCGCGTTGTTCATAACGAGTCGCGGCGGGAAATAACAACACAGTTTCCGCTGGGTCGACCAACATCTGGGTTGAGACGATGATGTCCTGGTGTATGCGCAATGGCACTCGTTCAAGCGCCTCATGAACGTACTGAGGATCAGGGAGCACTTCTAGAAAGTTGCCGCCACTTGAAAATAAGACCTCAAGGTCGCCGCTATGGGCAGCATCAATCATCTCAGGTGCACTCATTCCCCCAACAGCAGGCACCGTAAACCCATATTGTTTGCTTAACTCAGCAGCGTTCTCGACCGTCACAGGAATGCCACCGGGTAGCGCCGTTGCATATGCACCCATCTCGGCTCCTCCCTGAACACCCGAGTGTCCACGAATTGGCATCAGGCCGGCTCCCTGACGACCTACATTTCCTCTTGCCAGTGCCAGGTTGATGATGGCTCTTACGCCATCAGAGCCATGTGCATGTTGAGTGATTCCCATAGACCAAACGAACACGGAACTTTTCGCGGCACCATACATGCGGGCAAAACGTTCCATATCGAAACGAGAAGCACCGGCAAGCCGTTCAAATACATCAATCGGCGTAGCGTCTATCTCTACCCGCAAAGCGTCAAAGCCCTCGGTGTGTTCAGAAATGAATGCTGCATCAAGACCATTCTCAGCTATCAACACCTTCAGGACTCCGTTGATGAATGCCACATCTCCACCGGTGTGAACCTGAAAGAACTCATCGGTCATCTTTGTTCCGAATAAAGCGCTTTCGATGTTGGAGGGCACCCAATACCGCTCGAGTCCAGGCTCTCGATACGGGTTTACAACTGCAACCTTCGCCCCATTCTTGCGAGCGAGATAGAGGTACTTCATGAAGACTGGCTGATCATTTGCAACGTTTGAGCCAAACAACACGATCAAGGAAGAGTTGATCACGTCACTGTATGAAACCGTTGTCGCTGCGGCACCCACCGACTCTTGCAACATCGCAGTAGATGGGGCGTGACAAATGCGCGCAGCGTTGTCGATATTGGGAGTACCCAAGAATCGAGCAACCTTTTGTGCCACGTAATAGACCTCGTTTGTGATGCCACGAGCAGTTAGATAAAAGGCCATCTGCTCTGGACTCGATCTACGAAGCCGCTCGCCGGCAATCGTCAAAGCTTCATTCCAAGTAATGCGGCGAAATCCAGCTTCTCCTGCGTGACGCAGCATCGGAAACGCAAGCCGGCCCATCTCACGCAAACCCGACGCGTCCAGCTCTCGCAAAGGATCAACATTCTCGAGAACTGTTGGGTCTAAGGGTCCCATCGTGTTCAAACGCAACAGGTTCAACCTGGTCGTACAGAGATGAACGCCATCGATAGTCCAGTCCTTGAACCCCGCTACCCCTAATGCACAGCCGTCACATACACCTTTGGAAAGAATCCGCCACGCGTAGGGAAGGTTGTTGCGGTTTTCCCAAACGGTACGAACCATTTCGCTGTAGTGCTTTGGCTTTACCTCACCCAATCCATTCGGCTTCAGGCCTACCCACAGGTCAGGACGCATTCGTCTAGGTGATTTGATGCGTACTGGCTGTTCTCTATCAGTCAAAGGGCACCTGATCTTTTTCCATCTCCCGGGCTCAAACCAACTCTCTCAGGATGGGTATAAACCGTGCAGTCTCGCCCACGCACAAACCCAATGAGAGTCATACCCAATGCCTGGGCTGTACTAACTGCCAAGCTCGAAGGGGCAGAAACTGCGGCGACTATTGGAATGCCAGCCATCGCCGCTTTTTGAACCATCTCAAAACTGACCCTTCCGGAAAGCATGAGAACGGTGTCGTCAAAGGGGATCTCTTTCGACAACAACCCATTACCTACGAGCTTGTCCAGAGCGTTATGACGGCCAATATCCTCGCGTATAGATAGCAACTCTCCAGTGATTGCACTGAAGAGTCCTGCTGCATGTAGCCCACCGGTCTTTTCAAAAATTTTCTGATTCGATCGCAACTGTTCTCCCAGACTTTCCAAGGCACTCAGATCAATATCGGTGCCGATACCCAGCGGGTTGCATCGACGAGCCAGATGCTCAATCGAAGTGGTTCCACAAACACCGCAACTGGAACTCGTCGTCAGATTGCGCCTGAATATCTCTGCGTCAAAAGTCTTACGAAGATCTACGGTTACTACGTTGTATTGCTGGAGAACTTCTTTACTGCGCTGACAATAACGAATAGACGCAATGTTTTCGTTGCTTGTAATAACACCTTCACTGAATAAAAGCCCGGCAGCAAGTTCAAAATCGTGTCCTGGCGTACGCATTGTGACCGTCAAGGTAACGGCCTCGCCATCAAGACCTGCGACTCGTATTTCAAGAGGTTCTTCTGTGACAAGGTCATCAGAAACTTCACATGCAACACCATTTTTTATCTGAGTCACCCTTGCCATACTCACTGGGCGCCTGGTGGCAACTGGGATCTCACTCATCATTTCCAAGCATTGCATGTATCGGTCACTAAAGATTCTCGTCTCGCAATTATTTTCAGTACGAGTCATTTTCAGTACGGGTCGGCTAATTTCGTCTACATAGACCATCAAGAACACATATCAGGCGACGGATTCATCTTGGTAGCAGACGGCACGCAGCGCTGGGGACGTTATGGCGCTGCGGGCATACTCATCCGCCATGTCAGCGATGAGGGTGAATGGTTTTTTGTTGCCCGCCGTGCGCATTGGACCCACCATGGGGGCACATGGGCTATTCCGGGGGGCGCCTTAAACCTTCATGAATCTCCACTTGAGGCTGCAGTTCGTGAGTTTGAGGAAGAAGTCGGACTCGTTCTCGATACTTACGATTTAGTCGAGGTCCACGAAGACAATCATGGCGGCTGGTCATATTGGACACATGTCGTTGAGGTTAAAGACCGTTTTGATCTTCCCGATTCTATGAATCTGGAACTGGAAGAGGCCCGATGGGTCCAAGCTCATGAAATGCACGAACTCGAATTGCTCCACGCATTTGCTGAAACTCTCAAACGCTTGGGGATCATCTCCGGCTCTAAAAGCAACAAGACCTCGGAGTAGTCTGCGAGTACGGGAAGTGGCGCAGCTTGGTTAGCGCGCAGCGTTCGGGACGCTGAGGCCGCGGGTTCGAATCCCGCCTTCCCGACGGCAATACTTTTACGCAATCGTCAGGCAAGCTCGGGCAAAAGGGCTTCGGCAATCTGGACCGCGTTTAGTGCGGCTCCCTTTCTGACATTGTCACCCGAGACGAAGAGGGCCAAGCCGTTCTCAACACCGGGGTCACGTCTAATTCGACCCACGAAACAAGAGTCAGACCCAGTTGCCTGCAATGGGTTAGGAACGTCGCTCAATGCCACGCCCGGGGCTTTGCCTAAGAGTTCAACCGCACGTTCGGGACTTATCTCTCGATCAAATTCTGCATTTATAGAAAGTGAGTGACCTGTATAAACGGGCACCCGTACACAAGTGCCTGACACCGCCAGGTTTGGAAGATCCAATATCTTTTGGCTCTCGTTGCGAAGCTTGCGATCTTCATCGGTCTCGCCCGAGCCATCGTCTAGAAGTTTTCCGGCCAAGGCGACCACGTTGAATGCGATAGGCGCTGCATAAATGACGGGGTCTGGAAGCGTGACGGCGGAGCCATCAAAGGCCAGGGCAGCTGAACCTTGAGCCCCCTTGGTAATCTGTTCTTCCAACTCGGCGATGCCTGCAACGCCTCCCCCCGATACTGCTTGATAAGTGCTGACGATAATGCGGCGAAGCCCGGCCTCATCATGCAGAGGCTTGAGAACTGGCATTGCCACCATGGTCGTGCAATTCGGATTTGCGATTATTCCCTTTGGACGAACCTCAAGAGCCGAGCGATTTACCTCGGGCACAACCAAAGGAACGTCTGGGTCCATTCGCCAAGCAGAGGAATTGTCGATGACCACTGCGCCTGCTCCGACAAATCGTGATGCCAATGCACGGGAGGCAGCTGCGCCAGCCGAAAAAAGAGCAATGTCGAGACCGGAAAGATCGGCGACCCGTCGGAAGAGGTCACACGGCACGGTATCGC
>CAYGGL010000127.1:0-5148 GCA_964349215.1 uncultured Acidimicrobiaceae bacterium | reverse complement strand
ACTCGAATGGATTATTCATCAGCGTCACAGTACTCGCGCTTCCAGCCCGTTATCCTAAAAATTTGTACGCTCTAAAAATGACATGTTCTGGTGTCACCTCAGAGCAGACCAAATAGAGGAACTCACCAGGAGTCGTAGAAACATACAAATGACAGGTAGCGTTAGTGGGCAAACATTTGTGCCCCCCATGGCCCTGGAAGTCCCAGTCCGGGAAGGAATAACTCGGTATGTTTATCGAGAAAATCAGGCAACCGAGTGATCTCCGCAAGCTTTCCTCTAAGGAGCTGGAGGCACTTGCAAGTGAAATCCGTACCTTCATCGTCGATGCCGTTTCGAACACTGGCGGCCACCTGGGCTCAAATCTCGGTGTAGTCGAACTCACTCTTGCCCTTCACAGAGTCTTTGACTCACCACGTGATCTCATCCTTTGGGACACTGGCCACCAGGCATACGTTCACAAAATTCTCACAGGACGCTCTCCTGGATTTTCAAGCTTGCGCCAGCCTGGAGGCCTTTCTGGTTATCCGAGTCGTGGCGAATCAGACCACGATTGGATTGAGAACAGTCACGCCTCAACCGTCTTGAGCTACGCCCATGGGCTCGCAGTCGCCGACAAACACACCGGTAAACAGCGAAACATCGTGGCCATCATCGGTGATGGCTCAATGACAGGTGGAATGGCCTACGAGGGTCTTAACAACCTCGGCCATTCGAACAGCAAGGTGATCATCGTACTAAATGACAATGGTCGCTCTTATGCTCCGACTGTTTCGAATCTTTCCCATGAGCTCAGCAAGATACGGCTAAATCCAACGTATATGCGTCGTCAGCGAAAGCTTGAACAGGCGTTGCACGATTTGCCGCTGGTGGGCGAACGACTTGAAAGAGGTCTCGAGGGAGCCAAGGCTGCCCTTCGGGAAATGTTTGAACCGCCCGTATTCTTCGAGACGCTTGGGGTTCGCTATGTAGGACCATTTGATGGTCACAACATTGGTGAAATGGAGTTCGCTCTACGCCAGGCAGCCGAACATGATGGTCCAATTGTGTTGCACGTGCTTACACAAAAGGGCCGTGGGTATCCGCCGGCAGAAGATGACCCAATCAAATGTCTTCATGACACTTCTGAACTCAAACCTGGTTCTTATACAGCAGCATTTACCGATGCGCTCATAAGTGCTGCTGAACGCGACGATTCGATCGTTGCCATCACCGCTGCCATGCCCGACTCGACTGGCTTGTTACCCTTTGCCGAACGCTTTGGTGAGCGCATGCTCGATGTTGGAATTGCCGAACAGCACGCTGTAACAGCCGCCGCCGGTATGGCGATGGGGGGCTTGCGTCCAGTCGTGGCGGTCTATTCGACCTTCCTTTCGCGAGCATTTGACCAGGTAAATCTCGATGTTGGCCTGCACAGTCAGCCCGTAGTCTTTTGTCTCGATAGGGCCGGGATAACAGGTGACGATGGTCCGTCTCATCATGGAATACTCGATATGGCCTTATTGGCCAAAGTCCCCGGCATGACAATGTTTGCCCCCTCCTCTTATCAAGAGATGGAGGTCATGCTCAACGCCGCTCTGTCAATAACCGATGGGCCCAGTTCCATCCGTTGGTCCAAGACCCCGGCTCGCCAAGTCAGCTTCGATCAAGTCGGTTTTGGCCTAGATGCTCGCAAGGTAATGACAGGTGATGGCGAGGTTGCCATCTTGGCAGTTGGCAAGATGGTCGAAGTTGCCGAAGAGGCCGCTGCGCTTTTGGCCGAGACCTCTATTTCGGCAACTGTGTGGGATGTGCGTGTAATCAAACCTCTCGATATCAAGATGTTGCGCGATGCCTCAACCCATTCGCTTGTTATCACGGTCGAAGACGGGGTTCGCACCGGTGGCGTAGGCAGCCGTATTGTCGATGAGATGAGTGGGCTCAATAAAAGCGGGCATTGTCCCCCGACATTGGTCCTGGGAGTCCCTGACGCATACATCCCACAAGGAAAGCCCGATCAGATTCTCGCATCGCTGGGTCTTGATGCTTCAGGAATCGCTTCTCTCGCAACAAAGGCACTTGCCGGTGCCCATATCTCTTTGGCTTGAATCAGACAGGGTCGAAAAACGGGTTTGTCCCCGCGCTGTGATCTGTCACATCCACAACCGTCGTTATCTCAGGAATCTGTTCGACGATGCTTGTCTTTATTCCCTCAGTAAGTGTCATCTGAGCAAGCCCACAACCCTGGCAGCCTCCCCCCATCGAGAGATAGGCAACTTCTCCCTCTACTCGTTCCATCGCGGCAAAGCCTCCGTGGCTGGCAAGCATCGGGTTGATTTCGCCCTCAAGAAGTTGTGCTAGGCGCTCTTCTACTGTGCCGGACAATTCAACCGAACCTGGAATCACAGCCGGTGGGGGTCGATTTGGATTGCGCAATACCAAACCTGTCGGATCGACAAGATCGAGCACAGCTCCACGCAGCTTGTCCTCATCGCCTGCGCTAATTGCAACTGGTAATTCTTCACTTTGATAGAGAATCGCTTCCTCGGGCAGCTCACCAAGGGGTTCAAAGGTCAGCTCATATGTGTACTCATTGCCGGAGCGGCCAGTCACGGCTATCGATAACACCAGTGAATCACCTTCAGCCTCGGCAGAACGCATGGCCAAAATCTCATTTCTGGCCTTATCTGAAACAGTGACGACAGGAGTATTGCTCGTGTTCATACGCACAAGGCTACGCCCCATCGTCCTCGATTGCGCCTAATAAAAGTGCTCTACGACGGAATGCTGGGAAACCCGAGATTTGGGGTCACTCCAAGATCGAGTGGAGATGGACCATCTTGTTTAAGACGCCACCATCCGACTGAGGCGACCATGGCGGCGTTGTCGGTACACATTGATCGACTCGGCAAGTACCCGTGTAATCCATCTTTGACGCATGCATCAAGAATTGCCTCACGCAGCTGAGAATTGGCAGCTACCCCACCACTGATACAAATACCCTTTGCATTGATTGCACGAGCAGCACCGCGCGCTTTGTGAACCAATACATCTACGACCGCTTGTTGAAACCCAGCAGCAACATCACACGTGGTCACCTCTGGGTGCTTACGAACGTAATTGATAACCGACGTCTTTAAACCGGAGAAGCTGAAATCAAAACCGTCATCGAGCATTGCCCTTGGAAATACAATTGCTGTTGGATCGCCCGACATCGCTTCGCTGTCAATTGCGGGACCTCCTGGATAGCCAAGTCCTAAATAACGAGCGACCTTATCGAATGCTTCGCCGGCAGCATCGTCAAGAGTTGACCCCATGATCTGATATTTGCCATGTCCATGGAATCCCACCAACAAGGTGTGACCGCCCGATGCAATCAAGACCAAGAGGGGGAACTCCAACGTCGGTTCTTCTAAAAGGGACGAATAGAGATGAGCTTCAAGATGATTGATGCCTATCAGCGGAACATCCCATACAAGCGCCAGGGCCTTAGCCGCACTCACGCCCACCAATAGCGAACCCACTAAACCTGGACCTGATGTAACAGCAACAGCGTCGATATTTGACTCGTCTAGTCCTGCCTCAACTATGGCTTGTGCCACCACCGGAGCAATTAGGGCAACATGAGCTCGGCTGGCAACCTCGGGAACCACACCTCCAAATCGAGCATGCAAATCGACCTGGCTGGAAACCACTGAGGACAATATGTCGCTTCCACCTTTGACTACCGCCGCAGCAGTTTCATCGCAGCTGGTTTCAATTCCCAAAATGATGGTGTTCTCGTCGACGAGAGGGCTTGGTGAATCAAATAGAGCGCTCACGATATTCCTTCAACCAAGGTAGTGCCGGGAATGGTTGCCTCAATCGCATCGAGGCGCTCGCCATATTCTGGCAGATCAATGTCATGTGCCCACATGACTATGGCGTCTTCGTTGGTCTCTGGGTAGTAGCCCTTGCGCACACCCGCAGGGGCGAAACCAAAATTGCTATAAAGCGCCTGGGCGCCGGTATTGCTAACTCGTACTTCAAGAGTTAAAGCACCGCAGCCTCTTTCAATGGCCACGCGTGTCAATGTCAATAACAAACGAGTAGCCACCTTGTGTCTTTGCCATCGGGGGTCAACGGCCAAAGTCGAGATATGCCCATCACCATCGAGGATCATCAGTCCTCCATAACCGGCCACTCCTCCACCAACACGAGCAACTAGATATGCCCTTGATTGGCGAATTGCCAGCTCTGAAAGAAACAAGCCAATAGTCCATGGCCGGGGATAAACCTCGCCCTCAATTCGCAGAACTGACCGCATATGGCGCCGTCGCATGGCGGTAATGAGGACTTCCAGCTCGGGGCTTCCCATGTCTTGGGAGGACATACGGGTCAGGGACCTCACGTTCGCTCTCGTGTTTCCCAATTGATCTCAACATCAGCCTTTCGTAAATAGAGAGGTTCGAGTTCCCAACTATTTACAAATTGCTCACGAAGAGCCTGGGCATGAGCTAGCTGCACAAGAGAACCAGGTGAGGGATAAGCCAGACCCGACTCACCTATCTCAACTCGAATGAGATCAGATAATTGCTCTCCGTATCTTAAAGCTCCATCGCCGACGGCTAAGACCTCTTCGCCACGGGCAATTATTTCAGAACACAGTTCTTCGGGGGTTCCTAAGCATTGTTCTGAAAGGCGCTGTATGCCTCCCGGAACCTGTCGGTAGAACCCGTAGAAAACTTCACCTCTGCGAGCATCTATCACCGACACGATCAAGCGATTTGTCCAGCGAACTGGAAAGGCAAGTAAATCAAGGCTTGATACTCCAACCATTGGAACCCGCAAAGCCAATGCCATCGCCTTTGCAGTTGCCACCCCAACTCGTAGGCCTGTGAAAAGACCAGGACCAACATCGACGGCGACCACACTTATCTCGCTTAGTTCGATCATGGCCTGACGCCGGATGAAATCAATAGCAGGTACCAAAGTCTCGGCGTGTCGGCGGCCTTTGGCAGATCTAAATGATGCGATAACCCCTTCATGACCGCCTATGGCGCATCCCACTTGTGGAGTCGCAGTATCAATACCGAGAATCAACATCAGTCAGCTGCCAACCAATGACCGAGAATCTGTTGAATTTGGACTGCCCTGCGAACCCAAGAAGTTCCAACCAGATGCATGGTCAAC
>CAYGGL010000126.1:0-5163 GCA_964349215.1 uncultured Acidimicrobiaceae bacterium | reverse complement strand
ACACCTATGAGATCATGGACCCTTATAAAGCCTTATGCAAGGGAAATTGCAGGAAAAAGCCGATTAATGCGGAATTTGTGACCTGGAAGACAGTCCTTGGAGAGAGCTTCTCCGTGGCAGGAAGTGCAGGTCTGACGGCGCACGCCGTCAGACCTGCACTAAGCGCTTCGCCTTCTCGTTGCTTGAGAGCGTTGTTCCATGAAGTCAACAATCACGTAGCTTCCGAGAGTTTCGGGCGTAGTAAAGAAGGCCCGCCCGCCGTTGAGTTCAGTGAGCTTCTCAATGAACCCCTTTAGGCCCCGGTCGGCATCGAGCATGAAGGTGTTGATGCGAATGCCCGCTCGGGTACATGCGTTGACTTCACGAAGAGTTGCATCGACCGTTGCCCTAACGGGTGGATAATTGAAGAAAGCCTCGCTGGCACCGGGCTCGAAATGAGCCGTCGGCTCGCCATCTGTGATCATGATTATTTGCTTGGTACCAGTTTGGCGTTCGAGCATCTTGCGACTGAGCAAAAGGCCGTGCTGCATATTTGTGCCGTAGTCGAAATCCCACGAGACACGAGGAAGCTCTTCAGCCCTGAACTCATAGGCCATGCGTGAGAACGAAACGAAACCTACAAAATCACGCGGAAACTGACTTGAGATAAGAGAGTGCAATGCCATTGCTACTTTCTTTGCCGGCAGAAAGTT
This sequence comes from uncultured Acidimicrobiaceae bacterium, assembly GCA_964349215.1. GTDB lineage: Bacteria > Actinomycetota > Acidimicrobiia > Acidimicrobiales > CADCSY01 > JACOTK01. The sequence continues at coordinate 4,471 of CAYGGL010000126.1, read as the reverse complement.
CTCACGCATCGGCATTGACAGTGAGACGTCGAGCATCACCACGGTCGCTGCCCGAGTGACAAATTCGGTCTGTTCAATTTCAAAGTCTTCAGGCAACAAGTGAACCGGGGTTCCTTTGCCACCGCGTTGAATGGCATTACGAACGGTCTGTTGCAGATCGAGATTGAAAGGATCTCCGAACTCATAGGGCTTCGTTTCATAAGCTCGTTCGTGACCAAGGCCCATTCTCGCCAAATCATGACGACCCATCAGGTCTTTGTTCAGTTTCTTAAACAGCTCGCCAAGAGCGTTTTGGCCAATCTTTCGAATCGCTCTTGGAGTCATCTCCAAGGTGCCGTTCTCAGAAGAAACAAGTCCTGCTTCTTCAAGCTTGCGGGTCATCTTGGCAAGCTGATCAAGACTCTGTGCTGCCTCATCGCCGAGAAGTCGCCGCGCTGCGTCAATATCAACTTCGGCCAACGCGCCAGGGTTGGCAGCCGATCGCATCAGATTTTCAAGCTGGTCAAGTTCACCAAGCTCGTTCATGAACTCGGCCATGTCACCAAGATTCACGGGCTCATCGCCTTGAAAGTTGTAGCTACGACCCCAACCCATTTGGGGAAACAGGCCACGGAGGTTTCCAGATAGCTGATCGACCTGCCAGCGAAGGTCCATGTCATCAAGCAACTGATTAGAAAGCTCTTGCAACTGAGCACGCTGCTCAGGAGTCATCGAGTTGAGCATTGCCTGCATGGCTGCCATCCGCTGCGCCATGATCTCCAGCAACTCTTCGAGATTTTTTGGGTTCTCCGGAAACTCGTCGCCATAACGCTCCATGAAGCCGTCGAAATCAGGCTCTTCACCTCGCCTGGCCTGTTCGATCATCTGGTTCAACTCGGCAAGCATGTCTTTCATGCGAGCCATATCCTCAGGTGTCAACTTGTCCAAAGCACCCGACATCTGTTTGAACATTGACTCGACAAGTTGAGCCTTTAACTCCTCCATCAGGGACTCAAAGGCCTCACGGGCTTCACTCGAGGTGAACTCATAGTTGGACAACGACTTGACCTGGCCCGCAAGATCGGGCGGCAACAAATCAAGCTCGATGTGCTTCTCGGCAGCGACCTGATCGGTGATCTCTTGGCGTCGAGCATCGCCCGAATCACGGGCCTGTTGTTGAAGCTGGTCAATTGCCGAGCGCTCTTGTTCGAGAATCTCAGAGAGGCGCTCAGAAATCTCTCCATAAACCCCACCGAGGTCATAGCGATCGAGTCGTTCGCGGCGTTTTTTACGAACCTGTTCAAGCAATTCGCGCATTCCTTGAACACGCTTGCCATCCCGATCTTGAAACCCACTTTGCATCATGCGACGCAAAGCAGCGTTGAGATCTCCGTGGTAGAGCAAATCGTCGGTCATCTCAGAAAGCACAGAATCGGCGTCGAGTTCGAAGCCGACCTGAGTGCCGTCCCAGCGGGAGTAGCTAAACCGCCGTGTCATATGCACCCAGGCTATGTCTTATTGCGACGGCGTGCACTGGGGTTCTATTCGGGTTCTTTTAAATTCTATTTTCCAAGAGACACGAAGCCCCAGTTAGCACTAGCGTTTCGGTCGTAGGAGCCAACAAACCGCGCGGAGGAACAATGTCCGATTACAAACTCTTTATCAACGGGGAATACACCGAGGCTGTCTCGGGAGAAACCTTCCCCACTACCAACCCTGCCACTGGCGCCAAGATCGGCGATATCGCAAAGGCCGGCAAGGAAGACTCGATCAAGGCTGTCGAGGCAGCTCGCAAGGCTTTCGACGAAGGCCCATGGCCCAAGATGTCCGGTAAAGAACGTGCCGAGAAGGTTCGCCGCATTGCCGAACTGATTGGACAAAAATCAGGACAGTTCGCCGAGATGGAATCAAAGGACAGCGGCGGCACCATGCGCAAGGCGCAGCTAGCCGATGTGAACGGGGCAATTGAGGCATACAACTGGTATGCCACTTGCGCTGAAGGTGATGACATCGAACCATTGGCCGGTTCGCCATTCCCACCTTCTGAGAACTACATACGTTATGAGCCCTTCGGTGTAACTACAGGCATTATCCCCTTCAACTTCCCATTCATCATGGCCGCCTGGAAGATCGCCCCCTCGATTGCAGCCGGCAATACATGTGTCATCAAGCCTGCGTCACTCACCTCGATCACTGCCCTCATGCTTGGCGAGATCATGCAAGAGGCAGAGATTCCACCTGGTGTTGTCAACATCATCGCCGGCCCAGGGGGCACCGCAGGCGAGGAACTGGCAGTCAACCCAATGGTCGACAAGACCGCATTCACGGGCTCGACTGAGGTTGGCAAGCGCATCATGCAACTTGCTTCTGGAACAGTTAAGGCCGTAACCCTTGAGCTCGGTGGCAAGTCAGCCAACATCGTGTTGCCTGACGCCGATCTAGATGTCGCAGCGGCCGGCGTTTTGTTCGGAACCTTCATGCACAATGGCCAGGTATGTGAGTCGGGCACACGGGCACTCGTTCATCGCAGTGTTTATGACGAGTTCATCGGCATGCTTGCCGAACGGGCCAACAAGATGGTCATTGGCGATCCGGCCGACTTCACCACTGATCTTGGGCCGCTGGTTTCTCGATCACAGGTCGAGACTGTTGAGCGCTATGTGGCACTTGGTCGTCAGGAAGTTGGCGAACCTATCTGTGGTGGTTCAAAGCCTGACAATCTTGCAGATGGCCTCGATCGTGATGCCTTCTACATGCCTACGATCTTCGCCGGAGTTCCAAACTCTGCCAAGATCGCCCAGGAGGAAATCTTCGGGCCAGTGCTCTGTGTCATTCCATTCGATAGCGACGAAGAGGCAATTGCGATCGCTAACGATTCGATCTATGGACTTGGCGGCGGCGTTTGGTCAACCGATCTCGATCGTGCCAAGAAGGTTGCCAATGGCATGCAGACAGGCACCGTGTGGATCAACGACTATCACCTGTTGTCGTCCCAACGTCCGTTCGGCGGCTACAAGCAATCTGGCATTGGTCGTGAACTCGGCATTCAGGGCTTCAACGCTTATCGCCAGATCAAACACGTTCACATGAACCCAGGTAGCGACCGTGGTTCACACATGCATTACGCAATGCTCAGCAGCGCTCTGTAGCTCCTGATCAAATCGTTAAAACAGCCCAGGGCACATCACCCTGGGCTGTTTTTTGTTATATGACCGACATACACTTGGCCCATGCGCGTTATCGCAACTGAACAAGCTGCCGCTGTAGTTGAAAAGGCGAAAGCTGCTCGTCAGGGTCATCTAACGGTCACCATTGGAACGGGTTGTTGTGAATCAACAGCCCCGTTTTTATACGAAGACTATTTTCTCGACCCTGAACAACTGCAGGTTGGAGAGGTCGCAGAGGTTGGCATATATGCACCTCGGTTTGTCCGTGACCTCTACCCAGGTGATCAAAGCGTCACGCTTGATGCAGTAGAAGAAATTGCCGAGTCGCTCTCAATTGAAACCGAATGGGGTTATCGACTGGTTCTGCGTTGAGCTATTTGGGCTGACGCTATTTGGGTAGTCGACCGCGGTAAGTCGAACGGGTACCGGTCGAATCCTTGTTGAGGCGCTTGGAAAGATGAAGTCCTTCAAGCACGAACTCGACTGCACATGCAACGCCGGCCGGGCTTTCGTCTCCTGCGGTGAGCATCGCAACCGGTGTCTTCAAAGCCGGGATAGAGCTGACCAGCTTTACGTAGTCAATCGATGGAATGTCTTCTCCGGCATGAACGACCATTTGAGCCTCATCAAAGGTCGCAACCACTTCGCTGACAGTTGCAGGGTCTATGCGCTCTCGAAATACTGTCAGCACTGCTGCATTGATCAGACTCTCGATGATGGCTTCGTCCATTCCGTCTTCAAAGGATTCAATCTCGACCTTGCCGCTCATAGAAGCAATTAGCGCGTCCATATCCCCAATCCGAGGAACCACATCAGTTTCACCTAAACGCAATGCTCGACGAGCTGCGTTGGCGCAGAGAGTTTCGCTATTGGCAACGGTGAGCCTTACAGAGACCCCCGAACGTTGGTTGATGTGTGGGCTTATGCGGGCAAGGTGCGAGAGGGTAGCAACGATCTCAGACATCTCAGGAGTTAGTCGAACATTAAGGCCGGCAACCTCGATGGGATTCGCCTCTTGTTCGACAATCGCCACTTCGGTAGAAATCTCCAAGGGATAGTGAGTACGAATTTGTGCGCCGAAACGGTCCTTAAGCGGGGTGATCAAACGTCCTCGGTTGGTGTAATCATCGGGATTCGCCGAGGCGACAAGCATCACATCGAGGGGGAGACGGACTTTGTATCCCCTGATCTGCACATCGCGTTCTTCAAGAACGTTCAACAAGCCAACCTGAATGCGTTCTGCCAGGTCAGGCAATTCGTTGATTGCGAAAATCCCACGGTTCGTGCGAGGCACCAAGCCATAATGAACCGTCAATTCATCTGAC
>CAYGGL010000125.1:0-5213 GCA_964349215.1 uncultured Acidimicrobiaceae bacterium | reverse complement strand
GGGTAACAACGTCGCCCCATTCAATGACAGTAACTGCTTCATCATCTACGAACTCATCTGCCAGTCCCATATCAAGAGCTTCTTGGAGATAGCCGATTCGATACATATCAAGATGATTAAGTCGCAACCCGCTTCGATTTCGACACTCATAAGTTCGAGCGAGCGTAAATGTTGGGCTTGTAACTTGTTCAGCCACTCCAAGGCCACGAGCCAAACCTTGGGTGAGAGCAGTTTTTCCTGCTCCCAGATCTCCTGCCAGCACCAAAACGTCTCCTGGCATAATGATTCCGGCAAGACCCTCAGCAAGACGCTGAGTGTCAGAAGCATCTTTTGTCACAGCAACAATCACGATGGTTCCTTGCTGTAGGTGTCCTGCATCGCCAACTTTGCTCGAACTAAGTCGGCTCGCATGCCTGCCATGGTTTCGGCTCCGCCTCGCAAAACTGCAGCTGGATGAAAAGTCGGAACCAGTAGAACTCCTCGCCAAGGATAGACCTTCCCCCTCAGTTTTGTGATTCCTTCATTCGTTTCCAACAACAACTTGGTAGCAAAGTTCCCCAAAGTCACCACCACCTTTGGAGCAATCGCGTCAAGTTGAGATTCGAGCCATGGGCGACAAGCCTCGATTTCATCAGGCCGGGGGTCTCTATTTGATGGGGGACGACATTTCACCACGTTCGCTATGTAGCACTGATCCCGGGTCATTCCCATCTCTTCGACCATCAAACGGTCGAGCAATCTCCCTGATCTGCCTACAAAAGGGAGGCCCTGGGCATCTTCTTCAGCTCCTGGACCTTCACCGACAAAACAAATGTCAGCAGTCTCATTTCCCATTCCAAAAACAACTTGGGTACGACTTTCGGCTAACCCGCAACGAGTACAGCTACTCGCTTCAAGAGAAAGGGATGCGAGCTTAGGTCTCGAGTCCTTAGGTGTCGAGTCCTTAGGTGTCACTGGAGACCTCGATATTTACGAGGGACTCTTTGCGAAATGCTACAGACCACCTCATAAGAGATCGTGCCAAGCCAAGATGCCCAATCATCAGCGGTAATGCGCTCTGTAGCTTGTTCTCCGATCAATACAACCTCGTCGCCGGGTGCAACCACCATTTCGCCCGGCAGCCCACAATCAACAAGAAACTGATCCATCGTGATGGTTCCAACAATTGGGCGCCTAATGCCGCCGATCAAGACTTCACCACCGACTTCGGAAAGACGGCGAGCAACTCCATCTGCGTAACCGCCAGGAACAGTCGCAATGACAGTGTCAACATTGCAGCGATGTCTTTGGCCATACGAAATGGCCTCACCTGCCGATACCACCTTTACGTGAGCCACCTCCGCAGTCAAAGAAAGGGCGGGCTGAAGCGCCACCCGTCCATCTAAAGCCGAGCTTGGATTGAGGCCATAAGTAGCAATTCCACAACGGACCATGTCATAGCGAAGATCAGGGCGATCGATGGCAGCTGCTGAGTTTGCCGCATGTGTGAGGGGTACGAAAATACCTTCGGCTTCTAATGAAGATCGAACGGCTTCGAAGCGCTCTTTTTGAATTTCAGTAAATGAATTGCCCGGTTCATCTGCGACAGCAAGATGGGTCCAAAGACCGCCGAGTTTTAGCTCAGGCCTATCAACAATGTCGCGAGCAAGATCTAATACTTCGCTTGGCTGAGCCCCCACCCGATGCATGCCCGTATCGACTTTCAGATGAACTGAAACTGGATCTTCGCCACCTCGGGAAGCTTTCGCAAGAGCTTCGATACCTGTTTGTGTATAAACAGAACAATCGAGACCAAGTTCAACGGCTAGCTCTGTTGCATCTGGCGATGGCTCTGAAAGTAAAAGGATGGGCGCGTCGATTGCGGCGTTACGCAAAATAACTGCCTCGTCGACAACCGCAACTGCCAGCCACTTTGCACCTGCGTCAAGAGCAGCCTTTGCAACTTCGACCGAACCGTGCCCATATCCCCCTGCCTTGACTACAGCGCAAACCTCAGATGGTGCAGCCAACTCGACCAGGGCGGCAACGTTTGATCGGATGGCGTCCAGATCTACTGTCACCCAGACCGGACGCAACCATGCAGCGGCCGAATCGCTCACTTGCCTCCAGAATCTCTGACCAACGCATTGATGATGTCGCCGCGAGCAATAATCCCCACAAGTTGACCATCTCGGGTAACCGGCAAACGACTCACATGACGTTCATGCATAAGAGTGGCGGCTCGTTCGAGCGTGTCGTCTTCTGCACAAGTGATGATTTTTGTCTCCATCACTTCACCAACCGTTGCGCCCACAGCACGGCGAAGTTCTTCTTCAAATCTTCGATGTGAAGATGGAAGTTCAAGGTAGGCACCAAAGAGAGATATCACCGTTGGATAGTGAAGCTTCGTTTCTTGCACCAACAAATCGTCGGTGGTTAGAACTCCCACGACTTGACCATCAGCATCAACAACGGGTCCTCCATCGATGCCTGACTCAACAAGTCTCTTGGTCGCGTCCCCAATAGGTTCATCGGGGGCAAACTTCACCACATCGACAGTCATGACTTCACGGACAAGTAAAGAAAGTGGCACGATTTCTCCTAGCTCTGAGACTCTCCAAGCATGGCATGTATGGCCTGCGGAACAAGATCTGGGATATCGCCCGCCAATAGACCTCGTGACCAGCCTAGAGCTGCTGCCCTGCCATGAAGGTGAGCTCCAAATGCACCTGCATGTACTGCGCTCATTCCTTGGGCACCCAATGCCGCTATGACACCAGAAAGAACATCACCAGAACCAGCCGTCGCCAAGCGACTATCTCCAGTGGTTGACAATAAATTCTCACCTTTTGGATCAACAACGATCGTGGTAGGACCCTTGAGCAATACCGTACAGCCCGCAGCGCTCGACAATTCTCGAGCAGAGTGAAGGCGATCGGCGCCCACTGGCCTACCTGTTATACGAAGATATTCCCCGTCATGGGGTGTAAGTATCACTTCGGCGCTTGAGCGAGATGCCAGAATCCCCATGCCTCCGTTCTCAGGACACAACGCAGCCAGACCGTCTCCATCTATGACCATCGGGACCCGACACTGCTCAATCAGATGGCGCACTTCGGTCATAGTTGTTGGGTCTCTTCCCATACCAGGGCCCACAACCAGGCAAGCAATGCGGTCTGATTTCTCAATTACCTCGTTGGCCCATCCCTTCGATGGCAACCAAACACCAACCGCTTCAATGGGACTGGTCGGCGTTAACTCGGCTCCTGGCGTACTCATGCGCAAGTATCCGGCACCCGCCCGTTGCGCTCCACGAACGGCCAGCTCGGCTGCACCGGTCATGCCAGGACTGCCGGCTATAACCCAAACCGCCGAGTCCCATTTATGTGCATCACGAGAACGGTTGGCCAACCTGGCTGAGAAGTCAGAATCTTCGATCACGTGTGTATGAGAGCCGGTCACATCAAGACCAATGTCAACAACGTCAATCGTGCCGGCAAGCTCCGCGCCTTCAGCAAATAACAAACCCGGCTTGAGCGCCGCAAAGGTAACCGTCCGCTTTGCGCCTAGGACCATTCCTTGGGCTAGTCCGGTATTGCCGTCGACCCCACTTGGAATATCAACTGCCAATACTTCAATGTCACCAACGAGAGGAGGATCCCACGTATCTCTGAACCCAGTCCCATAAGCAGCATCAATCACCAAGTCGCATCCGAATATCTTCAATGAGCCACAGGTTTTTGCATCAAGCACCTTGACTCGAACTCCACGTTCTGAGAGTCGAACACCGGCCGCCCTTCCATCTGCACCGTTGTTCCCAGGCCCCGCAATGATCGTTACGCGCCGCCCGTAACTTCCCCCCAACATCGAAAGCGCTGTTCTTGCAACAGCGGCTCCCGCACGTTCAACGAGTACTTCGACCGGCTCTGGAGCCGCCGAATCTATTTTGCCCATCTCACCTGGAGTCACAACCGGGATCACCTCATTAGGCTAGCCCTTCGAAAAAATATCGACCCGAACTTGCCATCGCCTTCCCCGGACTATTCACCCTCTAAAAAATCAGATGTCCCGCACAGATGTTTAGGACCATTGCGAGGACGGAGCGCTATTTGCGGACTCTATGTCAATGTCTAGGTTGACTATATTTTTATTACAACCTCTGAGTTGACACAGAGTCCGCAATCAGTGCAATAAGCGGCCCCTATACCGGGCGAATTATCTACAACTAACGCTGTACTAATCCCGGTTCTCGCACCTCGAGTACTTGACGGATCCGAATCGGCGCTTGAGGCCGCCGAAATGCAACAACCTGCCGCCTTCGGAGGTTGTCCTCGCCTCGGTCGCTTTCTTCACTGAACATCCTCCAGACGTAACCAACCCGACGAAATTATCTACAACGCGATGGCGATTGCTTCAGCCATGTGTTGGGTGTGTGTCAAAGTCACCTTCCACGAGGTAATGCCTTGGTCAAAAGCCAATTCGGCAGCCCTGTCATAGAGACGTAGAGATGGCGCCCCTGTTTCATCGTTATCTACTTCAATGTCTTTGAACGAACACGCACCCAAGCCCACACCCAATGCCTTCATGACAGCCTCTTTTGCAGCAAAGCGAACGGCAAACCGTTCAGCTGGGTCAGGTCGGCTTAATGAATAAATCTTTTCGTTCTCGGTAAATAAACGATCTACAAGACCGGGGGTTCGACTAAGAGCAAGTCGAAAGCGATCGACCTCAACAAGGTCGACGCCAATACCGATCAAAGTTGATGCCAATGTTCGGCCAAAATTCTGACAGGTTCTACCAACAACTCAATCACTGGGATCTCTGCCAAAAGTTCATCTCTGAACAACGGCTCGGTCTCTGTCACGGCATCGACGAGAGCCGAGTAACGACCTCGATATCCAGTTAGAACCTCTCGAACAACTTCTGAGGTCAGCCGATCGTAAATCTCAACATGCAACAGCGTGATCCCCACCACCTGTGCGGCTTTAACTTCCGGAACCAAAATCACACTGCGGCCGTCATGGCCTCCTTGGGCAACGGTAACTTCTCGTTCAACAGCCGCTCTGTGCTTGGTTCCCAACAACCTCGGGTCAGATTCCGAACGCGATACCAATGTCGCAGCCAACCCACCTTTGTCAACCACATGAATAGTCGCTGAGCCATCGGCCACATTGCCTTCGATGCGATATCTCGTATACCCGGTGACATTTTCAACTGCAGGACCCAAAGCCGAA
>CAYGGL010000124.1:0-5234 GCA_964349215.1 uncultured Acidimicrobiaceae bacterium | reverse complement strand
AGTCGCAATCTTGCAAATGAAGCCAGTGATGAATCAGTTGAGGCTCTGGTCGATTCGGTGCGTCGCAGAAACGACATTCCCCAACGTTGGTACAAGTTAAAGGCCAAGCTTTTAGGCCTCGATCGCCTTGCAGATTATGACCGCATGGCCAGCCTTGAGAGCGAAGACACCCTGATCGGTTGGGATGAGGCACGAACCTTGGTGCTCGACAGCTACGACTCGTTTTCGCCCGAGATGGCATCGACTGCAAAACGCTTCTTTGATGAGAAATGGATAGACGCTCCCGCCATTGCAGGAAAGCGCCCCGGTGCATTTTGTTCTTACACCGTTCCGTCTGTGCACCCGTATGTATTGGTTAACTACACCTCTCGTCGTCGTGATGTTCTTACCTTGGCGCACGAACTGGGCCATGGCCTTCATGCCTGGATGGCGCGCGAGCAGGGTATTTTCCATCAGTCGACTCCACTGACCTTGGCCGAGACTGCATCGGTATTTGGTGAGACGGTTGTCTTCGGTCGCTTGTTGGAATCAACAGAGTCTCCTCAGGCTCGCCTTGCACTGTTGGGTGAAAACATTGAGGGGGCAATCGCTACAGTCTTTCGCCAGACGGCGATGAATCGATTTGAGAACCTTGTTCATGAAGCACGACGTAGTGAGGGTGAGCTGTCGGTCGAACGTTTTGGAGACCTTTGGGAACAAAGCCAGCTTGAGATGGTCGGCGACAGTGTTGAGATCACTCAGGGTTACAAATCGTGGTGGTCCTACATCCCACATTTCATCGGGACCCCCGGTTATGTCTACGCCTACTCATACGGCCAGCTATTGGCGCTTTCTGTCTATCGCCAATATGAGGAGCAGGGTTCTGATTTCGTTCCTCGCTATATGAAACTGTTGTCATCTGGTGGCTCTATGTCACCGGAGGCTTTGGGCAACATCGTCGGTTGTGACCTGGCCGATCCCGGCTTTTGGGATGGTGGTCTCGACATTGTTGAGACAAACCTTGATGCCGCTGAGACCGCGGCGTTTGATGCCGGTTATCGCAGCTAAGGTCCGGTGATGGCCGAGTTGCAAGAAGCCGAACATCTTGATGTATCAGATGTCCAAGTAGAGCGCGAGATTCATGGAGTTGAGGTACCGAGCGTTACGGCGCTGACAGCCGTCATCGTTCACCGTATGCAACCACAGGCTTGCGTACGAACCGGCCAAGAGTTGACTGATCAAGCAGAACAAGCAGGCATGACCATGAACCTCGTGGTGGTTGACAATGGTTCTTCGATAGATGCACTTGAGTTACTACGGGCCGGTCTTCCTAACGCAGAGCTGATCGAACTGGGTGCCAATACCGGTTTTGGCCCTGGGGCCAATGCAGGTTTGCGCCATTTCTTAGATGGTGACCCATCAGTTATGGGCGAGTGGGTACTTGTGTGTCCTCACGACGCTTCGCCAGAGAGACATTGTCTGCAACGTCTTGTCACAGAGGCTGCCACGCATAGCGGGGCCGGTCTTGCCAGTGCGGAATATGGAGACACTTCATCCAAGGTAAAGCCCATGGTTCATAGATATTGCGGAAGCTACCTTGTGGCCTCAGAACAGATTCCCGGTTGGGAAGACTCGGGTTATCCGCATGGCACCATGATGGTTGCCAAGAGGGAGTGCCTAGATGACATCGGCCTATTCGATGAGCGCTATTTCGCCTATTGCGAAGAGGCAGATCTCGGTGAGCGAGCACGTCGAGCGGGCTGGAAGGTAGGAGTTATATGGGGTGCGGTGGTGCGCAACCCAACAATGTCTTCAGAGGTAGGAGTGCCCGAATACTTGATGGTGCGCAACACCTTGATTCTTGTTCGTAACTATTTCGGACTCCGTCGAGTGACAGTTCTATTGCTTCTAACTGCTTGGATAACTTTGGCCGGGGCGGTTTTTCCATCCAAACAAACCCCCTACTGGCATCTTCGTGGTCGACTCTTGGCAATGCGAGATTTTCTGCTCGGGCGCACTGGCCCACCTCCGCAGTCGTTACTTGCCTTGCCAATGCGTGACTAAACCATCGAGATCAGCGATCTTGGCCGGCTTTGTATTCTTTGTCGCCGGGTCAACAGTGCCTAGATACAAGAAACCGACAATGGCATCTTGTTCTCTCAGCCCCAGGGCTGCTTTTACCGGCTCGTCATAACAACAGTCACCGGTACGCCACATAGATCCATATCCGAGTGCAGTCGCTGCCAGTAGGGCGTTTTGACACCCAGCTGCAGTCGCAGCAATTTGTTCGACCATTGGGACCTTGGCCTCTTGGTAAACGGTTGAGGCAATGACGACAACGGGTGCCCGTCCAAGTTTCGTACGGTCCTTTTCAGCCTTTGATTCTTCGACTGGCTTTCCGGTGGCGGTGCAACGATCTCGATAAGCCTGTTCAAGCACATGTCCAAATGCCACTTTGCCGGCTCCCTCCAAGACCGTAAAACGAAAGGGACGCAGCTCTCCATGATCTGGTGCACACGCTGCTGCCTCAAGGATTATCTGCAGGTGCTCAGATGTTGGGCCGGGCTCAACCAGGCGTCCTGTCGATCTACGGTTGGCAATAGCAGAGAAGGTGTCCACTTACTACCAGCCCCGCTCGATCCATTCGTTGAGATGCGGTCGTTCGGCACCCACAGTCGTGTCAGCGCCGTGGCCTGGCAACACGATGGTCTCGGGAGGAAAGCTGAGTAGGCGCTGGTCGATTGACTTGACGATCTCGGCGAAGTGATCAGCATTGCCGAAGGTGTTGCCAGGTCCACCGGGAAAGAGGGTGTCGCCGCTGAAGAGCAGGGGAGTGTTCTCCACGTGAAAACATATTGAGCCCGGAGTGTGTCCTGGAGTGAGAATTGTATGAATACGCAGGCGCCCTACCTCGATGACCGATTGGTCCTCCAAAATAGAGTCGTAACTGTTGAGCATTGATGCATCGGCTTCGCCAACCCCTACTTCGTAGCCTGCATCTCTTAGGGCCGGGATGGCCTGGATGTGATCCCAATGGCCATGGGTCTCGACAACACTACGCACTCCTAGCTTCTTGCAAAGCTCCAACAACAGGTCATGTTCGTTGGCGGCATCTATCAAAATGGCCTCGCCGGTTTCCTTGCAGCGGAGCACAAAAACGTTGTTTTCAACGGGTCCAACCACCACTTTATGGACCTCAATCAGGCTGTCTGAATAGTGAAGAGTATTGGTAGTCATGTCCTTGCCTTTCCAGCGGATAATCGCTCGTCTCGACGACTATGGCATTGGTCTAGTAAACATTGCGAGTATCGCATTACATCCGAGCCGTAAATGATCTACGCCGTCCAAGGGGGCCTTAGGTGAACTTCGCATTTTCTGATGAGCAAGAAGAGCTTCGTAGTACCGTCCGTTCTTTCCTGGAGCAAAAGTCTCCAGAGTCTGAAGTCCGCCGTCTCATGGATGGTGATGCCGGCTATGACGAGAGCGTCTGGAAGCAAATGGGTGAACAGCTAGGCCTGCAAGGTCTTGCCATTCCAGAAGAGTTCGGCGGTTCAGGCTTCGGTTTCATTGAACTCATCGTAGTTCTTGAAGAAATGGGCCGATCCTTGTTGTGCGCCCCTTACTTCGCTTCAGTTGTGTTGGCCGCCAACACCTTGATTCACTCAGGTGACGATGCAGCCAAGAAAGAACTTCTTCCCGGTATTGCGACAGGCGAAACCATCGCAACCCTTGCCTTCACCGAAGACAATGGCCGTTGGGACGAAGCCGGAGTGACCACAACCGCCACCAAGGCGGGAGATGGCTACACCATCTCAGGCTCCAAGATGTTCGTGCTCGACGGTGCGATTGCAAACCTCATCCTGGTGGCCGCACGTACAGGGTCAGGCGTGAGCATATTTGCCGTTTCGGGTGATGCAGCAGGTCTGACCCGTACTTCGTTGGTCACTATGGACCAGACTCGCAAGCAAGCCCGTCTCGATTTCGACAAGACGCCTGCTCGCCTTGTCGGTGCCGAGGGCCAAGGGTGGAGCGTTCTAGAGCGGGTTCTAGATCTCGGAGCTGTGGCTCTTGCTGCAGAGCAGATCGGTGGAGCCCAGGTTTGTCTCGATATGGCGGTTCAGTATGCAAAGGATCGTGTCCAGTTCGGTCGTCCGATCGGTTCGTTCCAGGCCATCAAGCACAAGTGTGCAGACATGTTGTTAGAGGTAGAGTCGGCCAAGTCGGCGGCTTACTATGCCGCATGGAGTGCTGCTGAGTTAAATGACGAACTCCCAGCGGTTGCGAGCCTTGCCAAGGCCTTCTGCTCAGAGGCTTATTTCCACACTGCAGCCGAGAACATCCAGATTCACGGTGGAATCGGCTTCACATGGGAGCATCCAGCCCACCTTTATTTCAAGCGGGCCAAGACTTCTGAATTGTTCCTCGGAGACCCGACCTATCATCGTGAGCTTTTGGCTCAAAGGATTGGCCTGTAAACTAAACAGGAACACCCAACCCATGGAATGGCCTGGCTTTCGAGCCGGGCCATTCCGGTTTTTTGGCATAGCCTGACCGCGTGCAAATAGTTGCTGTAATTGTTTCTCTATTGCTGATATTTGTTATTGCGGCAGTCGTGATAGGTCGAGAGGTCAACCGACTTGTCGACCAAGCTCCGCGTCCGGTATTCGATGTCGATGAAGCCGTCGAGTGGGTGGCGGAGCGTCTTGCGTTTGAGGTGAGCGCGGTGCTCAGCTACGAGGAACTCCGCTTTATTCTTCTGGCTTATCTCGACGAGTTAGCTCGTCGTACAGAATCGCTCGAAGCAGATGTCTCAAGAGATATTAATGATGATCTGGTAGTGGCAGACGAAGAAGTCATTTCTCTCATTGTTGTCCACGCTGGTGAAGCCGGCCTAGAGCTGAGCGAGGTGCATATACGAGCAGTACTTGCCCAACAGGTCGCCTATCTACAAGCCATTGGCGCCGCCGGATCACCCCAAGGACTCTAAGTAAGCAAGAGGTTGGCAATCAACCCTGGGTGCCCTAGAACTCTCTGCTAATTTTCTGGACATGTCCCGACCTATCAAGTTTGAACATTTTCGTTGGGTGGGCGATAAGCGCATTCAACGTGTACACGATCTCGACAACGCAACCGATGCTTGTGGAATTGACGAGCTGATGGGAGCTGAGACCTTTATCAGCTTTGGACCCGACACTTTGGTCGAGGCTCGCAATCGTTGTTACAAGCCGTGTCGCTATTGCGCATCGAGCACCGCC
>CAYGGL010000123.1:4287-5382 GCA_964349215.1 uncultured Acidimicrobiaceae bacterium | reverse complement strand
CCCCTGCCTGTAGTGATGACGATCATCGATCGTCTCCTTGGCGGTTTGGGAACCAGCCAGGCTCCAGAACGATCTCTCACAGATATTGAACAGGCTCTGTTCCAAAACTTCATGGTTCGAGTGCTTCATGAATTGCAATACGGCTTTGAGGCCTTGGCGAACATTCAGCCGACAATCATTAATCAAGAGTCAAACCCTCAGTTTGCCCAAATTTCTTCGGCAACTGACATGGTGGTTGTCATTTCCTATGACATGAGAATTGGAGCCGTCGAGGACACTGCCACCCTATGTATTCCTTTCACATCTCTACAGCCCGTACTCGACGAAATCGTTGGCAATGCGTTGTTAAACGGAAGAGTTCCAGTAGACCCAATCGCTCTTCAAAATGTCATCAGCGACAGACTCGATAATGTCCCTGTTGATGTCATTATTCAGTTCAAAGAAGTAACACTTCCCTCTTCAGAAATAGTCAGTCTTCAACCTGGAGACATCTTGCCTCTGTGCCATGGCACTGATTTACCACTCGCTGTTTCTATTGCAGGTGTGCCTTGCTACAAGGCGGTCGCTGGGCGCAAGGGTAAACGTCTTGCTTGTTTAATCGTCGAGTCCACTGAACAAAATGAGGCATCATGACCGTTACCCATCCTGATCTGCAAACCTCATTCATAGCGCTTCAATCATGCAGTGCGATTATGCAAAGCGTTTTACCCAATGCAGAGTCAGCAATAATTGAGCCAATTGAGCCAAGCGATGCTCGCGATGCTCTCGCTCAGGTCGGTTGGCGAACGATCTCTTCACGACTAGAAGGATTGGATGCAACTCTGATCTTTGCGCTGTCACCTGAGCCGGCTTCTGCATTGCTCACGGAACCTGAAGACGGCAAAGCAAGTGGCGTAGCCCCGCTGTTCGACCAGCTTGGGGCAGTGATTGGAACAAGTCTCGGCGTAGAAATCTCGATCGCCAACTCCGAAGAGATCCCTTGTGATCAAGCCACTGGGGACAGATCAGACGAAGAGTTGCTCTTTGCCGCTCTTAAGGTTGAAGACCAAATATTGGGACTTCTATAACTGCGATAAGTTTACAATGCCAATGGCT
>CAYGGL010000123.1:0-4277 GCA_964349215.1 uncultured Acidimicrobiaceae bacterium | reverse complement strand
GACAACGCAGCGACAGAGATGTCAATACATGAATTCGCACCGCTCGATACGACCACGGTTACCCCTGCCATCCGATCGCTTGAACTTCTAAGCGAAGTCGAAATGGGCGTTACCGCAGAGTTGGGCAGGACGCGACTCTTGGTGAAAGACATACTCGCCCTAACGCCTGGTTCAGTTATCGAACTCGATCGAGCCGCAGGAAGTCCAATCGACTTGCTGGTCAACGGAACACTTATCGCTCGCGGTGAGGTAGTCGTTATTGATGAGGAATTCGGCATCCGTATCTCTGAAATCATCGGCTATGAAATCGATTCCAAGGGTCACCGCCGCTAATGGATTTATCCGCGATCCAGCTGATTTTTAAAGTTTTCATCTCGCTGGTCGTCGTGGTTTCCCTCATGCTTACTTTTTCTTCCTTCTTAAGAAGAGGCAAGGGGTTGGGGGTTCTGAACCGCAAGCGCGGGACAATTGAAATAATGGCGAGACAAGGAATAAGCAGGAACGCTTCATTAGCCCTTGTTCGTGCCGGCAACCGGGCACTCGTATTGGGAGTAACCGATAGCAATGTCACCTTATTACTTGAGGGTGACCCAGAAGATTTAATTGATGAACCAGAGCAGCTAGGGACAGCTACTCAAGGGAGTCCAGTGGACTCCTTCCCAACATGGAAGACCTTTGTCGACTCCATGCGAGATAGGACCGTGCGCCGGTCTTAATGCTCGTGCTCCTGGAGGAGCTGTGCAGTTCCCAAGTTCACAGAACACTAAGTTTCATCAGCCCTATGGCCGCGTGATCCGTTCTTTTGCCGCGTTCCTAATCACTTTGTTCATTGCTCTGACTCTGCTACTTGGGTTTAGTCCAGGTATAGCCGGTGCCCAAACACAACCAGCTCCCCCAGCCCAACCAAACCCTCCGGCACCGGTACTCACCGATGGCCAAACTCCTACAGAACCCGACGCCTCAATCAGCATTGACCTCGGAGATGTTAAAACTAAACCCAGCCAGAGCGTCCTCATCATTTTGTTGCTCACCCTTTTGTCGGTGGCACCATCGCTGCTGATAATGCTCACCAGCTTCACGCGGCTCGTGATCGTATTTTCTCTCACCCGTAATGCTTTGGGCCTTCAGGGAATACCTCCCAACCAGGTACTGATCGGCCTTTCTCTATTTCTCAGCCTCTTCCTGATGGCCCCCACCTTCAAGGAGTTAAACGAAAAGGCCCTACAACCACTGCTCGATGGGACTAAGACGCAATCACAGGCTTACGAGGCAGCGCTTCCTCCTCTTCGCAAGTTCATGTTGAAACAGACCAATGAAAGTGAACTCGCCACTTTTGTGGCAGCAAGCACTGATAAGCGACCTGAGAAACCAGAAGACGTGAGCATGACATCTCTTGTTCCTGCTTTCATCCTTTCGGAAATAAAGGCAGCTTTCATCATTGGTTTCATCATCTTCATCCCTTTCCTTGTCATTGACATCGTGGTCTCTACCTCGCTGATGTCAATGGGAATGATGATGCTTCCGCCAATGCTCGTGGCGTTGCCCTTCAAGTTGATGCTCTTCGTCATGGTTGACGGATGGGACCTCATAGTTCGTTCACTTATAACGAGTTTCAATTGATCAATTCACACCTAAAAGGAGGCCTTCGATGACAGATAGCAATGTGTTGGATATTGGTGTTCAAACTTTGTTCATCATCGCGAAACTTGCATCACCGATCTTGATCGTCAGCCTTGTTGTTGGCTTTGCGATATCGCTTGTTCAGTCAGTTACGCAGGTTCAAGAAATGACTCTGACGTTTGTTCCCAAATTGATCGGTGTCGCAATTGTCATGATGATTTCCGGAAACTGGATGATGGCCGAGATCATCGGCTTTACCAACCACATATTTGATCTAATACCCACACTCTTGCAGAACGCATGAATCTAGCTCTATCGCCGGATTTGCTGACTGGCTACCTGCTTGTAATGGCGAGAGCCACTGCCTGGGTCTTTGTATGTCCACCTTTCCAACAACGCGCCATTCCGCGTCAGGTAAAAATTGGGTTTGCCGCGGCACTTTCGTTGGCCATTGGACCAGATCTAGCCAAACAAGGGGTCCCAATGGAAACCGTACCCCTTGTAAACGCAGCGCTTCTTCAAGTCGGAGCCGGACTCGCAATGGGATTTGTCGCACTTATGTTCTTCAGTGCGATTCAGGCCGCGGGAAACATCATCGACCTAGTCAGTGGTTTTACGATGGCTCAACTCTTTGATCCTTTGTCCAGTGCACCTGCAAGCGCTTTCGGCCGTTTTTACAACTTGTTGGCAGTCACCTTGTTGTTTGCGCTCGACGGTCACTTATTGCTTGTTCGGGGATTTATCGCATCATTCGATGCAGCCCCTCTTACCGATTTCAATATCAACGCTGCAGCAAAGTTGATCTCAGGTGACTTAACTCTGTTCTTTATTGCAGCCGTACAAATAGCAGCGCCTTTGATGGCAGCGCTCTTTCTGGCTGAAATCACTATGGGCCTACTCGCGAGAGCGGCTCCTCATCTCAACATCTTCCTGCTTGGGCTCCCAGTCAAACTTTTACTTACCATTACCCTCGCCGGCGTCGCCCTTCCACTCTTCCCCGGTGCAGTTAGCTCACTGCTCAGGCCAATGATTGATCACGGCATAAAGGTCGTAGGCGGCTAGGTGCGCTGTGAGCGATAAGAGTCAAAAGACTGAAAAGCCCACTCCAAAGAAAAAACGGGAAGCACAAAAACAGGGCCAAGTTGCGAAATCACCAGAGCTCGTCATGTGGGTACAGATCTTGGCGACTACCTATCTTTTACCTGGGACGCTCAAGTCAAGTTTCCAAGTCATTCAAAAAACCCTTGTCGGCCTCGAACGTGCCGCGTCTTCAGTTGATGCCGGCGTTGCACTACGTCTACTTGGAGACGCACTACTTGGTTCGACCATAGCTATTGCTCCACTTGTTATAGGAATGGTCGTTCTTGGAATAGTTGGAAATATTGCTCAAGTAGGTCTTCGCGCCACACCGGCATTGCTCAAGCCAAAACCCAGTCGATTAAATCCATTCAAAGGCATCAAGCGTCTCTTTTCTCCACAATCGCTGTGGGATGGATTAAAGGTCGTTCTAAAAGTCGTTGTTTTGGTAGTCGTTGCTTGGCCGACTCTCAATAGCGTTTCCACTCAGATAATCGCAATGGATAACCCGACAGTAGACATGGTGCTTCCACTGGTTGGCAAAGCAACGATCATCATCTGGCGGAATGCTGCCTGGATGGGTCTTGTTCTTGCAGCTATCGACTACGCAATACAAAAACGCCAAGTCATGAAGGGAATGAAGATGAGCAAACAAGAAATCAAAGACGAAAACCGCATGTCTGAGGGCGACCCCATGGTCAAGGCTGAGATCAAAAATCGTCAGCAGCAATTAAGCCGAAACCGAATGATCAGCACAGTAGCTGGGGCAAACGTGGTCATCGTCAATCCAACACATGTGGCAGTTGCGATTACCTATGATCCCGCCAAGCAAGCGCCGAGGGTGGTCGCAAAAGGTGTCGGGGTCATTGCGGGAAAGATCCGCGAACAAGCCGAGCTTCACAACGTTCCCATCGTGCACGAACCCCCACTGGCGAGAGCTCTCAACTCATCATGCGAACTAGGTCAAGAAATACCACCAGAGTTATATGAAGCAGTGGCTCAGGTGCTCGCATTTGTCTTTGCTCTGGGTACAAGCAAGGACTTCAAGAGCATTTTTGAACTACCCGCTCATCTGAAACCAAAAACAGATCTTGCTCAAGTAATGGCTGGAAAAGCCGATAGGAAAATGTCACCAGGAGGGTGATCGGTTAAGAATCCCACCACGGAGGGCGACAACCCACGAGGTCCCGTGAATCCGAGCCGAATCGGTCAAATAGGCGTACCAGCAGCCATCATCACCGCTGTAGTGATGATGGTTGTTCCTCTACCTGCAGCTATTCTCGACTTCCTGTTGGTATTGAATCTGGCTGGCGCTGTACTGATTTTGCTCGTAAGCATGTCGGTTAATAGGGCACTCGACTTTTCCGTTTTTCCCTCGATACTTCTCATTGCCACCATGTTCAGGCTTTCGCTGAACGTGAGTGCGACTCGCTTGGTACTTCTCGACGGTTTTGCAGGGAATGTCATTGAGGCATTCGGTCACTTTGTTATCGGTGGCTCGATCATCGTCGGGCTCGTCATCTTCATGATCCTTTTGGTTATTCAGTTCGTAGTTATTACCAACGGTGCCGGCCGTGTCG
>CAYGGL010000122.1:0-5670 GCA_964349215.1 uncultured Acidimicrobiaceae bacterium | reverse complement strand
GCATGGGTCTTGAACATAAGGTTGAATTGTCTGGCCTCGGTAAAGGTTCCCTTTTTTCCGCAATTAGGACACAGATCAGCATCTTCGAGTTGATCAAGGCGGTAACGCTCATTGCAGTTACGACAATCGACCAAAGGGTCTGTGAAGTTTTTAAGATGGCCAGATGCCTCCCATATCGCAGAAGGAGAAAGAATGGCGGCGTCCAGGCCCACAACATCTGTACGCGACTGGACCATTGCCCGCCACCACGCATCTTTGACATTACGCAACAACAAGACGCCAACAGGCCCGTAATCATAGGTGGAGCGAAATCCGCCATAGATCTCAGCAGACGGAAATACGAAACCGCGTCTCTTACAAAGGTTTACCACCTGATCAAAAAGTTCAGCCATGAGCGGAGGTTAGCTGGCCATTGCGTAACCAATGCTTATTTCAGTTCCCGCTAAGTGTTTTTAGTGGCCACCAAGTGCTCCCGCTGATCGTAAACGCCGTTCTAAAAGATGCTCTAGGGACTTTGTGGCCAAGTGTTCAACCTCGTCACCCGCGCTGGAAGCAGGCTCGCCCAGAACCGAAGCCAACTGACCGCCAAGGATTCGCCTCAACAATTCAAGCCCTTCAGGACTGAGCCGACTACCACGACGACACGTCGTACACAGCACGCCTCCCTCGGTCAGCTCAAAGGCAACGAGATCATTTTCCGTGCCACATGATGCACAACAACTGACCTCAGGTCGCATTCCTTCATGTGCAAGAAGCTTCCAAAAAAAAGCAGGGACAATGAGAGGGGCATCGGATTGTGAAAGAGCACGAAGGGCTCCAAGCAACATTTGGTAGAGGCGAGCATCACTCCGACCCTCGGAAGTGACCCCGTCCACCACTTCGAGCAGCGGCATCACTCGGCCGAGGCGATCAAGGTCTTCTCTGACGGGACGGAAGTGATCGAGTAGGTCAGCTTGGGTGATGGTGTCCAGCGACCTTCCTTCATACAAAGTGAGTGCCACATGATTGGTCGTCTCGAGGCGTCCGCCAAAACGACTCTTTGTCTTTCGTACTCCCTTTGCCACTGCTCTTACCTTGCCGCGACCTTCTGTCATGAAAGTGATGATGCGGTCAGCTTCGCCCAGATCAAACGATCTGAGAACTATTCCTTTTTCCTTATATATGGCCACTGTCATCGCCTATCTTGAGGGTTCGATACCACCAAAGCGACGTTCACGCCTCTGATACTCACGTACTGCATCAAATAAATTTTCTCGCCTAAAATCCGGCCACAGCACTTCTGAGAAGATCAACTCACTGTAAGCCATTTCCCAAAGCAAATAGTTAGATGTGCGGTATTCCCCAGAGGTGCGCACCATCAACTCCGGGTCGGGCATTTCCGGGTCATACAGGTGACGTCTCACCATCCGCTCATCTATGCGCTCAGATGGAATTCCCTCATCGATAATCGACTTTATTGCATCAACGATTTCTGCTCGGCCTCCATAGTTAAAGGCAATGTTGAGGGTCATGACTTTGTTATCTGCTGTTAGAGCAATCGACTCTTCCATGCGGTCAAGAACTCTTTGAGGAACTCGCCAATCTCGACGGCCCAAAAATCGCATACGGACCCCCTTCTCATGCAGCTCGTCGCGACGCCGGGTCAATAGAGACTCGTTGAATTGCATGAGGTACTGAACCTCGGAGGCTGGGCGACGCCAGTTCTCGGTAGAAAATGCATAAACGGTTAGCCAAGAAATGCCAAGATCTAGCGCTCCTTCGACGGTATCGAGCAGAGCTTCTTCTCCAGCAGCGTGGCCCTCGGTGCGGGGTAGGCCTCTATCGGTTGCCCAACGTCCGTTTCCATCCATGACACATGCGATGTGTTTTGGAATGCCATGAGGGTTAATGCCGTCGATTTCCACCTGCTGAGGCTATCTCTCCAAATGGCCTCTAGTGGTCTGTCGGCGACAGACCACTAGTACCCAAGCCGTTCAAGAGCCTTTGTTTGACGTTGCCAATCCTTGGCGACGCGAACCACGAGCTCCAGATAAGCGCCGGGAACAAGTTGTTCACGAACTGCAATTCCCACCGATCGCAACACTTCACCCTTTTGGCCTATAACCATTCCTTTTTGGGAATCGCGCTCGACCAAAATCTCACACCTAATGCGAGGCCAATCCCACTCGGTCACTCTTGTTGCAATCGAATATGGAAGCTCCTGTCGCATGACTGTAAAAAGTTGCTCGCGAACAAGTTCTGCCACCCAAAACGCATCTGGAACATCAGTAACAACATCTTCTGGATAGAGCGCCGGCCCCTCTGGCATTGACGAAAGTAACGACTTAACAAGTTCATCTACGCCTTTGCCCGACTTTGCGGAAACTGGAAAGTAGTCGGCCAAATCAAGCTCGCTCGCTCGTTGTAACTGCGTAATCACTTGATCTGGCGAAGCAATGTCAACCTTGTTTACAACTACGATCGCATCGCTTGGCAGTCGATCGGCTACGAACTGATCACCAGTTCCAAAGGGAGCAGTTGCATCTATAACAAAAAGGACTTTGTCAACGCCGGCAAGTGAATCTGTCGCCGTATCGTTCAAACGACTGCCCAATGCTGTTTTGGGTTTGTGAATTCCAGGCGTATCTACAAAAACAATCTGAGTATCTTCACGATTCAGCACTCCACGAACCTGAGTCCTGGTGGTTTGAGCCTTATTGGACACAATGCTCACCTTGGTCCCCAAGATGGAATTCAAAAGAGTTGACTTCCCACCATTTGGTCGTCCAACGATTGCAACAAAACCTGATTTTGTAATCACCATTACTTACTTTCGACCGAGCCGGCATTGGCAAGAGGGGTAATGCGAACTCTGCCAATCCTTCTTCCCTGCACGCGCTCGGCCCTTAAGCGATGGCCGTCCAGCTCTACGGTCTCACCCTCGACTGCCGGGTGGCCCAACAAGTTGAGCATCAAGCCGCCAACCGTGTCCCAATCTCCTTTTGGAAGTTCCAGATGCAAGAAGTCGTTGAGTTCATCAACCGGTAAACGAGCATTAACTCGCACCCCACCGCCGGAAAGGGGCTCGAGCATCGGATCTTCGACATCAAACTCGTCGACTATCTCGCCCACCAACTCTTCGATGAGATCTTCGATCGTAACCAACCCGGCGGTACTGCCGTACTCATCTACGACTATCGCCATGTGGTACTTATGAGTTTGCATTTCTCGAAGCAGCTCGGCCACGTGCTTGGTCTCTGGGACGAAATGGGCCTCGCGCATTAAAGAATCTACGGTGACGGCCGGCTCGCCATGATTATTTTTTTCATTATCTTGATAACCGTCGCGCGTGGCTTTCAAAAGGTCCTTTGCGTAGACCATTCCAACAAGATCATCTATACCCTCACCACATACTGGTACGCGGCTATAGCCCTTGTTGATAACTATCTCCATCGCCTCATCAACCGTCGCCTTGGTTGCAATTGTGACCATGTCCGGTCTTGGAACCATCACCTCACGCACAACGGTGTCGCCGAAATCAATAATGGAACGAATCAGAGCGCGCTCTTCTACTTCGATGACATCAGCTTCAACAGCCACATCTGCCATGGCCAAAAGCTCTTCTTCTGAAACCCCAGGCCCCTCAGGAAGACCCTTGCCAGGCAAGATTACGTTTGACATACCTATCAACAAACGAGTGATCAGGCGATAGGGAGGAAAGTTGACCAACCTGTTAACCACAGGCGCTACCAGCAACGCTGCTTGTTCAGGATGTTGAAGCGCATAAGTTTTTGGAGCAGCTTCAGCAATCACAAATATCAAGGTGACCTCAAAGAAGGTAACCAAAACCAGGCCTGAAACCCCGAGATAAAAGTCAGCAACAATTCCGAGCATTACTGCCGCACTTAAATGACACGTCAAAACAGCCAGAAGAACTGGGTTCAAAGCTCGCTGGCGATTTGTAAGCAAATGATCCAAACTCTCAGCGCCGCGTCGGCCATCTTCGAGCAATGCTTTCACCCGTGCGTGAGGCAAGCGGGTAATGCTGGTCTCAGCCATAGCCAAGAAAGCTGAAATACCTATGAGTAGAAGTGCTGCAAACAGAGCGAGGATATGCCCTATAGCCACTTAGATTTGTCCCCCACTTGATAAGCCTGGGCTTGGAGTATTCGATTGTCGAAATTTCTCAAGCAGTTCACTCTCTCGTTTTTGCATGGCCTCTGTCTCTTCAGGTTCCACATGATCCATACCAAGAACATGCAAAATGCCATGGACAACCAACAACGCCAACTCATCTTCAAGGGTTCCGCCATGGTTAGGCCCTGTGTGTTCTGGCGCATTGCGCGCAGCATAAGCCGGACAAACTACGACGTCACCCAAAAGTAAGGGCAAGGAAGACTGATCAGGAGGTGGACGATCTGGCCCGGACGAACCAGTGTCTGGAGTTCTACCACCCTCAATGACTTCTTCCAGCGGGAAGGCCAACACATCTGTGGGGCCATCGCCTCCCATGTGTCGAACATTGAGGTCGGCCATTACTTTCTCTTCGACAAAATAAATCGACAACTCGCAATCGCCACTAACCCCTTCATTCAACAAAACTAGGTCTGCCATACGAGCCAGGCTTGTGACATCAACAGCATGATCTGACTGTTCATCAGATATGAAAACCAGCGGATCCCCATCAGGGGGCCCGCTGCGGCGGGTTCGCATAGATGGCCCGGGAAATGTCATGGTTTGCGCCGCGAGTTAGAGCGCCTATTCGAGCCCCGAGGACCTTCATTCTTGGCATCGGCAATCTCATAGGCTTGCACGATGTCTTGAACGATACGATGCCTGACCACGTCACGATTCGTCAGGTGTACAAACTCAAGCCCATCGACTTTCCCAATAATTTCTTCAAGACCAAATAGCCCAGAACGTCCATGAGGAATGTCGACTTGGGTAATGTCACCTGTAATAACGGCTTTTGAACCAAACCCAATTCGGGTCAAGAACATTTTCATCTGTTCGGGAGTCGCATTTTGAGCCTCATCCAAAATGACGAAACTTCCATTGAGCGTGCGGCCCCGCATAAATGCGAGCGGCGCCACTTCCACAATTCCCCGCTCCAACAAGCGCTGTGCAGCTTCAGGCTCGATCATGTCATAGAGAGCATCAAATAGAGGACGTAGATAGGGGTCGATCTTTGCCATCAAGTCACCGGGCAAAAATCCAAGTCGTTCCCCTGCTTCAACAGCAGGACGAGTTAATACGATGCGCTTGACCTCATGGGACTGCAGCGCTTGAACGGCGCTGGCAACAGCTAGCCAACTCTTGCCCGTTCCTGCCGGCCCGATCCCAAAGGTGACGATATTTGAAGCAATTGCTTCGACATAGCGCTTTTGTCCACTTGACTTTGGACGCACCGACCCACCGGCCACCGAACGAAGAACCTGCGCCGTCAAGACCTCAGAAGGGCTTTCATTAATTCTCACCATGTCAATGGTTCTTGCGACATTGACTTCGTTGAGACGCTCACCAGACTCCAAAAGCAAAATCAGTTCAGTAAAAACTCGTTTCACCAATGCTTCATCGGAGCCTGCGACACTCACCTCATTGCCACGAACGTGAATCTCAGTTCCCACAAAAGATCTTTCGATGAGCTTCAAGAGCTCATCGCGTTCGCCGAGCAAGCCCACCATATAGTGG
>CAYGGL010000121.1:0-5674 GCA_964349215.1 uncultured Acidimicrobiaceae bacterium | reverse complement strand
GTAATGGCCAGGTCAAAAAGCGGAGTTGAGAAAATTGTTGACAAGGCTGAAGACCGGCCTGAGGTTATTGGGGCGAGCGCACCTCAAAAGGTGTCGATTATGGAAACGGTTGGTGTTGCATCGAATGATCAACACCGTGGTTCGCAATGGAGCCTTAGTCGTTTGAACATCGAACAGGCTTGGACCAAGAGCCGAGGAGCGGGAGTAGTTGTAGCTGTCATCGACACGGGAGTCATGACCAACCATCCCGATCTTGCCGGGCGTATCGCACGAGTGAATGGCGCGGTTCTAGGGGCGAATTTCGTCGGTTGGCAAGGTTCTCATCCTGGTTGGCCGATTCCCCTTGACGGTTCTCCGATTGCTCCCATGTCAAGTTCTGAGGGCGCCTTTGCAGATGGTCAAGGACATGGAACACACGTGGCAGGCATCATTGCCGCCATATCAGACAACGTTGAAGGGGTTGCCGGAGTCGCTCCTGATGCAATGATAATGCCGGTTAAAGTGCTCGCCGACAATGGCTCTGGCGATACGCGAGATGTTGCGGCCGGCATCGTTTGGGCGGTGCAGAACGGAGCCCAGGTTATCAATCTCTCTTTGGGCGGAACCGGTGAAGATGTCGCCATTACCGGCGCAATTCAATATGCCATCGATCGGGGAGTCAGCGTGTTTGCTGCGGCAGGCAATTGCGGTAGTGGTGGAGGGGGATGCCCCGGCGTTAGCCCTCTTATGTATCCAGCAGCAAGCCTTCCAGTTGCAGGCGCAATGGCGGTAGCCGCTACTGGGCCTTCCGATGAGTGGGCAACATTTTCAAACCAAGGTGGCTATGTAGACATTGCAGCACCAGGTACATCGATTCTTTCAACGTGCAACCCATCTTCGGCTATCGGTGCGGCAACAGGCGCTTCAAATTATTGCTGGCTTCAAGGAACCTCAATGGCTACACCTGCTGCGGCAGGAGTAGCGGCTCTCTTGAAGTCCCAGATACCTTCTCGATCGGCGAATGACGTGACAAGCCTGATTGCTCAAAGCGCTATTGACCTGGGCACACCTGGTCATGACGTTGCCTTCGGCGCCGGACTTATCAACCCCGTTGGAGCGCTCTCCACAGGCGCGACGACCACAGTTCCAAACGCTCCGGTGATAACTGGTGCCCAGATGGGTGACGGTCGAGTTGGGATTGAGTTTGTTAGCCAAGGCGACGGGGGTAGTCCTATCACTGCCTATATCGTGGCGACCGATCACGGAGGAATTCTGGTTCTTGGCTCGGGTCCTGTGATCTGGGTAGAGGGCCTCACTAATGGTGAGCCTTATACGTTTAGAGTCGCTGCTATTAACGCTGTTGGCGCAGGTCCTCCTTCAGGGCCATCGGTTCCGCTGATCACATCGCCCTCTGGTCCGGTGAAGCTTCAAGGCGACGCATTGCTGTTTGACTTCGATGAAAGCGTTGCCAATAAAAAGATCAAGGCCCAAGCACTGATCGAGGTTAGAAGAGGACGTCGAGTCCGCCAGGTCTGGCGCGATGTCGCTTCTGCTCGACTTGATGGCCAAGGCAATGGCGGCGGCGGTCTACGATTCGGCCTCGAGCCCGGCACCCCTGTACGCACACTTGTCGGACGTCGAGTAATCGATCAGTTCACCACCTAAGACGGGATGATGGTGGCCTACGAGTTTGTGTTAGGCATGCCGAACATCTAAGATGGGGGAGTGTTCTCAAACTTTTTGATCGGCCTTCGCGAAGGAATGGAAGCCAGTCTGGTGGTCGGCATCTTGGTTGCCTACCTCGTTAAGACCGGAAATCGTGAACGGTTGGCTCCCATTTGGTTGGGCGTTGGAGTAGCTGCCGCAATCAGCCTCGGGTTTGGAGCTGTTCTGCAGTTCACCTCTCAATCCCTCTCCTTTAAAGCCCAAGAAATCTTTGGCGGCGTGATGTCAATCGGTGCAGTTGTGCTTGTGACGACCATGATTTTTTGGATGAGACGAACATCGCATCGCTTATCACTTGAACTGGGCGGCAAGCTCGACGCGGCGTTGGCAGTGGGCCCATGGGCGCTTGCTGTAACAGCCGCTATAGCTGTTGGACGTGAGGGCCTGGAGACCGCTCTGTTCCTGTGGGCAAACGTCGATGCAGCGGCGAGTACCATGACTCCCTTGGTCGGGGGTTTCATGGGTATCGCTGTTGCAGTTGCGCTGGGTTGGCTTATTTACAACAGAGCCATCAAGATCGATCTTGTTCGTTTCTTTCGTTGGAC
The DNA here is from genome assembly GCA_964349215.1 of uncultured Acidimicrobiaceae bacterium. Classification (GTDB taxonomy): domain Bacteria; phylum Actinomycetota; class Acidimicrobiia; order Acidimicrobiales; family CADCSY01; genus JACOTK01. The sequence continues at coordinate 3,425 of CAYGGL010000121.1, read as the reverse complement.
CGGTGCCGCACTTGTTGTGATAGCGGCGGGTGTACTGGCGTATGGGATCCACGACTTTCAAGAGGCTCGTATTATCGGCGGACTCAACAACATTGCCTATGACATAAGTTCTTGGTATGACGTGTCAGCCTGGTACGGAGCGGTACTAAAGGGTGTGTTCAATTTCTCACCCACTCCCAGCGTGGCCGAGACCATTGCCTATTTCGCATACTTAATTCCTGTGATGGCTCTATTCTTGCGACCCACCAACACGGTTCGACCTTCAAGAGAGAATCGAGCGGTTGTTTCACAGGGTTCGCTCGTGTCAAAGAGCAGTTAATTTTCAACAGCACAATCTCGATTACCAGGAGTCAATAAGACAATGATCATGCCAACTTATTTATTTCGCCGTGTTCGATTTCAGACGCTGGCCAGTGTGGGCTTACTTGTATTGGTCGGCGCCGCTTGCTCTTCAGATTCGGGCACCAAGGGCGCAGCGTCTCTTGTTGTAACGGCAACCGACACAACCTGTGAAATCGACCAGAAGACCTTTGAATCAGGAGCGATCAACGTAGAGGCAAAGAATGACGGCAACAAGGTGACCGAAGTGTACGTATATGGCGACGATGACCGGGTTATGGGTGAGGTAGAAAATATTGGACCGGATACTTCACGAGATTTCACGGTAGAGCTTGGTGCCGGCTCTTATGAGGTTGCATGCAAACCCGGACAAGACGGCGACGGAATTCGTGCACCATTCAAGGTGACAGGTAAGGCCGATGAGCAAAGCATCGATCGATCAATATCTTTCAAAGCAGATGAGTATGCGTTCGATCAACTGCAGGAACTTGAGGCAAAGGTGGGCGAGACCGTCGAGTTTCGTATGTACAATGCTGGTCGCGAAGACCATGAATTTGAAGTACTTCTAGGTGGCTCGCGTGTCGGCGAGGTCGGCCCAACTCCTTCAGACGAGACGGGCGTTGCTGTTATATCCTTCGATAAGCCCGGCACCTATAAATACATTTGTGACATTGACGATCACAAGAGCCGAGGCATGGAAGGCACCTTCATCGTCAAGTGAGGCTCTTCTCAAGATGAATAGTTAATGCGACCTCGTTGTGATGGAATTGCTTCGCATCAGAGCGGGGGCAACAGGGAGTACATGGGGTTGAGGATGGCGAGGCGTCCGTGGTGCATGCCGACGGTTCCTTCCACACTTATGTGTGTACCGACGTCGATACCGGCGATTTGTTTACGACCGAGGAAGACGACCGAGATAGACCCGGTGCTGTCTTCGAGAACGAGCTCAAGCGATGCGCTGTGGGGCATAGGCTGTACTCGCACCGTACGCACTCTTCCCGCAATATGTACCCGTGTCCGCCATGAGACACTGGCGATTGTTTGGAATCCCTCAGCGGTTGTGATCGCTTCACGATGCTCAGGAGCAATCGCCACACTCGAACCATTTGAGCGATTTGAACCAGATGGAGTCGTCGCCATGAGCTTGGCTTCGTTCACTGCCTTGCGGTTTTGGAAGTGAAATGGAACGGTGGTGACGTTGGCATGGGGGAGCTTGGAAACATCGCGCTCGATTGCCTCGGCGGTTTGATCATGCAAAATGCGATGCCAAAAGCCCTTGTATTTGCGGTCGGGCATTAACACGCTGACCTCGGTTTCTCCACCGACAAGGTCGCGGGCTACAACCTCGACCGCACTATGGGTAAGTCGTCGGTCTGGGCATTCGACAAGGTCGAGAGCTATATGAGACATGCCATGTTCCGCCCAGGCAGCGGCGAGCTGGTCTGCTTTTTGTTGGTCGAGCACAAAGTGCACAGCTCGAAGCTCATCAGGCATGAGCGTGCGAGCGTATTGAATGGCTCTTGCAGACGCCAGATCGAGGTGATCCACAAAGACAAGAACTATGTGGCGGCGAAGAATTGGAGCGGCCACCGCTTTAGGAACGTCCTGCTCAAGTTCTTTGGCTTCTAACTCGTACTGGTGAGAAAGTCGAATGAGGAATGCGACCATGATCGGCATCAAAAGAATGATTACCCATGCTCCGTGAGTAAATTTGGCCCATGCGATGATGATGGCTACAAGCAAAGTGAGACAAGCGCCTGTGGTGTTTATGAACAAACCCCATCGCCATGTCGGCTCTTTGTGCGTTATGTGATGTTTTGCCATTCCTGCTTGAGAAAGCGTGAATGACGTGAACACTCCTATCGCATATAACGGTATGAGCCGATCGACTTTTGCGCCGGTGACAATTATTAAAAGGATGGCAGAGGCCGAGAGAAATAAGATTCCGTTGGAGAAAACGAGTCGGTGGCCGCGCTGTGTCAGCTGGCGGGGCAAGAAGCTGTCACCGGCTTGAAATGACGCAAGACGGGGAAAGTCTGCGTAGCTCGTGTTGGCAGCGAGAACCAAAATCATCATGGTCCCGGCCTGAAGAGCGTAAAACAAAATGCGCCCAATAGGACTTGATCCATAGATGAGGTCGCCAATTTGGCTGATTACAGTAGGTGTCCCTTCTTGAAAAGGCGCCACTTGCATATGTCCGGCGAGAATTGATAGGCCGAGGAACATAGTGCCCAGCAGAGATCCCATGACTACCAGGGTGCTGCGGGCATTCTTCCATGAGGGTTCCTTAAAGGCCGGAACGCCATTTGAGATCGCCTCTACACCTGTGACAGCGGCACCGCCGGAGGCAAAGGCTCGAAGAGCCACGAAAATTCCTGCCCCATATAGAAAGCCATCGGTGCTGGATCCGAAGCGAATGACTCCCTCACGGGCATGATCGGCGACTGGAAGATCACCAAAGAACATTTGAAAGAAGCCCGTGGCAAGCAATAAAACCATCATGGCCAAGAAGAAATAGGTCGGGGTTGCAAATACTCGGCCGGATTCCTTGACTCCGCGTAGGTTTCCGTAGGCGGTGATCACGATGAATGTGATGGCTATCGGGACCTTATAGGGCTCGAAGATCGAGAAGGCTGAAACCAAAGCCGCAGTGCCGGCAGCTACCGAAACCGCAACGGTCAATATGTAGTCCGTAAGAAGTGCAACCCCGGCGACCTGGGCTGGCCTAATGCCAAAATTGTCGCGGGTTACAACGTAAGCACCGCCTGCTGACGGATACGCCCGGATCGTTTCGCGATAGGACAAGATCAAAAAGCCGAGCACCACGAGCATGGCAATCGTGACCGGCACGACAAGTGAGAAGGCGGCTATTCCGATCGCAGGAATCAGAACGCGCAGGATCTCCTCGGTTGCATATGCAGATGACGAGAGATTGTCTGAGGCAAACACTGCAAGAGCAGTTGGACGCCCGAGTCGCTCATGCTCCAGCTGGTCCGCGTGCAATGGCGGACCGAGTATCTTGCGTTTGATTCGATAGCCAATAGTGTCGGGCGGCATCGAGGACTCATCGAGCAAAGGTATAGGAG
>CAYGGL010000120.1:0-5676 GCA_964349215.1 uncultured Acidimicrobiaceae bacterium | reverse complement strand
GATTATCAATGGGGTGCGAGCTTCGTCGATCAAAATGGAATCGACCTCGTCGACGATAGCGAATCCGTGGCCCCGTTGCACCTTTGCTTCTACAGTCATGGCCATGTTGTCGCGCAGATAGTCGAAACCAAACTCATTGTTGATTCCATATGTAATGTCGCATGCATAAGCCGCACGCTTCTCTTGGGCACTGGAAATATCTGGGACCACGAGCCCCACGTTCAGACCCAACCAACGGTGGATCTGGCCCATCCAAGCTGCATCTCGCTTTGCGAGATAGTCGTTAACGGTAATGAGATGGACGCCCTTGCCGGCAAGGCCATTGAGATAAGCAGGCAGGGTAGAAACGAGCGTCTTTCCCTCGCCCGTTTTCATTTCGGCAATCCACCCAAAATGAAGAGCTGCCCCGCCCATCAGCTGCACGTCGTAATGACGTTGTCCAATCGTTCGATTGGCCGCTTCTCGGGCCACCGCAAATGCTTCTATCAATACGTCGTCAAGATCTGCACCATTGGCCAAGCGCTGACGAAATTCGCCTGTCTTTGAACGCAACGCCTCATCGGACAATGCCACCATCTCTGGCTCAAAGGCATTGATTTCCGGAACCAGGCTGGCTACGGCCTTTACCCGACGACCTTCACCGATACGTAAAATGCGATCTAGAACTCCCACGCACGGGAGTCTACTGCTGAAGCCGGCCTCTACTGGTTCGAAGCGGGATTGAATTGCTACTTATTAGCGCCAAAGAGATTCTCGCGCATCGCAAACATGGCAGCTTCTGTGCGCGAATGGAGATGCAGTTTCTCCAAAATATTTCGAACGTGGTTCTTTGCCGTATTTTCCGTGACCCCCAGGGCCTCTCCAATTTCACGATTTTTTGCACCTTTGGCAACCAGCTTGAGAACCTCCAACTCACGTTCAGTAAGGCTCGGAGCTTTGGGCAATGCGGCTTCTGCCTCACGAGAGAGACTGGCGAATTCAACTATTAGCTTCGATGCCATTGAGGGAGTGATCAAAGTCTGGCCGTCCATCAAAGAGTTGACAGCATTTGCCACTTCTCCAATGGAAATTTCTTTCAGCAAATAGCCGTGGGCACCGGCCTTTATGGCCCTGAATAAATCTTCTTCTTCATCACTAACGGTCAACATGAGCACCCGTGCTGTAGGGACAGTCTCGCTGATGAGTTGAGTTGCCTGGATGCCACTCATCTTTGGCATGCGAACATCCATTAGTACAACATCGGGCACAAATTCTCGGGCCATTCTCACTGCTGACTCTCCGTCAGAAGCTTCACCGATTACCTCAATATTGACTTCGCTCTCAAGAACGAGAACGAGACCCCGACGGAATAGCTCGTGGTCGTCAGCAATGAGAACCCTCGTCGGCTCATCTCTTTGGCTCTCTTGGTATGTGTCTTGAGCCAAATTCGTGTTGCCCATGTTCAACTCGCTTCGTCGATAAGTCCCACGTCACCGTCGTGACGGAAGTAGACCACTGCGGCTCTACCGGTCAAAGCATTAGAGAAAAAGAAAAAGCCATGTCCTAAAAGCTCCATCTTCTCCGCAGCCTCTTCAGGAGTCATCGGCTTCATCGTGAAGGACTTGACCTTTACGATGACAGAACCTTTCTCCTCCTCATCTATATGGTGCCCATTCAAGATATCTTGTGCACCTTCATTATCTGAAGAACTATCTGGAATCAGCACTGAGATATCCAAGGGATCTGATTTGGTTACTGCATATTTGGCTCGCCGAGAATGCGACTTTGCAACCAGCTTTGTCTTCACCTTGTGGAGTTGATGCTCAAGTTTTGCCACAACTCCATCGATCGCCGCATAGGGATCGCCGGCTGCCACCTTTGCCCTTATGTGATGCCCATTGCCCTCAACTGTTACTTCACAGACATCTTTTTCTGAGATGCGAGGATTGCGTTCTTCGAAAAAATGAACCTCTGCCCGTTCAATTTCTTCCAAGAAGCGACTCAAACGACCAATCTTTTCTTCTGCAGTTGAACGCAAAGCCTCAGTCAGCTCGATATTGCGGCTGCTAACAGTGATGTCCATTACGTCCTCCTTGGTCGGGGCTAATTGGTATCGCTCTGCAATGCTGGCTCACTGAAAATAGTTGGATGGTGTCACGTACGGCTGACCTGGTCTTTGACCCCACACTCGCCCGCAGAGGAGATGGCACAAGACGGTGTCGGCGACCACCAAGAGATGGCCCAACGTCACCGCTACCTTGCACTTCTTCCTTCTCGCGCCCAGGCCGCCATTCGGCTTGCGACACGGCAGGACTTACTTCTAAGCCGCACCATGCTCGGCGACTAAAGGTCGCCTTACGTGGGTCGTTTCGCCTGCGACTGGCATCGACTTGCAACCACAGACCCGCACGCAACATGCCCAACTGTATGTCATTTCTCATTGAGCTTCTAGCTAAAACTTCTGTTGTAGCCAGGCTTTGTTTAATGATGCCTATTTATCGACACAGACATCATTGCCCTTGAGGGTCATTTTTGGCCAGGAGTTCGGGGGGTCCTGGCGGCACTCAACATTGCTATGAATCGAGCGCCCGCATTTCGCAAAGCCGCCGCCGAGGCTGATGCGCTCGACCCACTGGTCACAACGTCATCTATGAGCAGGACCCTGGAAGGACAGCGCCCAAGCGGATCTATCAATAGGCCGCTTTTTCTTGACGCGAGATTTCGCCCTGTTTGGGCAGGGCCTGGATGGTGAATCAACAAACGCCTCGAAGGAAGAGAAAGTTCGCCGGCCACGGCCTTGGCCAATAGCTCTGCCTGGTCATAGCCCCTGCGCCTACGTCGCATTGATGTAGTCGGGATCCAAGTAACTATCTCGAAATCGACATGTATTGACGATGAACAAACAATATTTGCCATTGCTCGACCCAGGCCTGGCAAAACAACTCGATTATTGGAATATTTCATACCGGTGATCAATCGCTTGGCCACTCCCTCGTAAGAAAAAAGCGCCCACGCAATATCGACCCCATCCGGTGGAAGTGCCAAGGTTGGCGCTTTGATCGCAGATAGACATTCTCTACATGGCGCTTTGCCAGGCTTCTTACACATCGGACATGAGGTGGGAAATAACACTCCTCAAACCTTAGAAAGACACTGTGACAGTCAGTGCTTGCCGGGGAAGATTCCCTAGGTCAAGCGAAAATTATCTGTCCGGGTTCTGAAAGATCAGACGCAGCGAGATAGCGTGGGGCCCATGACAGCGCAAACCAACTCGGTCGAAACTTCCTCGTCTTCATCATCGTCCGACACCGTTAGAGCCTGGGTTACGTTCTTGGTGATTTCAGTGCTCGTGGCTATTACCGTCACGTTCTTCGCCTTTACCACCACAAATACTCCCTCAAGCGTCGAGGGCCCAACCGTCACTTTCAGCAGCGACATGTAGGACGTGCAAGTAGTGGCCGGCTAAGCCAGGTGCTACTTGGTAGCGGTGTTGCTCATTAGTAGCGGTATTGCTCAGCTTTGAACGGACCTTCAAGAGGTATGTCCAAGTAGTTGGCCTGGTCTTCGGTCAAGCTGCTCAAGCGAACGCCCAAGTGATCGAGATGCAGGCGAGCGACCTGTTCGTCTAGACGCTTCGGCAAGACATATACCTTGTTCTCATACGCCTTTGCATTGGTGAACAACTCAATTTGGGCAAGAACTTGGTTTGTGAAACTGCATGACATTACGAAGCTAGGGTGCCCGGTAGCGCATCCAAGATTTAGAAGTCGACCTTCGGCGAGAACAATAACCGTGTGTCCATCCTCAAACTTCCACTCATCGACCTGAGGCTTAATCGTCGTACGAGTGACTCCAGGCATGCGCGCAAGGCCTGCCATGTCAATCTCGTTGTCAAAATGGCCGATGTTTCCAACAATTGCCTGGTGCTTCATCCGAGCCATGTCCTGGGCAGTAATGATGTCGCGGTTTCCAGTTGCAGTTATGAAAATGTCAGCAGTCTCAACAACATCATCCAAGGTAAGGACCTGATAGCCCTCCATGGCCGCCTGTAGCGCGCATATTGGGTCTACCTCGGTGACAATAACTCGTGCCCCTTGACCCTTGAGAGACTGCGCGCAACCTTTGCCTACATCGCCATATCCGCATACAACCGCAACCTTACCGGCGACCATCACATCAGTTGCCCGGAAGATTCCATCGATCAACGAATGGCGGCATCCATAGAGGTTGTCGAATTTCGACTTGGTTACTGAATCGTTCACGTTGATTGCCGGGAATTGCAACGTTCCAGCTTGTTCACGCTGATACAGACGATGGACACCGGTGGTTGTTTCTTCAGATACGCCTTGGATACCGTTGGCTATCTCTCCCCAGAGCTTGTCATTTTCTTTAAAGGTCTTCTGAAGGAGCAGACGAATCACGCCTTCTTCCTCGGAAGATCCGCCGGTTGGGTCTGGAGCAGCACCCTCGCGCTCGCATTCAGATCCCCAGTGGACGACCAAAGTGGCATCGCCACCATCGTCAAGCAACAAATTGGGGCCATTGCCATCAGGCCAACGCAGAACTTTTTCGGTACACCACCAATACTCTTCAAGCGTTTCGCCCTTCCAGGCGAAAACTGGCACGCCACTTGGGGCATCAGGTGTCCCATCTGGGCCAACTACCACTGCTGCTGCGGCATGGTCCTGGGTCGAAAAGATGTTGCACGAGGCCCAGCGAAGTTCAGCCCCCAATGTCACCAGGGTCTCGATCAAAACGGCAGTTTGTATCGTCATGTGCAATGACCCGGTGATACGGGCACCGGCAAGGGGCTTTGACTCGCCATACTGACGACGAAGTGCCATTAAACCTGGCATCTCATGTTCAGCCAAAGAAATCTCTTTGCGACCAAATGTTGCCAGTGACAGATCTGCGACCTTGAAATCACCATTAGCCAGGGATGCCATACGAATACTCCGCTCAGAAATGATTGTGTGATGAGACGGCCACGATGCTACCGGGCAACTGACTCCTTGACATGATTGAGAATCGGTACGGGTCCTGGATCAATGCCTTCTTGGGCAGCGAGTTCAAGCGAAACACAATCGCCAATCAGGACAAGGTCGAACAATTGCGCCAGCGGTCCTTGGCCTTCTGCCCTAACCTCAATAATCTTCGCTACCACTTCGTCTAGGACTGCATCCACCACGCTTGATCGCCGAGTCACCTGGGGGTGTTCATGGTCGTGATGTAGTTCTACCAATGTGATGATTTGACGGGTTAAATCTCCGTGTTGACCCCAACCTGCGAGCTCGTTATGACATAGCTCTGGGTATGTATTCCAAAATGCAGGAGACTTGGCGTTCTCATTTATTTGGTTCTTCCAGCGGCTGGCACCGACAGCACCAAGCAGGCCGCCTCCATAGACCAAAGGAATCGTCCGGTCGATCTTTCGAGCGATCTGCTTGGCCAAATTATCATTTGAGTTCAAGGCATCACGGCGAATTAGAAGTTGGTCTACGGTCACCTTCACCCAGTCGCTTGCGCCGGCCAAGATTCCTATTTCTTCAAGAACGATAAGAGGGGGAATAGCCACTGCTCCGATTCCCGCGCGTGGCTGTGGAATCGTTGTCGGGACGTGGACTACCGGCGACCCCCATGATTTCGCCAATTCGCCCAGGCGGCCCCCTTGAGTCACTGCCACAATCGCTGCTCCTG
>CAYGGL010000119.1:0-5690 GCA_964349215.1 uncultured Acidimicrobiaceae bacterium | reverse complement strand
GCGGCAACCTCTGCGATTCCCGAGCCCATAATGCCTGATCCGATGATTCCAACCTTGTTGATGCTCATGGGGCACTACGTTACCGGGTATGCGTGATGCAGAGCGAGCCGTAATTAGCAAAAGAGGCGAGGATATTCGAAGACAGGCCTTGGAAGGAGCCTCGGGGCCCCAGACTGTTATGACGCTGGGCGATCTCAAAGACAAGTTGGCCAACACGTCAGATGTGTCGCCAGACGTCCTTATTTCTGTCGGGGAGTTGGGCAAACTTTCAGACGAAGAGTTATCAAAGGTGTTGGGTATGGCACGATCTTCCTTAGTTTCTGGAGGAAAACTTTGGTTTGTAGATCACGCCGGTTGCACTCGTGGGCTATTGGGTTTTGTAGCCTCGCACGTCAATGGCGAGCTCTTGACCGGAGGTTTTTACCCGGGACGCAGTTTGCCTGAAAGCATTCGTAAAGCCGGCTTCATAATCACTGATATCGAAAGGTTTACAGTGCCAACAAGAAACCCAATACTTAGGCCCTGGGTACAGGGAGTGGCGATTGTGGAATCACGAACTGAGTCACGCTCATGAGCGGACCGCTGGCTTTTGTGGGCGGAGGAGAATGGCAATCGGGGTGCGACTTTGATGAAAGGTTGCTGGCCGCCGGCGGGGGTGAAGAGGTCGTCATCTTGGCAGCAGCCGCCGCCTATGAACACCCCGATCGTTTGGTGATTGCTGCCACTCAACACTTCTCTCAGTTGGGTGCCAAGGTCATAGGCCTTGATGTATTTCAGCGTTCTGGAGCACTGGTGGCAGCCAACGCAGATGTTGTTCGCAAAGCAAAATTCATCTATCTCTCAGACGGATCACCATTACATTTGCGCTCTGTGTTGAAGTCCACCCCATTGTGGGAAGCCCTTGTGGCTTCTTGGAAGGACGGAGCCGTGATTGCAGGCTCAGGTGCGGGCGCAATGGTTCTCGGTGATCCAATGGTCGATCCTCGCGGAGGCGCTTTTACTGTCGGCTTAGGCCTGATTTCTGGTGTGGCGATATATCCAAACGCAAATGATGAGTTTGCATCACTTCATCAACGGACCCTTGCGCTGGCAGACCCCGGCCTTCGTCTCGTTGCTATTGCTGAACAGACCGCCCTGATCCGATCGGGCGAAGGTTCCTGGTCAGTCGAAGGTGCCGGATTCGCAAAGGTATATATCGATGGCAAGGAGAGCCCCCTGTCCGTTCTTACTTGAGGGCTAGACATGGAAGATAAACCTCATCAGGGTTGTTGAACCTTCCAGAGTGATTCCCGATTAGGTGATCAAGCCGTTAGGAGGGCTAAATGCATTTTCATCAGTATGAGCTGGGCTGTCTTTCTTTGTTTAGTTATCTCATTGGGGACAAAACTACGGGCAGAGCTGTAGTTGTAGATCCCCAACGTGACATTTCCGGTTACCTGGCCGATGCGAAGAGCAATGACTTGCAGATTGAAATGGTCATCGAGACACATGTGCACGCGGACTTCCTCTCTGGGCACCTCGAGTTGGCGAAAGCGACAGGAGCCGAGATTGCATACGGTCCGGGGACTCAGGCCGATTTTCCAATTCGAGAGTTGGCACACGGCGAGCGGATCGTCCTTGGAGAGGTGGTAATAGAGGTTCGTGCAACACCTGGTCATACCCCTGAGTCGATCTCGCTGGTGGTATGGGAGAATGCAGCAGATATCGAACCCTGGGCTGTGCTCACGGGCGATGCTCTGTTTCTAGGTGATGTGGGAAGACCCGATCTTCTAGCTTCGGCGGGTAAAAATGCTTACGACCTGGGACGACTTCTATACCATTCATTGCAGGAACAGATCCTGACTTTGCCTGATGCGACTCGGGTTTACCCAGCACATGGAGCAGGTTCCGCTTGCGGTAAACAACTCTCCAGTGCCACTGAATCAACGATCGGTGAACAGCGCAAGACGAATTATGCCCTTGCGCCCATGAGTGAGGAAGATTTCGTTTCTGTCGTCACTGAGGGCCAGTCGATGGCTCCTGCATATTTTGGTTTTGCTGCCGATGCCAATCGAAGAGCGAGGGGATTGCTCGACGACGAATCACCAACCGAGGCATTGAGTTTTGATCGTGCACAAGAAATCGTTTCTGAAGGTGGTGTACTGCTCGATACCCGCAGTCATGAAGCCTTTGCATCCGGTCACCTATTGGGATCGATCAATGTTGGTTTGGATGGACGCTTTGCCGAATACGCAGGTGATGTAATTGACCCTCAACAACCGATTGTTGTCATAGCCGACCCTGGTAGTGAGACCGAAGCAAGAGTTCGGTTGGCTCGTATCGGATTTGACAAGGTCATTGGATATCTTCCAAATATTGAACAGGTGTTGGTCGATAGACCTGAACTTTCCAACCAGGCTCGACGTATCTCGGCTAGTGACTTGGCCGAGTGGAAAGACGATCAGCCCAACTTGCAGATAATTGATGTTCGCAACAAGGGCGAACAAGATGGCGGAATGATTCCCGGAGCTCGCAGTGTTCCTCTTGCGGGATTGCTGAAGAGCGTAAGAGAGTCGAGTTTCGATCCTGAGGCGCCAACAGTTGTCTATTGCGCTGGGGGCTATCGATCTTCGATCGCTGCATCGACATTGCGCCATGTTGGTTTCAAGTCGGTGGCCGACATTCTCGGCGGCTTCCAAGCTTGGGCCTCCCTGGAATCTGGTCGATCTGTTTGAGAGCCCTCCTTGCTTCGCCCCTTGGGTTTTTGATCGGGCTATCGCTTGGAGCATTAGGTGGGGGCGGATCGATTCTTGCGGTTCCAGTATTGGTTTACGCGGCAGGACAAGACCTAAAGGCTGCTACTGCCACAAGCCTGTTGTTGGTTGGGTCGGCATCGTTGGTAGGGATGTCTCGCCACTGGCGAGCTGGGCGCGTGCGCGTTGGTATGGGAATTACATTTGGGTTGGTTGGAACCGGGGGGTCTTTGGCCGGTTCGGCATTGAACAAACATATCGACCCCAATGTGTTGACCATGGGGTTCAGCATCTTGGTTGTTATCGCCGCTTGGAGAATGTTGACAGCCTGTCCAACGTGTACCCAGGTTGGTGAGCAGCACGCCCTCGGCCAGGCTTCTTTACAGGTTGGAAAGGTTGCGGTTGGCGCTATCGGCCCTGCACGAATTGTCACGATCGTTGCTGCGGGAACCGTAGTTGGATTCTTAACAGGGTTATTTGGCGTTGGGGGTGGTTTTGTCATCGTGCCGGCTCTGACCCTATTGGTCGCTCTCCCCATGCCTCAGGCGATCGGCACTTCGTTGCTTGTGATTGCCATCAACTCGACAGTAGCTCTGGGAAGCCGTCTTGTGATTGACGCGAATATCGAATGGAGTGTCACCATTCCATTTGCGATCGCGGCAATCGCAGGGGTGCTAAGTGGCGAAAAGCTCGGGCGGTACCTCGATCCCGAGAGCAGCCTGAAGTGGTTTGCAGCGTTGCTCGTTCTCGTAGCCGTTTACACCGCAGCCCGCGGCGTACAAGGACTCATTGCGTAGCGTCTCTGATCTAGGACTACTTGGCCTTTTCTGTGATGTTGATCGACTTGATATCTACTGGCGTTGTAGGTGGTCCGTCACCTTTTGCAAGAGCCATGATTTCTTTGACCACTTCGATTCCCGAAGTCACTTTTCCAAAATGTGAGTAGTTGGGGCCCAGTGGATTGGGACCGGTATAGATGAAGAACTGACTGCCATTTGTGTTAGGTCCAGAGTTGGCCATTGCCAATGAACCTTCGACATAGGGATTTTCAGGTGTGGGGAGTTCATCAGCGAAGGAATAACCCGGGCCCCCACTTCCAGGAGGTTCACCAACCGGGTCACCACCTTGAATCACGAAGTCTTTGACCACACGGTGGAAGTCATCACCGTCGTAATACCCGTAGCGGGCCAAGGTAACGAAGTTATTGACTGCCCCCGGAGCAGCGTTCTCGTCTAGATCGAGAGTGATCGTTCCCTTTGATGTGTCAATGACCGCACCGTAGTCCTTTGTATCGTCAATACATTTTTGAGGTGCCGCCGCAAAGGCTCGTACGGGTTTGGAAGGTTTCTTTACAGGGGCGCACTCGCCCGTTCCATATTCAAATGGAGTGACTGGAACAGTGGTTGCACCAGGCGCTGTAGTTGGCGTAGTAGTTGGGACAGTCGTAGTCGTAGTCGTTGCTGCTTTAGCCTTTTTGTCGTCCTTCCCAAATGTCGAGATGGCGAAAACTCCCAATGTGGCCACCAATAAAATAATGGCGAACCTAACCACCTGCTTTTTCATGCGAGCTTGACGAGCAGCCTTTTGGTCGGCTGCTACACGCTGTGCCCGTCCTTCTTTCTGGCGTTGACGTTTTTCTGTGCCCATAGAAGAGACCCTATCGCACAGTGTTCCAACCTATGCTCGTCACTGATAGCGTTAATGTGCCATGGCTTTCGTTGTCCAAAAGTTTGGAGGTACCTCACTCGCTACTCCTGAGCGAATTCGTGAGGTCGCTGACTATATTGCCCGGACTCGTCGAAGAGGCGATGACGTAGTGGTTGTAGTTAGTGCGATGGGCAAAGAAACTGATGAGCTTTTACACTTAGCCAATCAAGTCTCAAGGACTCAGCCCGGCCGAGAGATGGACATGCTCATAACCGCCGGCGAGCGCAAAGCCACAGCTTTGTTATGCATGGCATTGCACGATATTGGGGTTGAGGCAGACAGCTTTACCGGAAGCCAGGCCGGCTTTCTCACTGATGCTACTCATACCAACGCACGAATTTTAGAGGTCAAAGCAGATCGCCTCCGTCATGCGTTGAACGCGGGAAGAGTGCCTGTGGTGGGTGGAGCGCAGGGTATGAGTACAGATCGCAATGTGACGTTCTTGGGTCGTGGAGGTTCTGACACCACCGCTGTGGCCATTGCCGAGGCGTTGGGTGCAGATGCTTGTGAGCTCTATACCGATGTAAGCGGCGTGTACACCGCCGATCCACGAGTGGTCACAAATGCTCGCCGTATGGAGTCGATCAGTTTCGATGAACTGTTGGAAATGACAGCAAGCGGTTGTCCCAAGCCGGCAATGCGTTCGGTTGAATTTGCCCGCAGGCATAAAGTCGTCCTGCATATTCGTTCTAGTTTCACCTGGGAACCTGGCACCTGGGTTCGTGAGGAGGACCCGTCCATGGAACAAGCAATTGTCTCAGCCGTAACCCACGATGTATCAGAGGCCAAGGTCACGGTGCAGGGGGTGCCCGATAAGCCGGGCATTGCTGCGCTGATGTTTCGATCATTGGCTGACAAAGACGTGAATGTCGACATGATTGTGCAGAACGTTTCGGCTCATGGCGTTACTGATATTTCCTTTACGGTTCCTCGAGATCACATTGAAATTGCACTATCAACATGTCGAGAACACGTTGATGTGATTGGCGCTTCTGAGGTGATCGCTGATTCATCTATTGCCAAGGTGTCTCTTGTAGGCGCAGGCATGAAATCGAACCCTGGCGTGACCGCCTTGATGTTCGAATGTCTCGCAGGCGCTGGAATAAATATCGAGATGATTTCTACCTCAGCCATTCGTCTTACCTGTGTTGTGGACGAAAGCCGTGTTGAAGAGGCGGTCCAGCTTTTGCATGACGCTTTTGAAATCGACAAAGCGCGATAAAGGTATCCTCGTGTTATGTCTTTAGATGT
>CAYGGL010000118.1:0-5829 GCA_964349215.1 uncultured Acidimicrobiaceae bacterium | reverse complement strand
GAGGAATATCGGTCGCCTGACCGCTCGGGTAGTGAATGGCGAGACCGGCCCGCCCAAAGCCGGGCACCCATCAGGGGTGCTCGACCCTACGGACGGGAGATCCCATGCAGCGTAAACGCATTGTCAACAGCTTGCTGATCGTGGTAGGAGTGGCCTTTGGCTTGAGTTCTAGCGTTGGGAAGGTATCGGCAGCTGAGATTTCAGTCGACGATGTCGTTCCGGTAACCATCGTTGACCAAATATTGCCTGACAATGAGATTTCTCATGATTCAGTCGAGGCAGAAGACGAGTTGCTCGAAGATGAAGAAATGCTCAATGACGAGTATTTCGCCGACGACGAGTTGCTTGATGAGGTTGATGTTGAGATCGGAGAGGCGATCGCTGTCGAGCGCTCAGAAGAGGGACTAGTGACCTCGGTTGACCTTCTCGCCCCAGATATGGGTGCACAAGATGACAAGGACAGAACAGGAACTGCCGTAACGAAGTTGGGTAATGAGCCAGTCGTTTCTACCCCTACCTCATTGCCTGCCCATGTGGCCGCTTCGGGTAGTTCTGTGAATACCGGTAATGAACTGGTTGACACCGAAAACCTAAGTCCAATAGTGCAAAAGAGAGTTTCTTCCGGCAACAATGCCGGAGCCTGGTGGCTAATGGTCACTGTTTTGGTTCTGGTTGTAGTCGGGTCACTTTCTTGCTGGAACAATCTTCGCCTTAACGGTTTGCAAGGCTAAAGACGTTGCTTATGACTCGACCGTCCATTCCTGGGCGGTCGAGTCACCGCTTTTAGGCCGGCTTTTTGGACCAATCATTTCGACTCGGTCATTTTGTAACCAGATGGGCGAGTCGATCGATCAACTACGCTGCCAACCATGGATCGTACTTTTGTAATTTGTAAGCCTGATGCAGTCGAACGTTCTTTGGTTGGAGAAATCGTTTCACGCTTTGAACGAAAGGGCCTACGCCTCGTTGCAGGCGAGCTGCGCACCATCGATGAAGCTACTGCTCGTACCCACTACGGCGAGCATGCCGACAAGCCTTTTTTTGGTGACCTCGTAGATTTCATTACCCGCGGTCCTGCTTTTCTACTCGTGTTGGAAGGTCCCGAAGATACCTACAAAGTTGTTCGGACAATGATGGGAACCACAAATCCTAGAGAGTCTGCTCCAGGGACCATACGCGGCGATCTGGGAATACTCTTGACTGAGAATCTTGTGCATGGATCCGACTCGCAAGAATCTGCAGAGCGTGAAATAGCATTATTTTTTCCCAACCTCGCTTCTTAATCCAGATCTAGGAGTAGTCGGTCTCAGGGGATCCGACATGAGATTAAGCCCAGAGTGTGCGATGCTTGTGGACAATGTCGGAAAACATGTTCACATCCATGATGGGCCGCGACATGGCTGTAGACCTGGGGACCGCAAACACACTTGTCTACGTCCGTGGGCGCGGAATCGTGCTCAACGAACCCTCAGTGGTGGCAGTGAACACCAAAGACGGGAGTCCTCTGGCGGTTGGAATAGAAGCCAAAAGGATGGTCGGGCGCACGCCCAGTTACATCCAGGCGGTACGGCCTTTGAAAGATGGAGTAATCGCAGACTTTGAAATCTGTGAAAAAATGCTTCGGTATTTCATTAATAAGGTTTACCAACGCCGCTGGGTAAAGCCTCGTATGGTGGTCTGTGTTCCGGCTGGGGTAACAGGGGTAGAAAAGCGTGCCGTCCAAGAGGCAGCAGAATACGCAGGGGCCCGTAAGGTTGTCCATATCGTTGAAGAACCAATGGCCGCAGCTATTGGAGCTGGGCTTCCGGTGCAAGAGCCAAGCGGAAATATGGTCGTAGATATCGGTGGCGGCACCACCGAAGTTGCAGTTATTTCTCTGGGAGGCATTGTCGCCAGTCAATCCGCGCGAGTCGCCGGTGATGAACTCGACGAAGCAATCATTCAGTATGTCAAGAAGGAATATTCCCTTGCACTTGGGGAACGTACGGCCGAGGACATCAAAATAGCTCTCGGGTCAGCTTGGCCATTGCGAGAAGAGTTAACAGCTGAAATTCGTGGACGTGACCTTATAACTGGACTTCCTAAGACTGTGGTTACAACGACCGAAGAAATTCGTGAAGCGATAGCCGAACCTATTACTGCGATTGTCGATGCGGTTAAAATCACGCTCGATAAAACCCCACCTGAGTTGGCAGCAGACATTATGGAAAGAGGGATCGTATTGACAGGGGGAGGTGCCCTTTTGCTCGGCTTGTCAGAACGGCTTCAGGCAGAGACTGGTATGCCATATAGAATCGCCGACAATCCTTTGTATTCAGTCGTGTTGGGTTCTGGCCAAATTCTCGAAGAGTTAGACGTCATCAAAGACGTATTGTTCCCTTCGTCTGAATCGTACTAATTCGCTTTAAATGGCGGTTTCATCACGATCTGGACGTTCCCGTTCAGTGCTTATTTTTCTTATTTTTCTATCAATTACCTTCATCACTCTGGACTCTCGTGGCGGCGGCGGGGGAGTTTCCGGCGAAATACGTGGAGCGTTGAAGAGCATTTTTTCTCCGATCCAAAGTGTTGCCTCCACGATTGTCGAACCATTTGAAAACGCAATATCTGGAATAACTGGTTATGGAGCTTTAAAGGAGGAAAACGCAGTTCTCAGAGACCAGGTTGCTGATTTGGAAAGCCGAGCGTCTGTTGGTGACGATGTACGCAAAGAACTTGCTGATGCACTGGCGCTGCAAGATCTACCTTTCGTGGGAGCCATTCCGACTGTTTCCGCTCGGGTAGTTTCGCTCCCATTCTCAAACTTTGAACAGACCATAGAGCTCGACAAAGGATCAAAAGCAGGCATCGAGACCGGGATGCCAGTTGTCACCAGCGCTGGGCTCATAGGGCGTGTTATTGACACAACAGCTCAGCGTTCAACAGTGCAATTGATCTCAGACCCCACATCTTCAGTGGGTGTGCTATTTCCAATTTCTAACGAGCGAGGCGTTGCTGATGGAGAGGGCAAGTCTCGCGACTTGCTCGTTGACTTTATTGAGCCTTCCGTGAAAGTTGCCCCAGGGGAGATAGCCGTAACTAGTGGAGTTGGCGGGAGCTTCCCTCCAGGTATTCCGGTTGGACATGTCGATCGAAGTAAAGACATCCCAGGTGAATTGCAGCGCTGGGTAACCATTGAAGTAAGTGCTGATTTTGAGCGATTAAATTTGGTCAAGGTCTTGAAATGGAAGACTCAACTCTGATGCTTGCTATTCGCATCCCTCCTATGATTGCACTGGCCGTAGCCTTACATACGCGAGTTCTCCCGCACCTGCACCTTTTCGGGATCGGGGCAGATGTGTTGTTGCTCGTTTCTATTGCGGGGGGATTGGTGGCCGGACCAAGAAGAGGGGCATGGACCGGATTTATTGCCGGTCTTATTGCAGATACATTTCTCCATACACTATTCGGTCTTTCAGCTTTGACTTATTGCATCATCGGCTATGGAGTTGGAACACTGAGAGCCGGCGTGTTGCAGATGAGCTGGTGGCTTCCTACCGCCGCGACATTTATCGGCAGTGTTGTTGGGGTAACTTCCTTTGTGGTCCTGGGTTCAATAATGGGACAAGAACACCTTTGGTCTTGGCAGGTACCGATGATCGCCTTGGTTGTGGCTGTATTGAATGTTGTACTCAGTCCTTTGGTCCTTAGGGCGACACGCTGGGCGCTGTCAGCCGGCGTTGAGCCAAAGATGGCAAGATGACTGTTGCTCGATCCTCGGGTAATTCGAGTGCGCCCGCACCAAGTCTCAGGCTGAACATCATCGGCATCGTGATTATCTCACTTTTCGTTTCACTTTTCGCTCGGCTCTGGTACTTACAGATCATGGCTGGTTCTGAGTACAAGTTGGCTGCAGTAGAAAATCAGATAAGAACGATCTATGAACCAGCGCCGAGAGGACGCATTCTCGATCGAGATGGAGCGGTGCTGGTAGATAACCGCATCTCATCTGTCATAGAAGTAGACCGCTTACGCCTGGACGACCTGGATGAAAAAGCAAGAAAGGAGGTAAAGGACAAGCTCGCTTTCTTGTTGGCTATTCCACCGGAAGAGATCGACAAGCGGCTGGAAAACAAAAAATTCGGTCCGTTCACTCCCGTCCCGATAGCCCAAGATGTAAGCGAAGATCTACTCGTTCAAGTACGTGAGCGCCAAAAAGAATTTCCAGGTGTAATCGCCAAACGTCAGGCAATTCGCTGGTATCCACATGGAAGACTTGCATCGCACGTATTGGGTTATGTCGGACAGATTGACGCAAAGGAACTGGAAAAGCGTGGTGGCTCCTATAAGCCGGGGGATCTCATTGGTAGATCGGGCGTGGAGAGCACTTACGAATCTGATCTGCGTGGGGTCGCCGGCGAACTCCAGATTGAGGTTGACCGTCGTGGACAGCCAGTACGGGTAATCAAGAAAAGTCCGCCTATTCAAGGCAACGATTTGGTCTTATCGATTGATCTTGAAACTCAGCAAGAAGCAGAAACGGCTTTGGCATCTTCGATGGCGGCCGCAAGACAGCGACGATTTGAAGACGATGGCAAGTGGCTCAAAGCAAACGCCGGCTCGGTAGTAGTGCTTGATGTTTTAGAAGGTTCGGTAGTGGCGATGGCCTCAGCTCCGGACTTCTCTCCTGGTGATTTGGTTGATGGCATCTCAAAAGCAGAAAGCGATCTGTTGTTCAAGTCTGAAGAAGCCCCATTTCTGAACCGAGCCATTCAGGGACAATATGCACCAGGGTCTACTTGGAAGTTGGTTACCGGCATAGCTGCCCTTCGCACAGGATTGGTACCGCCGGGATATACGGTAAACGACCCAGGTATTTATAAGATAAAAAACTGCCGCGAGGGTTGCGATAAAAAAAATGCAGGTTCTCAGGCATATGGAATTGTGGATATGCGCCGGGCTATGGCGGTCTCGAGTGATGTCTTTTTCTATTCACTAGGAGATCAGTTTTGGGCCCGTCGGGCTGAGTTCGGTGAAAATCCCATGCAGGACCTGGCGGGCGAACTCGGATTCGGTTCAGATACCGGAGTTCAGCTCACAAATGAGCAAGCGGGTCGCGTGCTAACTCCCGATGGTTTGAAGGAACTCAACGACCAATATCCAAAGGCATTTCCCTTTGGTGATTGGTATGTCGGACACAACGTTAACTTTGCCATTGGACAAGGCGATACAACCGCTACCCCGATTCAGTTGGCGAATGCTTATTCGACCTTCGTCAATGGGGGAACTCACTATCAGCCCAATATCGCCTTGAAGGTAACTCGTCAAAGCGGCGAGGGCGAAGAACCAATAATTGTGCGCAGCATTTCGCCGCGAGTGAAAAGGAAAGTACAGATTTCCCCCGAAGTTTATTCACCCATCATGGAAGGGCTGACCGACGTGACCCGTTTCGGTGTCACGGCAACTGGAGATGGTACGGCTGCTCCTACTTTTGAGGGCTTCCCACTTGCTCAATATCCAATTGCAGGCAAGACCGGCACCGCACAAGTTCAAAATAAACAGGACACGGCACTTTTCGTGGCGGCTGCTCCTGCAAGTAATCCTCGCTATGTCGTAAGTGTTGTGATCGAACAGGGTGGGTTTGGCTCAACCACGGCAGCGCCTGTTGCACGTAAAATCTTTGGTTTCTTGTCGGGCCTTGAGGGCGGGCCCATCGTTGAGCCGATAGCAGGAGTTGAATAGGAGATGGCAAGTCTCTCAGACAACAGCGGCCTTTCGAAGGGAGCAGGGCGCGATCCGGCAAATCCTTGGCATCAGATTGACCCGTTGCTGTTTTTGCTTCCTTTGCTC
>CAYGGL010000117.1:0-5895 GCA_964349215.1 uncultured Acidimicrobiaceae bacterium | reverse complement strand
TGCCAAGGGCGACTTGACCACCAGAGGCACTCGAGACGAATACCAGCAGTTCCTTGACTGTTATCAGGCAGGTCTGGGTGATCGCCTATACCACGTGCGTGGAAATCACGACGCTTATTACGGCGAGACGTTTGCTGATGACGCACCCTTTGAAGTGACACTTCCAGGGGTGATCTTGGCTGTAATAGATACCACCCGCCCCGGCCATGCAAATGGTGCGATCTCAGACGGCACACTTGTTTGGCTCGATGAGTTGGGCGAACGTGCAGATCGACCGGTTCTGGTCTTTGGTCATCACCATGTGTGGAGCCCTTTGTCCAAGCGCCGTGAGGCCGGCTATTTCGGGATCATCCCAGATGACTCGGAGCGCCTCATCGAGGTAGTTGAACGCCGCCAATCTTTGGTTGGCTACTTCGCCGGCCACACTCATCGCAATCGGGTCAGGCGCTTTCCCGCAACTGGTGATTTCCCCTGGGTAGAGGTGAGTTCAACCAAGGATTATCCGGGTGCATGGGCAGAATATCGAGTCTACGAAGGTGGCATTCTCCAGATCATGCGCCGTATCTCAGCGCCCGAGGCAATCGATTGGACAGACCGGACACGGGAGATGTTCGGGGGCATGTATGCCAACTATTCATTCGGCTCAATCGAGGATCGCTGCTTTCCCATTTGGCCCAGGTGAGTAATCAATGACCGGTCCTTTGGCTGACCTGCGAGTGATTGACTGTTCGACGGTGGTCGCCGGCCCCGGGGCCGCTCGTTACTTGGCCGATTATGGCGCCGATGTCATAAAAGTTGAGCGTCCCGGCGAAGGTGACACCACAAGAAGTATGGGGTGGCGTGACCCCAGAGACGACGTGACACTTTGGTGGAAGCTGGCGGGTCGGGGCAAGCGTTCGATCGTGATCGATCTGAAATCACCAGATGGCCTTGAAACAATGCTGCAGCTGTGCGACAGCGCCCAGGTCCTAATTGAAAATTTTCGTCCCGGGGTACTTGAGCGTATAGGTCTCGGGCCCGAGGTTTTATTGGCCAGAAACCCAAACCTTGTAATCACTCGGGTGAGTGGGTTCGGACAAGACGGGCCCTATGCCTCCAAACCTGGTTTTGCCACTCTTGCAGAGGCGATGTCGGGGTTTGCTGCCATCAACGGAGAACCCGATGGAGCGCCCCTGCTTCCGCCTATTGCGCTTACCGATGAGGTAACAGCACTGGTCGCGGCGTTCGCCACGATGGTTGCAGTGCACTCAGGCAAGGGCCAAGTGGTTGATGTCAGCTTGCTCGAATCACTCTTTCAACTCATGGGCCCATTGCAGTCGGCTCATCAGGTGCTGGGATACGAACAGCCCCGTTTGGGTTCTGGAATTCCCTATACGGTGCCGCGTGGTACCTATCAAACGGCCGATGGTCGATGGGTCGCGATCTCGACTTCTGCTGAGTCAGTAGCTCGTCGGGTTATGAAGCTGGTCGGTGCCGGTGACGATGAGCGTTTTGCAACCTTTGATGGTCGAGTCGAACACCGTGATGAGGTTGATGCGTTGGTGATCGAATGGATATCTAAGCGCACACTTGATGAGGTATTACATGCCTTTGATGAGGCAGAGGCTGCGATTGCGCCGGTAATGACAATGGCCGATATCGCCGAAGACCCGCACTACCATTTTCGGGGATCGATAGTTGAGGTAGACGGAGTTCAAATGCAGGGTCTGGTTGCCAGACTTTCCGAGACTCCAGGTTCTATTCGCTGGGCAGGGCGACCACTTGGGGCTGATACCGATGAGATTTTGGACGAACTAAAAAAACGAGCTGAACTCAAAGACTTACTCGGGAATCGCAACCTCGATACGTGATTGTGCCCACTCGAGTGCGTTGGCAAGGGCTTGTTGAGCCTTGAGTACCAGTTCATTGGCCTCGAGGGCGTGCGCCGGATATGCGGCTATGCCCGCCCAGATAGTGAGATCTATACCTTGATCAACAAGCAAGCGTCGTAGACGTTCAATAGTCCAAACGGCGCCATTTTCGGGAGTGTCCTCCAAGATCAGGCCAAACCCTCCGTCTTCGAGGCGACAGGGAATGTCTGATTCCCTCAAGGTCCGCAAAAGCGTTTCGGCGATCAGTCTTGCTTCATCCGGTTGACACCGGCCTGGATTAGCCGAGGCGTCGCCGGTGGCTAACAACACCAAAGACAAGGGCTTTAGCAAGCGACGTGCTGTCGCTACCCGATTTGGGACGCTCGCACGGAAATAATCACCGTTTAGCAGCCCACTCTCGGGGTCATTAAGCGTAGGGGTCACCTTATTACCGTCGGCGATTTTCGATAGTCAGTGAGGTGATCTCGTCCATGATTTTGCCTAACTCGAAATCTTTGGGGGTGTAGACCGCCGCTACACCATCAGCAATCAGCTTAGGCCGGTCATCCTCAGGGATGATCCCTCCAACGATAACAGGGGCATCGACCCCATAGTCACGAAGCAATTTTACAACCATAGGCACGAGTTCGAGGTGAGATCCAGAGAGGATCGACAGACCAACGACATCGACATCTTCGTCACGTGCAACAGAGGCAATCTGTTCGGGTGTCAGGCGGATTCCCTGGTAGATGACTTCCATGCCTGCGTCACGTGCTGCAACCGCTATTTGTTCTGCGCCATTCGAGTGGCCATCGAGACCTGGCTTTGCCACCAGAAGTCGAGGTGGACCCCCAGGCAATGACTTGGCTCGTTCAGCAACCGCACCAAGAGCATTTCCACGACGGCCAACAGCTGCCGAAACCCCGGTGGGTGCCCTATATTCCCCAAACTCCTCTCGCAAAGTGTTGGCCCACTCGCCTGTTGTCCCACCGGCGTGCGCAAGGGCGATGGTCGGTTCCATGATGTTTTCATTCGTACGTGCTACCCGGCGCAGCTCATCTAATGCGAGTTTGACGGCATTGTTATCGCGTTGCTCACGCCAAGTCTGAGTTTCACGAGCAAGTTGGTTTTGGATTTCTGGGTCAACTTTTAATATGCTCTCTTCACCACCCAAGGGCGAAACAGCGGTTTCGGTAAAGACATTTACTCCGACAACTTGCAGTTCGCCTGACTCAAGTTTTCGCATGCGTTCGGTGTGCGAAGTAACCAGCCGGCCCTTTAGTTCGTCGATAGCTTCAAATGCTCCGCCCAATTCAAGAACATCTTCCAACTCTGCCCGGGCAGCATCTATTAACTCCGCTGTCTTGGCTTCGATGACTTTGGATCCATCGAAGATGTCTTCGTATTCCAACAGGTCGGTTTCAAGTGCGAGGACCTGTTGTATGCGAAGTGACCATTGCTGGTCCCATGGGCGGGGAAGTCCCATAGCTTCGTTCCAGGCCGGCAGTTGTAGGGACCTCGCTCGAGCGCGTTTCGAGAGAGTTACGCCGAGCGCTTCTAACACAATTCTTTGTACGTTGTTTTCGGGCTGGGCTTCGGTTAATCCCAATGAGTTGACCTGAACGCCGTAGCGAAAGCGTCGCATCTTGGGGTCTTGAACGCCATAGCGCTCTAAACAGATGCGGTCCCACATCTCGGTGAAAGCCCGCATCTTGCAGGTTTCCTCAACGAAGCGGATTCCAGCGTTGACGAAAAATGATATGGAACCAACGACGCGTGAGAAGCGGTCTTCGTCAACCTGGCCTGATTCACGAACCGCATCGAGTACTCCAATAGCGGTAGCTAACGAATATGCGATTTCTTGTACTGGAGTAGCACCCGCCTCTTGCAGGTGATAACTGCACACGTTCATTGGGTTCCACTTGGGAACGTGTATGGCGCAATAAGCAACCATGTCAACAATCAATCTTTTGCTGGGCCCAGGAGGGAAAATATACGTTCCCCTACTGAGGTACTCCTTGATGATGTCGTTTTGGGTGGTGCCTCGCAGTTGAGATGATTCGACACCTTGGTCTTGCGCATTGGCAATGTAGAGCCCCAGTAACCATGCAGCAGTTGCATTGATGGTCATTGAAGTATTCATCTCACCTGGTGGTATGCCATCGAGAAGCTGATTCATGTGACCAAGGTGAACAACTGGTACGCCAACTTTTCCGACTTCCCCATGCGCCAGCAGGTCGTCTGGGTCATAGCCCGTCTGAGTTGGTAGATCGAAGGCAATTGAGAGCCCGGTTTGTCCCTTTGACAAGTTGGTTCTGTAGAGCTCATTGGAAGCCTTGGCCGTCGAATGACCCGAGTATGTTCGCATAAGCCATGGGGATTCTCGTGTTGGCATCCCTCCATGGTGGCTGGGAGCGCTCAATGAGGCAACCCGTAAAGAGCTTCTTCAGCGCTCAGCGGTTTATTTCGCTCAGAAGGGTTAAGCGAATGGCTCTGGAAGCGGCTCTTTGAGTGCTTTGGCCAACAAGTGGAGATAGTGAGATCGCTCAATCTCTGTTGCACCAAGCGACGCCAAATGAGGAGTTACCCATTGCACATCAAGCAGTGAGTGTGCACTGTTTTCCTTCAACAAAGCGACCAGCGCTACCAGGGCTACTTTTGAAGCGTCCCTGGCTCGGTGAAACATCGACTCGCCGGCAAAGAATCCACCGATTGCCACTCCATATAGGCCTCCGACCAACGTGTTCGTATCGAGATCCCAAGTTTCGATGCTGTGTGCCCAACCGAGATTATGAAGATTCGCATATGCATCTTCTATGGCTGAGTTGATCCATCGACCCTGGCGGGAGGGATCAGCACATGCCGCAACTACTTCTCGAAAGGCGGTATCAATTCGAATCTCGAATCTCCGACAAGAGCGGCGTAACGATCGGCTGATCTGGAGCCCATCGAGAGTAAGAATGCCTCTGGGGTCTGGAGACCACCACCCTAACGCCTCGGTGTTCCCAGGGCCCTGAACAGGCATCGGAAAATATCCATGGCGGTAAGCGGCCAACAAAGTGCCCGGCTCAAGGTCGGCGCCTATGCCGGCAATGCCACTGGCGTCTGGAAGGTCATTTTGATTGAACTCCCAGATGCTTTGTGGCGGCTCTATAGGCAAATGAATTTGCTCACCCTGTCACAGCGCAAGTAATTGGTGCCTAACGTTTGGAGTAATCGTAGAACCCTGCACCTGACTTGCGCCCAAGCTGGCCCGCGGAGACCATGCGGCGAAGTAGTGGCGCGGCGGCGAAGTTGGGGTCGCGGAACTCATTGTACAAAGCATCAAGAATTGCGACCGAAGTATCGAGGCCGACCAGATCAAGCAGAGCTAGTGGCCCCATTGGGAAGTTGCAGCCGCCCTGCATGGCAGCGTCGATGGCTTCTTTGTTAGCAGTTCCATTTTCGAGCATGCGAACAGCGTTGTTGAGATATGGGAAGAGAAGAGCATTGACAATAAAGCCCGCTCGGTCTGCAACCTCGACAGGCGCCTTGCCGCATCCCTCGGCAAAAGCAATCGCCGTTGCGATCGTGGCGTCAGATGCTGTTAGAGGACGAATGATCTCAACAAGGCTCATCATCGGTGCCGGGTTGAAGAAATGAATACCGCACACTTTGTCTGCACGAGAAGTTGCAACGGCCATTTCAACAACAGGCAGCGTCGAGGTGTTGGTGGCGATGATGGCTTCAGGCTTGCAGAGCCGATCGAGTTCAGAGAACAGATCGCGCTTTACGTCAAGATCTTCGACAACCGACTCAATCACGAGATCACAGTCACTTAGATCACTTAAAGCAGAAGTGGCTGATACGCGAGCGGCAATCGCATCACGATCTGCCTGTTCGAGCTTGCCTTTTTCTACTTGCTTATCAAGCGATTTATGCAAGCGGGTGACCATATCGTCAGCGGTCTCTTGTTTGCGTGAACGCAGCACAACTTGATGCCCGGCTTTAGCGGCAACCTCTGCGATTCCCGAGCCCATAATGCCTGATCCGATGATTCCAACCT
>CAYGGL010000116.1:0-6112 GCA_964349215.1 uncultured Acidimicrobiaceae bacterium | reverse complement strand
TGACTAGTGTTGGTCTATGGCTTTTCCGCTTCGACTTTTAAACGAAAAAGAAGACATAATTCTCGATCTCCATCCTCACTGGTGGTTCTTTATCGGCCCGGCCTCATTGTTGGCTCTGGCAATTGTCGGCCTCATTTCCGCCCAAGTCATTGATGCAGCTGACCAGTTAAAAATAGTTAATGTCGGAATAACTATTGCCGGCCTTGTTTGGTTGGCAGGCCGTTACGCCCGTTGGGTCACGACCAACTTCGTTGTTACTACCGATCGCGTGATCTACCGCTCTGGAGTCCTTGGGAAAAGTGGTACTGAGATCCCTCTTGATCGCGTCAACACCATGTTCTTCAATCAGTCGATCTTCGAGAGGCTACTTCGATCGGGCGACTTGATAATTGAATCGGGCGGTGAAACTGGCAAGCAGACATTCTCAGATATCTCCCAGCCTTCAATGGTTCAAAACACGATCTATCAACAAATCGAAGCAAATGAGATGCGCACTGCAGGCGCTGCACATTCGAGACAGGGTTCGGTTGCCGAAGAGTTACGTAGCCTCGACGAGCTTCGCCAACAAGGCGTGTTGAGCGAAGATGAATTTCAGGCTCAAAAAGCCAAACTGTTAGGTCAGTAGATCGATCATTTAATCGCCAGATGCTGAACGGGGGACCATCGAGGCCAACAGGCCACCGATCAAGACTCCTCCGCCGGCAATAGCCAAAACAATTGCTGTGATGCCACCGCTCACGAGCCATGGAATTTGGTCGGCAACAGCCGACAGCGCCGCAACTTGATTCCACGTCACGCCGATGAGTAGGAACGATGCCAGCCAACAGGCGATGGCGATGGTGATGCTCAACGAGCGCAAACGTGTCATGTCACGCCCTTGGGAACCGTCACCCCAAAGAGATCTGAACTCTGACCAGTTAACTTCTCGTGTCGATTCTATAGACGATGACGATGATGGTGTCGGTGATTCACTCACGGGGTTTCTCCTTGGTGGTTTTGAGGTGATGAAGCTCGACCTAGATATGCAGATGCGATTTCTTGTCTAAGGCGTTCAGAAATTTCTGCGGCCGCTCCGCCCATGGTTATGCGCCCATGTTCGAGCACATAGAGGTAGTCGGCGTAGTGAGTGACTGCAACATTTTGTTCAACTGCCAAAACGGTAACGCCCACCTTGTTGATCTGAGCCAACAGCTCAAAGACATGTTCAACCATCACCGGAGCCAGCCCTAGTGAAGCTTCATCGACAAGAAGGAGGGAGGGTTTACTCATGAGCGCTCGACCTATAGCAAGCATTTGTTGCTCACCGCCCGAGAGTGTTCCTGAATCTTGATCACGGCGATCGGAAAGAAGAGGGAAGTGCTCGTAGACGTACGAGAGACGACTGCGCCGATCTCTCCAACCTGAAGCAGCGATGCATCCTGTCAGAAGGTTTTCCTCCACACCTAGAGATGAAAAGACCTGCCTTCCCTCAGGAGACAATGCAACCCCTTTGGCAAGTATCTCGCGAGTCGAAAGCCCTTGAAGCGATACACCATCGACAACTATTTCGCCCTCGAATGTCTTTGCCATGCCCATGATGGCTCGCAAGATGGTTGTCTTGCCTGCACCATTTGACCCCAACAAAACCCCAAAGCTGCCTTTTGCAAGTGAAATATCAATGTCGTGGACTATGACAGTGTGGTCATAGCCGCCGGAAATTTTTTTCAATAGGAGATGACTTGTAGAGTCGTTCTCAGCCTTTGTGTCCATGGTCGTTTCTGTGTTCACAATGCACCAGAGGCGAGTGAGCGAGCTGCAGCGGTGCCTTGAGTCCCAAGGTATGCCTCAATTACCGCCGGGTTGTTTGTGACTTCATCAGGTGTTCCAGATGCAAGAAGGTGCCCGAAATTCAATACGTAGACCTCATCAGCGACTTGGCGCACCAATGGCACATGATGTTCGATAACCAGTACTGCCACCTCCAACTCGTTGCGAATGCCCCTGATGACTCCGGCTAGCCAGCTGACTTCGTCTTCGCTCATGCCGGCAGCCGGCTCGTCGAGCAGGAGAATTTTGGGTCGTGTAACTAGAGCACAACCAAGCTCAAGAAGCTTTCGAGTGCCATAGGACAAGGTGGCAACGGGTTGGTTTCCGACATTTACAAGACCCAATATTTCCAGTACTTGTTCAGCGACTTGTCGTCGGCGCCACTCAAGTTTCCATTGACTTTCACCAGCGGCGACAAATCCAATCACAGACGCCGGTCTTACGTGAAGATGTTGCGCCATCAACAAGTTCCCTAGCACCGTCTCGGATAGCCAAAGACCACCTTGTTGAAAGGTACGCCCTATTCCCCACTCGGCTCGACTCGAAGCCGAAAGGTGATCGACTCTATGACCCGATAACCAAACTTCTCCACTATCAGGGGTGGAAAATCCTGACAGGACATTGAACAAGGTGGTTTTGCCCGCACCATTGGGCCCAATGACCCCAACCACCTGTGCGGGACTGACATCTAGCGAAACACCTGACAGGGCAGACAGGGAACCGAAACTCAAACTGATATTACGAGCACCTAAAAGCGATGGTTGCACAAGTTTGCCGTCAGGCAAACGCACAGCCGGCCTTTGGCCCCGCTCTATTGGTGTGCTATCAGGCAAGGCGGCCCCCGTTACAAATCCGGCTTCCTCAACTACCGCGCTGACACGAGGTTGTTGGGTTCTCATAGATGCATATCGTTTGGTCACGATGCGGATTAGTCCGCCAAGGCCCTTGGGGTAGCGACCGATCGTAAAGACCACAAGGCCTGCTCCTCCAATGATCAAGAAGTCACTTGATCCACTTGATCCATAGAAAGTGGTCCAAGTGAACAATGACGTGACTATCACAACTCCAGGGCGAGACCCCAAGCCTCCCAACACGACATAAAGCACGAGGCTGAATGACATGCTCAAAGGAAAAGCACTTGAGACAACTATTCCTTGACGATATGCAAACAGAGCACCAGCTAGTCCGGCGCCCGCGCCTGACAACGTAAAGGCCAGCACCTTAATTACCGGCGCATGAACACCTCGAGCAGCCGCAGCAGTCTCATTTTCTCGCAATGCGATAGAGGCACGACCAAACGGAGAAGCAAGCAGTCGTCGATCGGCAATCCAAATGACACCAAGAGCGATGATTGCAAAAGCCAGAAATATCGAATCGTCAGAGAAATCTATAGCTCCGATTGATTCCCTCACTACGAGGATGCCCGCTCCTCCTCGTGAGAATGCCGGCATGGGGAATAGATAAGCCCCAAGCATCACCGCAAAAGCAAGAGTAAGAACCGTTAGGTAAAGCCCACTGACCCTCAGTGCTGCGATGCCGAGCACCAAAGCAACAAGTGCACTGAGCAGCGGACCTGCGAATAGGGCAAGTGGAAGGGGAAGCCCCCACGTTGTCGCTGCGACCGCAGTGGCAAAAGAACCAAGACCAAATAAGCCAACATGTCCTAATGAAACCTGTCCTGTGGTTGCAATCAAGCCATTGAGACTGAGACCGAGAATGGCAAATATCGGCAGGATGGCGAGTTTGTAAGCGCTTTGAGGAGAAATGAAAGTGGCGGCGGCAAAAGCAGCCATCAGGGTAATGGCCAGCGGCAGCGCTCCCAGGGTGCGTTGCGAAATGCGTGGTGGTCGAGGAATGGAAACCAGATTGTCCAGTGAAACAAGTGACTCGTTGCCCTCTGTGGCGACACGGCGAGACCTACGAGTAAAGATGCCCTGAGGTCTTAGAAGCAGTACGAAAAACAAAATGGCGAACACGACTGCCTCGGGTGATCCAGGAGTTGAGCCAAAGTATTTGCGGGTGAGGCTTTCGATTACTCCAATTGTGAGTCCGCCAACAATGGCTCCAGGGGCGCTTCTCATGCCACCGAGAATGGCAGCAGTAAAGGCCTGAGGTAGGGCAATTGTTAAAAAGCCCGGTGAAATCGTTTGGTTATTCCAGGCCAACAAGATGCCGGCCAGTGCACCTAAGCCCCCGGCGAGTAGCCAGGTCATGAGTTCAACTCGTTTTGGATCCAGGCCAACCACTGTCGCTGCCATGCGGTTGTCGGCACTGGCTCGAATGGCTAAACCCAGAGGGGTTCGTTCGATAAGGGCCCACATTGCAACGCTGGTGATAGCCACTGTTGCAATGATCAGTATGCGAGTCGGAGTTAGAACCAGACCAGCAATGGTTATTCCAGAACCGCTGAGAGGTGTTGGAAACTCTCTTGCAGCTCCCAGATAACGAGCTTCAATGATGACCAACAGCGAGAGTAGGGCAATGGTGCCGACCAGGGGAGGGAGACGTCCACCTGATGAACGGCGCAATAAGACACTGGCGGTCATCAATGAAATTCCCGCACCCGCAAGAAGGCCAAGGAAAACTGCAATGGGCCAGGGCCAATCATGCGAGATAGCAAGACCGGCTACAAGAAATGTTGCAAATGCACCGATCTCTCCCTGTGCCGCATTGAGAATACGAGAGGAGTTATGAATGAGCACCAGCCCGAGAGCTAATAGGGCATATGTAGAACCACCTGCCAGTCCGCTTATTACAAATGTAAGCAGGTCACGCATTTAGGTTCTAGATGCCTTTCGTTGCACTCGGGCCGATGCTCATTTGTATGGAACTGTTAGAACTTAGAGGTCCAGTCACCAATGATTTGATCAAACTGCATTTTGTTCTTGTCTGCTTGTTGCACCACGACGCTGTTGGAGCCAACGTTGTCTTTGGAGAAATCGATTGGATTAACGAGCTTGTTGTCGTAGCCCTTCATCGAATCGAGAGCAGCCAAGAATGAACGACGGCTTAAGTCTTTACCAGCTTTTTGCATGGCTTCACGGTAAACATCGAAGAGGCCCCAGAAGGTCTCGCCTCCATCTGGGAAAGGCTTGTCGGGGAAGGTGGCCTTCCAGCCTGCATATGCAGCTTCTACCAAAGGTGATCCTGATTCCCTTGGAACCTTAACTGCCGAGAATGACTGACAGCCGCTTAGTTCTTTCGCATATATAGGGTCGCTATAACCACAAGCAGCCGAGTTGGCGGGCATGAAGAATTGGGGTTTGTAACCTTGCTCGGCGCAGCTTCTCGCCAGACCACTTGAAATGGTTGGAAGTGCCAACACGTAGACGATATCGGCGGCCGCACCCTTGAGCTTGAGGCATTCAGCCGCTAACTCATTGGCATTTCCCTGCTTGTCGACTAGGTCGTCGGCAACCAGGGTTCCATCTAGTCTCTTCAACTCGTCGCGAAACTGCTTGCGTGCGCCCTCAACGTTTGGGCTGTTGAACATGACCATCGCAGTTTTTTTAGTCTTGCCGTCAAGGTTGTTGATTATGTATTGCGCCGCCAACTTGCTTTGACGGTCATAGGTCATAGTGATCGCCCTATACCCGGCCTTTTCAATAAGACCAGCTTCGCTAACGCCAAGAGAGAGATACGGAATGTTTTTACCAAGCGCATATTGAGCGCAGGCAACGATCTGGTCTGCACCTGATGTGCCCGAAATGAACAAGACGTTCTTCGATTCAAGCTCACGGCACGCATCGAGAGCTTTTGCTACGTCGTATCCATCATCAGCTATCTCCGCTATTACCTTGCGACCATTGATTCCACCTGCTGCGTTGACCGAGTTCCAGTAGGCAGTTGAGACCTCAGAAAGTCCAAGGATGGAACCAAGAGGAATGCCCCCTCGTGTGTTGGGAACATGAACTCCTATTCGAATTTCGCTGTCTGTTACCCCAACGGTTGAATCTGGAATTGTTGCTTTGGTCGTTTCAGTCGTCTTTGCTTTGTCAAGGTTCTCTGTTGTCGCGTCTTCTTTCTTTTTTGAACCGCAGCCAGCGGCAACCAAAGTCACCACCAGTCCAATGGTTACGGCTTTGGCTAAACGTTTATGTGTTCCGTTCATATGCCCCCCTTTAATCAGTGGTGATCTTTGTCACGATTTAATGCAACTCTCGTATCTTGTCAGGTCTTCTAGTTACCAGGGCGGACCCACACTTCTGCTATCACTTAGACTCTTTCCAAATAGCGCTATTGACTAAACGCCATAATTAGAGACATCACGGGGGATCAGTGAGAAATTCCAAAAACGCGAGGGTTC
>CAYGGL010000115.1:2761-6116 GCA_964349215.1 uncultured Acidimicrobiaceae bacterium | reverse complement strand
TTGATGATGTTAGGGATGGTCGTCGGCGTTGTCGGTGATCGAGGCTAAAGTTTCGGACATGTCGCTTCCTCCGAGTCTTTCTACCGAACAGCGCCAGGCTGCCTTGCAAAAAGCAACAGAGGTGCGCCGCCAACGTGCTGAAGTTAAGAACAAGCTGAAGATGGGTTCGATCACCTTTGGCGAGCTTTGCACACAGGCCGCCGGCGACCCGGGCATCGGCAAGATGAAGGTACTGACCGTGCTCGAATCATTGCCCGGGCTTGGCAAAGTCAAGGCCAGGCGCATCATGGAAGAACTTGCCATCAGTGAAACCCGTCGTCTCCAGGGCCTTGGTGAAAACCAGCTCAAGAAACTTCTCGAGAAACTCTCCTGATCGTCGTTATCTGTGGCCCCGGTGGAGTGGGGAAGGGCACGATAGTCAAGCGCCTCCTCGCTACCGATCGATCTCTTTGGTTGAGCCGTTCATGGACTACCCGCGCCCAAAGAGAGGGCGAGGCGCCCGACGCCTATGTGTTTGTAGATCGTGATCGTTTCCAAGCCCATATCGACAGTGGTGGTTTTTTGGAATGGGCGTCTTTCTTAGACAATCTCTATGGAACCCCTATTCCAAAGCCTCCTGAAGACCAGGACGTGTTATTGGAAATTGAAGTTCAGGGTGCTCGCCAGGTCAGAGATCTCGACCCGGATGCACTCATCATCTTTGTTGCGCCTCCTTCGATCGAAGAACAACAACGGCGCCTTCGAGGTAGAGGCGAGCCTGAAGAAGTAGTAGCCCGTCGAGTGGCAAAGGCGGCAGAAGAAGCAGAGGCGGCGCAGGAATTGGGCGCAATCACAGTGGTCAACGATGATCTTGATCGGGCCGTAAGCGAGGTCTCATCTCTGATTGAAGCGAAGCGCCAGTCTTAATTTGTCCATCTGTTTCAGGCTGATTCAGGGCCATAGCTCAACATGCTGGTAGGCTCTATGCATGCCTTGGCAAGAAGATACGATGATGAATCCGCCTATTGAGACCCTTCTCGAGCTGGCTGGCTCCAAGTTCATGCTCGTCACCCTCGCAGCATCTCGTGCGCGTGAGGTAAATGCTTATTTCAATCACCTTGGTGACGGCCTTGGTTCTCTCATTCCTCCCCAAGTCACCTCAACTGCAGCCAAACCCTTGTCCATTGCACTTGAAGAAATTGCAGCGCACAAGATCACCTTCGAGCTCATCGATGAAGATGCCGAAGTAGGCGCAGTAGATACGCCCGAAGCCACAGCCGACGAGTCAGCCACCGAGTAATCATGCTTGCCGGCAAGCATGTTGTGCTTGGCGTTTCTGGTGGAATTGCCGCTTACAAATCCATAGAGATTTGTCGTCGCCTCGTCGATGCAGGCGCATTTGTCAGTCCTATCCTGACCCCTGATTCCTTAAACTTCGTTACTAAAACGACCTTTTCGGCACTAGCTTCCGAACCTGCTCGCGTAACGCTTTGGGACAGTCCTGAGCCAAGTCCTCATACTCATCTTGGTCAGTCTGCCGACCTTATTGTTGTGGCCCCCGCGACAGCTCGAGTCCTGGCGGCATATGCAATTGGAATGTCAGACGATCTGTTGGTGGCGACACTTCTTGCAACACGAGCCCCCGTAATGGTTTGTCCTGCAATGCACACAGAGATGTGGGAACAGCCTGCGGTTCAGGCCAACGTTGCACTCTTGCGTGAGCGAGGGGTTCGAGTGCTTGACCCAGTGGCCGGAGCGCTAGCCGGCGGAGACATCGGCATGGGAAGAATGGCCGAGCCGCTCGACATTGTGGCGGCTTGTGAAGAGGTTCTTTCAGGGAGAACGGCTGTTTCAACCAGAGATTTGGCCGGACTTTCCTTTGTAGTCAGCGCCGGTGGAACTCGTGAGGCGATTGATCCAGTTCGTTTTATAGGAAATCGTTCGTCAGGCAAGCAGGGTCATTGCATTGCCAATGAGGCCGCTCGCCGTGGGGCTTCGGTAACGCTTGTAACAACAGCATCGATCCCTGTCGATGCCGGAATAGATGTTGTCCGTGTTGAGTCAGCTGCCGAGATGCAAGAGGCAATGTTTGCCCGTAGTGACAAAGCTGACGTCGTTGTGATGGCCGCCGCCGTTGCCGACTTTCGCCCCAAGGTCGTGGCCGGCGACAAAATCAAAAAGACTGACGGCCCACCCGAAGTCATTCTCGAACCTACCGTCGATATTCTCGCCGAGCTGGGTACTCGCAAACGATCTGGACAGACCCTGGTGGGCTTTGCTGCCGAAACCGCCGATATGAACAATTACGCCAAGAAAAAGCTGAAGGACAAGAACCTCGACTTAATCGTGGCCAACGATGTGAGTGCCGAAAATGTTGGTTTTGAACACGATACGAACGCAGTCATCATCTTCGATTCTCAAGGCAATGAGAATTCGATTCCTCTAACCGACAAACGCCGAATAGCCTGTGGCGTACTTGACGCCGTCGTATCAATCAGGAGTGCATTGTGAGTAACTGGACCTTTACATCTGAATCCGTGACCGAGGGCCATCCCGACAAGATGGCCGATCAGATTTCTGACGCAGTGCTCGACTCGATTCTCGCAGAAGATCCAAACGGTCGAGTTGCTTGTGAGACTTTGTTGACAACTGGCCTGGCCGTGATTGCCGGTGAAGTCACTACCGATGCCTATGTCGATATTCCGCGCATCGTTCGAGAGACAATTTGTGAGATCGGCTATGACCGTGAGTCATATGGCTTCGATGGTCACACATGCGGAGTGATGGTTTCACTCGATGAGCAGTCACCCGATATCGCCCAAGGTGTCAACACGGCATTTGAGCGTCGCTCAGGTGCCGGCGGTGAAGATACTCTTAACGAACAAGGTGCGGGCGACCAGGGAATGATGTTTGGTTTCGCTTGTGACGAAACCGAAGACCTCATGCCAATTCCGATCTGGCTTGCGCATCGTTTGGCGCACCGCCTTTCGGAGGTTCGCAAGGCGGGCGTGCTTCCATACTTGCGTCCAGACGGCAAGACTCAGGTGACCTTTGATTACGAAGATGGCAAGCCTGTTGCCCTTCGTACGGTGCTCATATCTACTCAACACCAGCCAGGCCTCGATGCCGAGACATTGATCAAACCAGACCTCATTGAACACGTCATCAACCCCTTGGTCCCCGCCGCATTTGTGTCGGATAACTTGAAGGTTCTCGTCAACCCAACTGGAACCTTTGAGCTGGGTGGTCCTCACGCCGATACTGGCTTGACCGGTCGCAAGATCATCGTTGATACCTATGGCGGCATGTCTCGCCACGGTGGTGGAGCATTCTCGGGCAAGGACCCATCAAAGGTTGACCGCTCTGCTGCCTATGC
>CAYGGL010000115.1:0-2661 GCA_964349215.1 uncultured Acidimicrobiaceae bacterium | reverse complement strand
GTGGAGCATTCTCGGGCAAGGACCCATCAAAGGTTGACCGCTCTGCTGCCTATGCGGCGCGTTGGGTTGCCAAACATGTTGTTGCCGC
This sequence comes from uncultured Acidimicrobiaceae bacterium, assembly GCA_964349215.1. GTDB lineage: Bacteria > Actinomycetota > Acidimicrobiia > Acidimicrobiales > CADCSY01 > JACOTK01. Next base: position 2,573 of record CAYGGL010000115.1, on the reverse strand, counting down.
TGGCGCAGCTCGTCGCTGTGAGGTTCAAGTGGCTTATGCGATTGGTGTTGCCCGCCCAGTTTCCTTGTTGGTTGAGACCTTTGGTACTGAGTCGGTTGATCCAATCAAGATTGCCGAGGCAGTCGATCAGCTGTTTGACCTTCGTCCGGCAGCGATCATTGCAGACCTTGACTTGCGTCGTCCGATCTATCGTCGCACTGCTGCCTACGGGCACTTTGGGCGTTCCGACAAAGACTTCACTTGGGAGGCCACACCACGGGTTGACGATCTCAAGTCAGCTTTAGGCCTGTAGCCCTCTTGGAGCGAGTTGTTCGGGTATTGCCCGATATAGCGGCACTCAATAAGACATTTGATTATCTGGTCCCCGATTCGTTCGGGGACCAGGGTGGTTTTGGTGACATCACCGTCGGCACGATGGTTCGGGTGGCTCTACATGGCCGTCGAGTTGGCGGTTGGGTGGTTGCAGATGGGGTTGATCCACCAGCGGGAGTAAAGCTTTTGCCTCTTGCAAAGGTCACCGGCATGGGGCCATCGGCTGAAATTATCGACCTTGCCAATTGGGCTGCATGGCGTTGGGCTGGTCGAGCGAGTCATTTTCTACGTACCGCTTCACCACAACGAGTTGTGCGAACCCTGCCCAATACCGAAGCGCCCGCAATCAAAGTGCCTGCTATTGAAGAAGCCATCGTCGATGATCTTGGTCTTGAACTCTTGGCCAATGCTCCTTCGCTCTCTCCATCTGTCATACGCCTTGCACCCGCACAAGATCGCCTCGGTCTAGTCGCCACAGTTTCACGGCGTGGAACGACACTGGTTATAACCCCTTCGCGTTCTGAGGCGGCCACGCTGTCTAAGCAATTGCGAGCCAGAGGTATATCGACGGCGCTAATGCCCCAAGACTGGGCATTGGCAGCGGCTGGAGCACAGGTTGTTTTAGGGTCACGGGCAGCGGTATGGGCCCCAACGGTCAATCTCAGTGCCGTGGTCGTGCTCGATGAACACGATGAAGCATTACAAGAAGAGGCCGCCCCAACCTGGCATGCTCGTGAGGTAGCGATCGAACGGGCCCGTCGTAGTGCGGTGCCTTGCATTCTCGTTTCACCGTGCCCCTCTCTGGAGGCACTATCGGCCGGCCCGTTGACCGTGTTGTCCAGAGCACACGAGCGCTCAGGCTGGCCAGTGGTTGATGTTATTGATCGTCGTCGTGAAGAACCTCTCAAGGTCGACCTGTATTCACCCAGGCTTATCGAACTCATCAGGGCGGTACTCGCCAGAGAGCCGGACAAGACGAGTTCTGATGTTGGCGCTCATCAGGTGGTATGCGTACTCAATCGCAAGGGCCGAGCTCGTTTGTTGGCATGCGCAGCTTGTGCCGAGTTGGCGCGCTGCACTCAATGTGGAGCAGCAGTTGGCTCAAGCGATGATGCGACATTGTCATGTCCTCGCTGTAATAGTTCTCGACCGCTTATCTGTACTAACTGTGGGGCAGGACGCATCAAGGTATTGCGTGTGGGAGTAGCCAGGGCGAGAGAAGATCTTGAGCGACTTCTCGGAGTAGAGGTGGCCGAGGTGACAGGTGAATTGAAAGCTGACGAACCGTTGCCTCAAGCGCCTGTATTAGTTGGAACCGAAGCCGTATTGCACCGCGTGAGAGAAACAAACTTGGTGGCCTTTCTCGACCTCGATGCATCTCTTCTTGCACCTCGTTATCGGGCGAGCGAAGAGACAATGGCCCTGCTGGCTCGTTCTGCTCGCCTGTTGGGTGGTCGAGCCCGCAACAGCCGCCTTGTTCTTCAGACTCGTGTTCCCAATCATGAGGTTGTTCAAGCAGCGCTTCACGCCGATCCATCGAAGGTGGCAGTTGTCGAAGGTGCTACTCGTGCAGCGTTGAGGCTTCCTCCTGAGGTTGCAATGGCTGAAATATCAGGCGCAACAGCCGAGAGCTTTATAGAGAGTCTTCGATCTCAAGAGAACATTGGACAAGAGGGCATCGAAATAATCGGACCTGTAAGAGATCGTTATTTAGTTAGAGCTAATGATCACCAAATACTTTGCGATGCTCTCATGCGTACCCCACGGCCAAGCGGCCGCCTTCGAGTCGCCGTTGATCCGACCCGCTTGTAATCGGTTCTTGGCTGCGAGAAAGCCTCAGCTCGGAAGTGTCCACTCGCGCCTACGGGCTTCGTAAATAGCAATGGATGCGGCTTGGCTGACATTGAGCGAGCCGACTCGTCCCATTTGGGGAATGTAAGCGACTTCATCGCACGCAGCGAGCGTAAGTGCCGATAGCCCATGATCTTCGTGGCCGACAGCTAGGCATATGTCGCCCACAAGTGGTGCCTCATGCAAAGGCCCGGCTTGATCAGCGAGTTCTATCCCAATCAAAGAGTAGCCATCGTCTTTAATCTGATCGAGAGCTTTGGCTAAAGATTCAAAACCTGACCATGTGAGATAGCGCTCGGTACCAAGGGCTGTCTTTCCAACCTTGGTGTTATTAAGTGCCGGGGTGACTCCCGCAATGTAGATGTGCTCGATTCTTTCGGCAGCCGCCATGCGCACTATTGCTCCAACAT
>CAYGGL010000114.1:0-6224 GCA_964349215.1 uncultured Acidimicrobiaceae bacterium | reverse complement strand
GTTTTCTTCACAAAAAGTGACAATGTCCCACTCTGCGGTTGCCCCACGCTCAACTAAAGTCTCTACAAGTTTGTGACCGACCATGCCGTTTCCGATCACAATCAAGGTACGACGTTCCAAGTTGTCGGTAAAAACTGTCATGGCCTCATGGAACCATCGTGAGGTTCCTCGATCGTTGCTTGCTTATTAACAATTGATTTCTTGACTCTTTGTCCTATTCACAAGATTTGTGCGGATAACGAAACAAACTGGAAATATCCTCCCGGGCATTGTTATGACAAATAGCAAGCTGTTGGAAACGCTCACGAAATATAAACGGGGCATGCTGGTGCGGTGAAGAGTCTTCAACCACTCGAAGGTTTCACGATCGGAATCACCGCCGATCGTCGCTGGGAAGAACAAGCCGAACTATTGAGACGCAGGGGTGCAACCGTTCTACACGGACCCAGCATCTCAACTCAGTACCTCGATTCTGATGACAACCTGCGAATGGCTACTGCGGCGGTAATCGAGGCACCGCCCGATTATGTGATCGCCACTACCGGAATCGGAATTAGAGCATGGTTTGAAACGGCTCAGACATGGGGTCTACACGACGAGCTCATGGAAGCCTTGCGAAATGCAAAGATCGTGGCACGAGGCCCCAAAGCAGCGGGGGCAGTTCAGTCGTGCGGGCTTGAAGTTTGGGGACGGGCCAAGACCGAAAGACTCGATGAAGTGCTAGCTATTGTGCTCGATGAATCTATAGACGGGAAGCGAGTAGCACTTCAACAATATGGTGAAGACTCTCCAGAGCTAAGTAGCACGATCATTGATGCAGGAGCCGAATTAATTGAGGTGCCTATCTATCGATGGAAACGTCCGCTCGATGACCAACCTGCACTCAAACTCATCGAGGCGTCCTGCGAACGACGCCTCGATGCAGTCACCTTTACAAGCGCACCGGCGATTCAAAACATTTTTTTGATCGCCAATGAACATGGCTTGGCAGATGAACTCCGCCAATCATTTAATAGCCAAGTCGTTGCCGCTTGCGTCGGCCCGGTCTGTGCCGAAAAGGCCTTCCGAGAAGGTATCGAACACCCGGTGCAACCCTCTGTTGGACGTATGGGGTTATTGATCAGAGCATTAAGCGACAACTTGCAACATACGCGGCGAGAATTTGTATTTGGTGGTGTTCAAGTAACGACTCAGGGGTCGGTAATACAAATAGAAGAAGAAGTAACCGAACTTGCGCCGCGAGAACATGGAGTTTTCAAGCTCTTGGCCGAAAGACCTGGAGTGGTGGTTTCCAGGTCAAAAATTCTCGAACAAGTATGGGGTTCACCCGATCTCGACCCTCACGTCTTAGAGGTCACAATCGGTCGCCTGCGCAAACGGTTAGGGTCACTTGGCCCAGCTCTTAAGGCAGTTCAAGGCCGTGGCTATCGACTTGATCCCGACCCCATCTAGTCTTAGGAATCGCCTCTAAGCCACCCTTCACCAACCCCCAGAACTCCTGGACCAGCCGGGATGCGGCCGTCGTGTGGCACGGATTCACCCAAATGTCTTGCTATGAGACAAACATGCCCATCGTGGTTGAACGAGCCGAGGGCCACGAACTAATCGACGTAGAAGGTAATCGATACTTAGACGCCATATCTTCACTTTGGGTAAACACAATGGGCCATCGAGTTCCAGAGCTGGACAAGGCAATCTGTGATCAACTCGAACTAATAGCGCACTCCACGATGCTAGGTAATGGGAACCGAGTGACAGTTGAGCTGGCAGAGGCTCTAGCGGCCGTGGTTCCTGTTAACAAGCCGCACTTTCTTTTTGCATCAGACGGAGCAGCAGCCGTAGAACAAGCTCTCAAGATTGCTTTTCAACACTGGGCGAATCTCAATATCACTAGGCGAACTCGTTATCTTGCTCTTGGTAACGCTTACCACGGTGACACGGTTGGCACGCTGGCACTGGGCGATGGTGGTTTCGGAACCGAGTTGTTTGATTCGATGAGATTTCCAGTACTGCGAACCCCTGGATATGACGACCCAAGCTGGCTCGACAAGGCCCTCGAATCACTGAAAGCAAACGCGGAAGAATTGGCCGCCGTGGTGATAGAGCCCTTGGTTCAAGGTGCGGCAGGCATGCTGATTGCCGATGCAGGAGATGTGGAGATATTTGGCAAAACGTGTCGAGAACTTGGGGTCTTGCTGATCTGTGATGAGGTTGCTACTGGGTTTGGACGAACTGGAACATTGTTTGCTTCAGAACAATGTGGCTTAGAACCAGACATTCTTTGTCTGGGCAAAGGAATTACCGGCGGCTATCTACCCATGTCAGTCACAGTTGCGGCTGACCACATTTTCAATTCGTTTCTTGGCCCAGATCTGAGTGAGAAAACCTTCTATCACGGACACTCATACGGTGGAAATGCTTTGGCAGCAGCAGTCGCATTGAGGCACCTTGGGTTATTCGAAGAAAAACACGTCTTGACCAATGTCGTCGAACGGGCTCGGCAATTAAATGACTCTCTTAAAGAACAAGTTCAACCTCTGCATGGGGTATCTGAAATACGACAGTGTGGGCTGATGACCGGAGTCTTACTCGAACCGCCTGCAGATGTGACTTGGGGTCGAAGAGTTTGTGCAGCCGCTGTTCGAAGAGGAGTACTGCTTCGTCCTCTTGGCGAGGTCGTAACCATCATGGCCCCATTGACCATCACCGCCAACGAGATCGACCGTATCATCGCTACCCTTGCCGAAGCGATCGGCGAAGTTTGTTCTTCTGATGAATGAGACGAACTAATGAATGAGTCAGGTCTGTCAAGCTGGACCAAGTGGGTACAAGATCAGAGTTCTGCAATCTCAAAAGCTGGTCAGTGGCGCTCCACAAAATCCTTTGACGCTCTTGGACCAGTAGGCGAGCTACTCGATCACAAAAAGTCTGACCACAAACAAGAGGTCATCTCATTTGCTTCGAATGACTACTTGGGTCTCAGCCATCATCATGAAGTCATCAAAGCCGCTCACCTCGCATTAGATCGCTGGGGAACAGGTGCCGGTGCTTCTCGATTGGTCGTTGGAACAAGACCAATACATAAAGAACTTGAGTCTGCTCTTGCGGATTGGAAAAAGAGTGAATCTGCAGTCGTATTTCCAACCGGTTATTCCGCCAATCTAGGAGTATTGACGACTTTTGGACGGCCCGGAATTCGCATCTTTTCAGATGGGTTGAACCACGCATCAATCGTCGACGGTTGTCGACTTTCTGGAGCCCAAATCGAGGTCTATAAACACAATGACTTTGACCATCTTGATTCCTTGCTAACGCAGGCCCGGCGTGAGGGCTGTGAACGAACCATCGTGGTTTCAGACACAGTGTTTTCGATGGATGGAGACATCGTTGAACTCAGTGAGTTAATCGAGTGCTCAGGGCATCATGGTTCACTGCTAGTCCTTGACGAGGCACATGATGTTTTCGGTATTGACATAGATGCCGTTATTGACAGCGATACGATTGAATTACTGCGTGTGGGCACGCTGTCCAAAACTCTCGGTTCACTTGGAGGCTTCATTTCGGGGCCTAAACAATTTACCGAGTTACTGATCAACAAGGCAAGATCGTTCATCTTTACAACAGCGCTGACTCCATCAGATACGGCAGCTGCATTGGCTGCACTCAGGATCGTCACATCTACAGAAGGTGAGCGATTAAAGGAACGGCTACGAGACCTTATTAACCGCGTGAGTCCTGGGAACCCTTCACCGATCATTCCCATAATTCTTGGGTCAGAAAAAAGAGCCGTTCAGGCCTCTGAGCAATTACTTGAGATGGGTCTTTGGGTACCAGCAATTCGACCCCCCACAGTTCCTCAGGGAAGTTCCAGGCTGCGCATCGCAATTAGCGCTGCACATCAAGATGACCAAATAGATCAACTGGTTAAAGCCCTGGCGACCCTGGATATCGTGCAATGAGTGACTGGTGACGCGACTATGAATATCGAGGATAAGAATCGACCTGAATTATTGGTTCTTATATGTGGAACCAATACTGAAATAGGAAAGACCTGGATCAGTGCTCAGACCCTTCGGATGTTGAGAGAAGCTGGGACGTCCGTTGCGGCCAGAAAACTCGCTCAGTCTTTTGCTCCAGGTGAATCACCCACTGATGCTCAAGTGCTGAGTGAGGCCAGTAATGAGCCAGCAGAAGTCGTCTGCCCTCCCCACCGTTGGTATGAAACACCAATGGCTCCTCCAATGGCAGCAGAGGCACTTCGAAAGGAGCCATTCACCATCGAAGAGTTGATCGACGAAGTTACCTGGCCACGCTATGTAGAAATTGGTCTTATCGAAACCGCAGGTGGCGTAAAGTCGCCTCAAGCAAGTAATGGCGACGTCATAGATATTGCACGGACTCTTCAACCTGACCTTGTGGTACTTGTAGGCGATAGCGAATTAGGAACAATCAATGCAGTTCGCCTATCTCTAGATGCCCTTAGTGATTGGCCATGCGTTGTGGTATTAAATCGCTTCGATCATTCGGTTGATCTTCACCGAAGAAATAAGGACTGGCTCTCCAGGCTAGAAGGACTCAAGGTGTTGTGTTCAGCTGGGGAGCTGGTCCAATTCCTCAAGCTCGGAAATATTCCCAGCCGCCCTCTTTTGCCCTAAGCCGAATGCGGGAAGATCCTGACCCGCCATTATTACAACGCATTGATCTCTTCCTCGGCTCTTAGCCTCATAAAGCGCAGCATCTGAACGAAGGAACGTCTCATGGGCAGTTGCCTCATGATGATGAACAGCCACCCCAACACTCAACGATGTTATTGGGTTAAGGGCCCTCCAACCATCGATCAAACGTTCGGATACTTCCACAACGTTCTCTCCCGCGTTCCACAACACCACTAAGAATTCGTCTCCGCCATAACGAGCTACAGCGTCTACGTCTCTTAGAGTTTCGGTCAAATACTCAGACAGCTGCTTAAGTAATTCATCGCCTCGATCGTGCCCGAAAGAATCGTTTACATCCTTGAAGTGATCGAGGTCCAATATGACCACTCCGTCGCTGGGACCAACCCTGCCCAACAAGGCCATTGCATGCCTACGATTCCCCACCCCTGTCAATTCATCCCGCAAAGATTGATCGAGTAGAACAAGGTTTGCCCTGACGCGTTCGAAGGCAAGGCCACCTTGAGTTGCAAGCGCCCTGGTACTCCCGCTCTGTATCATGCCGACCCCAGTTGGCTCTGCAGCAAGCCCAACAGCAAGTAGCCCAAACGTCTGTCCTGACCCGTGCAATGAAACACACACGACACTCTTCACTTCTTCGCAGTTGGCCCACCAACCAAGATCGGCAGGGCTTTGGACGCTCCAGGGATTTTCGGATATCTCTTGCCAAATCCAATCAGGTACTTGCCAGGAGCTTTCATCAACAGTTCCCCAGTCGTAATGCGCTGATTCTTCAAACTCAGCATCTAAGACCATGGTCCTGACACCAACCGCGCCAATGATCTCTCCGACATACCATGACAAATGAGACCCAATGCCCTCGAGGCTGACCTGCGTTGCCAAATCTTCTGCAGCATCAACAATCATCTCAACTTTTTCAAGGCGCATATTCTCAAGATTTTCGGCCTTGGCCAACATATTCATCGTTAAGGAAAGCGATTCACCTATTACCACCCCAACAAGAAGGGTAGCGATGCCGATCATGATCAGATCAGCAGTAATTGCACCACCATAAGTTATAGAAGCAGTAACCATCGTTCCCGCCGCCACAGGTGTCAGTGCCAAGGAACTAAACCTGGGTTGGCACAGGCCAACCCAAACGAGGACCAGCACATAGAAGGAAAATCCCAGAACCGGATTCAGCTTGGTCCAGACAGGAGTGATGCCCATCAGTGCATATGCGTACAAAGCCAACCCAAGACTGGCTCGCTGAGGCCAGCGGTCCCAGGGCGCAAACAGTCCAATCAGCCCAGCGATAACGGTCATTACCAGCATCGGGAAAAGGGTCGATCTTTCGAAATTAAACTCCAGGGGACTCAACAAGAGGCCCGTCATCATTACAGTCGTGGACAGGTACAATATCCCTGCCAATCGCCCGGCATATCTTTTTGAAATAGATTTTCTAGCCATCACGCGGGCTCCATCTTTAAATGCATTTCATTAATGGGGGCATGGACACTTTGATCGCGTCCACCGCTTTTGGCTCGATATAAAGCCATGTCTGCATTCGTA
>CAYGGL010000113.1:0-6237 GCA_964349215.1 uncultured Acidimicrobiaceae bacterium | reverse complement strand
CTTTGAATCCACACTTCCAACCCAACCACTGAACGATGCTGTGACAACCCCAGGTCTCATAGCCCTTTCGTCTGTCGTATTCGGCTATTAACAACAACCATCGACATTCACCAGCTGTTAGATGACCGCAAAGTTCGGTGATCTCAGCTTCAAGGCGTTCAAGTGGCACCTCGTCGGCGCAATGATCGACATCGGTGATACTCATGAGACTCCCCTTAAGATACAGAACGTATGTTCTTATCTTAAGCCAGGGGTGTGACAAGACAGAGAGGGGATTACCGCCGTGAGGCGGTCATCTGGAGCATGATCTGGGTGGTGGTCCCGTGGTCGGGTCTGACCCCGGGTGAGATTCAAGACCTATCTGGCTGGCTGGTCTTCGGGGTTGAGTTCGTCGAGGTCGAGATGGGCTGTTTCCGGGTACAAGGTGAGAAACAAGACGCCCAGAATTAGCGGGCCGATTGCCAAGATAGATAGGGCTTTACTGAGTCCTAGGTGATCAGCTAGGATGCCTCCGAGAAGTAGCCCCGTTACGCTGCCGGCCACGTTGAAAACCACGATGATTCCGTTGGCTTTTCCACGAAGAGAAGTTGGGAACAGTTCCGGGCCGTACACGGCGAGGACTGGAATCGACATTGCCCCCACGATTCCGGCAACGAGAGACCATCCCCACATCAACCATCCACTTGAGAAATAGATGCCAAGAGTCAAGAGGCTTCCTCCAACAACACCTATTGCTCCGATGCGCCGTCGCCCTCTTGTGTCTGCGAGTCGTCCGCCTAACACCAAGCCGAGTCCGGCCGGCGTAACAGTGAGGATGGTAAAGAGAGTGATGCCTGATGCAGAGAGCCCTCTTTCGTTGCGCAGGAACTCGTTTTGAAATTGAGATGCCGGTGTCGCAAACGAAAGCAGAAGGAATCCTGATAGGGCAAGCAAAGCCAGGCGCTTGCCATGGCCGCCAAGAGAGACATTTCGATGTGGCTCAATGAATTTACGACTCTCGGGTAGGTGCTTGCTGATGGCACGAGAAAGTGGAAGCCCGAGAATGACCAAACCGTGGATGAGTCTCCACCCCTCGGGCGCAAGATCGGCTAGGGGAAGAAGCATCACGCAGATGCCGACCCCCAAGGCTGCTGTCATGGCAATGAGGCTTGCTGCATAAGCACGCGATCCCTTGGGCATTTCTTCAGCGACAACTACGCCGATGATCACAGCCAGTGCAGTGGCCATTGCCCGAGACAAGAGCTGGGCACCCATCAACCAGGCCAGATTTGGCGCAAGCGCCCCAAGGGCTCCTGCTATAGAACCAACGGTCGCAGTCCAAATAAGTACGCGACGTCGGCCAATACGATCCGCGAGAGTTGCGAGCGCCAGGGCGATGACGATTCCAACTCGTAAAAACGCAAGCACTTGGCTTTGCTTAGATGTCGTTTCCAATCCGAAGTCATCCGCTATGAATGTGATCGTTTGGGTAGCGAGGGTTCCCAGATATCCACTCAACAAGGCACCTGCTGCAAGAGTGCCGAGTACCGCTGCTCCACGGTGATCAAGGCGCTCGGGAGGCGCCCACCAAGGTTGGCGTCCTGGCGTATCAGGTGATGGAAGATGGCGGAGAGTTCTTCTGACAGGAAGAATCATCAAGAAGCCGAAAAAGGGGATTCCAAGCGAATAGCCAGTCGTTACGGTTATGAGGTCGGGGGTTTCAACGACTGTTCTTTTGTAGCGTCTAAAGGGTCCATGTACTGCTTCGAAAGTCCATGTTGTCGAACCTGAGTCCTCAGATTGATCTTTAGATGTGAGGCGCTCGGCGACTAAATCGTTTCGGGGTGTAATGCATTGAGAAATCAGTTCGCCGTCGTTGGGGTAACGGGTGAAGAGGCGAGCCACAAGTGTTAAGTCGGCATTTCTGGGTCAAGTGGTGAGTTTGTTTCATTCTTGGATTCGGCCTCGGCCTCTTGGTGGGCCCGTTTCTTGGCCACCCTAAGCAGGAAGGCAAATACAATTATGGGAACCGCAACATACAAGGCTTCGTCCCAACCACCTTGATGAGCAAGTATTCGAATCATGGTCTTCAGGCTCCCAGCAACAGAGTGAGTCCGCCAATCGTATAAGTAACCATCACAACAAGAAGGGGAATCTGGCTCTTGGTCGCCACTTTGATGTCAAACATCGCCATGGCTCGATCGTGAGCGATGACAACTCCGGTGACATGTCCTCCAACAATTGCGATCACTTGGATCCAAGAGATCAGATCAGTCGATATCAGGTTGTAATTGACAACCCAGTCAATGGTTCCGAACAAGTCCCAGCCTCGTCCGAATGGATCTGAAGCCTGAGCAAAAACCTGTTGGCCTTCAAAGATGAAGAGACTGAAGTAGTGGCCAATTGCATATGCGAGAGCAATCGGAATCAAAGAAGAAAGAAAGGCAGTTTCTAAATCTGAAGACTCGCGTCCACCTATTGAGGCGACCATCTTCATTGCGCCAAAGTATGCGGCTGCCATGATGACAATGGTTGACGACAGACCTATCGAAGAAACGATGGTTGAGCCCCAACCCGAATAGTCGTCTGCAAGATTTCGCCACCAGTTCGAACGTGAAAGTCCATCGAATGCAGTCGATCCCAATACGACCATAATGAGTGCCAATGTCCCGCGTCTGGGTTTTACTTCGGCCAGGCCAGTGAAGGGCCAACGGAGTCGCAAATTTGTTGGACCGTAAGAGCCCTGATTGTTATCGCGATAGATGGGCGCCATTGATGCAAGCAGTCCGAACCAGGCAGCAAAACCGTCGGCAACGCTCAGACGCTGTCTTCCATGTCGTACAAGGACCACAACCATGGCGAATGTGTAGATCGACAGAGCTATGGCGATCACTCGTGGAGAAGCCGGGTCGTGATAGCAGAGTTCAAGCCAGACGAAACCTCCGATACCCAAAGTGGCAGGCCAATGAGTCGAGGAGTCATTGTCTGAGTGCCCATCGTTCGGAACCGTTGACTGAGGTAAGCGGCGGAAACGTTCGACAACCAGGCCCAATGTGTTCCAAGGGCTGAGTAGGGCCCAAAGATCGCCGAAGATTAGACAGGCGGCCTGAAGTCCAACCCAAAACAAGACGTAGACGACGATCGGGGAAATATTTGATACGGCGCTCTTGTCGCCGAACCAAGCCGCTGTTATCACGAGCCCAAAGATCGCCAACCCCAAAAGGCGGAGGATGAAAGCGGTAGGTGCGGCTAAAGACTTAATCCACGAAGGTGCCGGCACTCCGACAGCAACGGCATCGAGTCGTGGCTTTCTCCACAAGATGTGCAGTGTCACGAACGAGATGACCAGCGCAGAACCTGCTCCATATGAAAAGAGCCATACCGGAACTGGAAGGTCAGATCTACCACCCACCCCGTGAGCCAAGATGGCCCCGAGTTGCATCAATTGGTCACCTTCAAGGTGGCGATGACCACCTTGCCTTCATGAAGCTCTATTTCCCATTGACCGGCTTTGTCAGCCAACAGATCTATGCGGGTTGTCACTCCGGGCTCCAGCTTTCCCGTGAGGTCATAACCGTGAACGTGAACTTCATTGGCCGTGTCACTTGTTACCTCTATGCGGACATTCTCGCCAAGCTTCACCTCCGCCACTTGGGCCCCACCCTCGGGTTTGTTCCCGGTAACGGTGACACTAAGCACCTTTACGTCAGGCGCCAAGGTAGTAGAAGTCGTGGCTCCACCAGCTGGGCGAGTGGTCGTCGGTCCATCAAAGGCCGGGTCTTGGTCAGAGCCACACGCACCTATGGTAAAGATCACTGCAAAAGTACAACTCATGACAATGACTGATGGCCGGAAACGATGCATTTCACTCCCTTGAAAGACATTTCCAATTGTGATGAGCATCCTAGGCCGTTGCAAAGAGCATGGCCTACCTATCGAAGAGTTGTTGTTTAGGTGCCGGACGGCGACAATGGGTAGGACTAGAAGTCCTGAAGTTTGTAGACGTACAGGTTTGTAAGACGTACAGAGACGAGGAAAGCACATGAGAGACAAAGTTCTCCAGACCATTGATGTGATGCGCCCGGCTCTTCAAGCTGATGGTGGCGACATCGTGTTGCACGATGTCAATGAAGAGACAGGTGTCGTGACCGTTGAACTCACAGGAGCATGCGTTGGGTGTTCGTCTTCGGCGCAGACTCTAAAGGCCGGCGTAGAGCGCATATTGCGTGATCGAGTTGAAGGCGTGACCGAGGTGGTCGAAGTCTCCTCATCGGCAGTAGGAGAAATTGCCTCTTAAAGGCTGAGTGAGTTCTAAACTTCGGCGTTGAGCTGATTGCTCGCCGTAATGTTTGAGGAGCCCACCACATGTCAACGCGCGGCCGCGACCCAAAACAACTTGTCGAGGGAGTCCTTCTCGGGGAGAGATTGGCAATTGCCCGTGCATTGTCTTTGGTCGAAGAAGGCGGTTACCTAGCACGTGAAGTCGGGCGTTTGGCGTTTGCTCATGGGGGGTCGGCCTACACAGTGGGGATCACCGGTGCACCAGGAGCGGGCAAGTCAACATTGACCAATGCCGTAATATCCGAGGTGCGTGCTGGCGGCGAAGAGGTGGCTGTCTTGGCGATTGATCCGTCATCGCCCTTTTCAGGTGGAGCCATTTTGGGTGATCGAGTGCGCATGCAAGACCATGCTCTTGATCCCGGAGTATTTATCCGTTCGATGGCTACTCGTGGTCACCTTGGCGGACTCTCTTTGGCCACGCCCCAGGCCATTCGTGTACTTGATGCTGCGGCCAAGCCATGGGTTTTGGTTGAGACGGTTGGGGTTGGCCAAGTCGAGGTCGAGATAGCCGGTTCTGCGGACACAACCGTTGTAGTGGTGAACCCTGGATGGGGTGATGCAGTTCAGGCCAATAAGGCAGGACTCATGGAGATTGCCGACCTCTTTGTAATAAACAAGGCAGACCGTCAAGGAGCTGCTGACACTCGTCGCGACCTTGAGTTGATGTTGGAGCTCAGCGATCTGGGTGACTGGCGCCCTCCAATTATCGAGACGGTGGCGGTTAGCTCGAAAGGCATAGACGTCCTATGGAAGGCAATAGGTGAGCACCGTAGCCACCTTGAAGCATCGGGTGAGTTGGCTCTTCGTAGAGCTAAGCGCTTGCGTGAAGAGTTGCGTTCAATCGTTTTATATCGCTTAGAAGAAAAGGCCCTGAGCGTAACGTCTGGCCCCAAGTTCGAACGTTTGCACAACGATGTCATCAAGCGTCGCCTCGACCCATATAGCGCAGCGGACGAAATGATCAGCGCACTGAGCGATGAAGACTGAGCAATAAAGTCTGGTTGAGCGACAGACGAGGACTATGCAGACGAGGACTATGAGGACTATTGGGTCATCGGTGCTAGTATGGCCAGGTCTTCCGGTTATACCGCTTTGGCGGTGCCGGGTGAGCGCTGGCTTTGAGCCGGCGAGCCGTTGTGGAGGGACTGCCTTCGTGTGCGGCCAAACTTCCTGCTGCAATGCGACGCAGTAGTGGTTACGACCACGTTTAAAGGAAGTCCCACAACGGGCTGGTCGCTGGCCCTTAGTGTGCAAGCTTTACAGCTGCGCGCAGGAGTAACTTTTTAATGACAACGTTTTCTGAACTCGGCGTATCTGACGATCTGATCGCCTGTTTGAACAAAGCGGGCATTGATAGCCCTTTCCCTATTCAAGAAAAGGCAATTCCCGATGCCTTGGCAGGCCGTGATGTGTGCGGTCGTGCCCCTACCGGGTCTGGCAAGACGATGGCCTTTGGCATACCGCTTGTGGCCAGAGTTGGAAAGGCTCGGCCAAATAGGCCCAAGGCTTTGATCTTGGTGCCAACTCGTGAATTGGCTTCACAGATTCAGCGTGGACTGATGCCGCTGGCACGGGCAAAGAAGCGCTCCATCGAAGCATTCTATGGTGGGGTTGGATTTGGACCTCAGCTGAATGCGATGAGACGGGGAACCGACATTATCGTCGCATGCCCCGGACGCCTTGGTGACCTGATTCGTAGAGGTGCTGTACGCCTTGACGACGTCGAGATTGTTGTACTGGACGAAGCAGATCGCATGGCTGACATGGGCTTCTTGCCCGAAGTCAGACGAATGCTCGATGAGGTCAAACCTGACCGACAGACTCTTTTATTTTCGGCGACTCTTGACGGGGCCGTCGACGTGTTGATTCGCAACTACCAAAACGACCCAGTTCGCCATGAGCTGGTTGTCCCTGAAG
>CAYGGL010000112.1:0-6388 GCA_964349215.1 uncultured Acidimicrobiaceae bacterium | reverse complement strand
GTTATGTTAATCGCAGTCGTCTGACTAATGAGCATATGAACTTTCTCTTTCGATGCTCGTTCTGTCGGATGACTCTAACGGCCGTTGTGATGATCGTTGCCGCGTTTTTAGCTGGTCGATATACGGCTACTGAAAACGTGGTGGTGGAATCGTCAATGAAAGATGTGAGTGTAGATTCGCTCGAGCGATTCGACGATGGCACAGAAAGCGTCGTCGTTGGTGTGCATGACCTAAGCCTTGTCACTGGGACAGATCGATTGGTCTTTAGTTTGCACCCCCGAGATCCTCAATTAGAGATTATTGTCGAAGCGGCTGGCAACGATATGGCCGGTAGGGTGTGTCCAGTGGAGATCGGTGACACCATTTCACGTCATGGTGCCGGTACTCCACAGCTAACAGGCCAAAGGTGTCAGATTATTAAGAGTGGCCACACACTTAAGATCGAATTAGACCAGGCAGATGGTGCTAATCACGTTGCAGTTGAATTAACAAGCACCAACAAGATGAGTAGTAAATTTGATGTGCAATTTACATATATAGCTGCAGATAGATATCTAAATGCGCGGTTGTTCCGGGATTCCAAAAGACTTTAAAGGTTGAAGGTTGGCAGATCAGTATTTCGGGAAGTAGTTCAGGAGCCCGTTAGCACTCACTAGGTCAGCGAGAGTTGATGGAGAATCGCTCGTTCGAGTTCTCGAATGTGATCTCGATCTTCAACCTTCATTCCGTCCATCGTGCAGACATAAAACGAGTCGACAACTTCGTGGCCGAGTGTTGAGATCTTCGCCAGGCGAATATCGAGGTCAAGTTCGGCAAGTGCTTTGGTAATTCGATACAACACCCCAAGCCGGTTAGGTGCATGCACTTCAACAACAGTCGCATTACCCGAAGCGAGATTATCTATTTGCACAGACGCAGGGGCTGTCAGTGAAAACGCAGATGAACGGGACCTATAGGTTCTAGCTCGTTCGTCAAGTCTCGCCTCAAGCGCTAGACGACCTTTCAGTACTTTGCGAAGATCGTCGCATACGCCATCCCAATCAATTGGATCACGCCCGGGTTCAACTTTGAATTGAGAGCTTGCCATCCCACCCGCGCTGTAGGCATCGGCTGCCAAAACCGTCAACCCCCTAAGTGAGAGAGATCCTGCAACTCGACTGAACAGTCCAGGTCTGTCCGCACACACCACCGTCAAGGTTGTGCCCGAACCTTCAAGTACCTCGTTGCCCTCGGCCATCAGTGCTCTTATCGAATCAGTTGGGAATTGCCCAGCGCTCAAATCACCGACTTCTTCACCGCGCAATACGTTGGCAACTCGATCTACTAACACACCGACCAGTTCGGCTTTCCATGTGCCCCATGCCGAAGGACCAGTCGCCAGCGAATCTGCTTCTGTTAGCGCGGCCAACAACTCCAAGGTGATCAACGAACCGGCCTCTTGTGCAACTGAGTTGATCACCAAAGGGTCGGATAAATCTCGCCGCGTTGCGACATCGGGCAACAGAAGGTGCAAACGAACCATATCGACAAGAACCGCGACATCTTCAAGAGGAAAACCCATTCGAGTGGCCACAGTCTCCATCAACTCCATGCCCACTTCTGTATGGTCTCCGGGATAGCCCTTACCCAGGTCGTGAAGCCATGCGCCAACAAGCAACAGGTCTGGGCGACTCACCTGGTCACACAATCGGGAAGCATTGGCTGCGGTTTCGCACAAGTGTCGATCAACTGTGAAACGATGATAGGCGTTGCGTTGGGGACGACTTCGTACGGGTGCCCACTCGGGCAAAATACGCTCCAGCAGGTGGAGTTGATCGAGGGTCTCGATAACTCGAATTGCATCGTGGCCGGTACCCAACAATTCAACGAAGGCCAGTCGTGCTTCATCGGGCCAAGGACCGTCCATGACGGGTTGAGAACCCACGAGTCGTACCAGCGAATCTCGATCTATCCGACCGCGCTGGCGCGCTGCTGCTGTCGATGTCCTAAAAATCAGCGATGGGTCTGACGCAATGTCAACGTTGGATTCAATATGAACTTCCCCATCGCGCAATACCAGACCCTCGCCAATGGGCTGGTCTCTGCGGAAGACCATGCTCGTCGGACCCTTCAAGGACGACTCGACTTTGGACCAACTCTCATCACTGATCCATGCAACGCTGCGAGCAGCCGACGCCACCAGGGCCATAAGTGCATCAGCACTGGGCAATCCAAGCGATTTGGCCAAATCATCTTGTCGCTCTAAAAGAACCTGATCACTCGGTCGTTCCATAGAACGATGCAATGCCACTCGAACCGCCAACAAAGTTTCCTCGGCTGTGTTCAGCTTTGCTTCATCACCTTCGTGAAGCACCGGCCGAGCGCTTTGGATCCAACGAATGGTGTGAATGTCTCGAAGCCCGCCTCGACCTTCTTTTATGTCAGGCTCAAGCAAGAAAGCGACCTCGTCATAATTCTCGTGTCGAGTTCTTGTGCGCTCGGCCATCTCGGCCAGCCAGCGCTTTGAACGCTTATGCCACTGTTCGGTCATTTCTGACGCAAGGTCACCCAGCAGTTTTTGGTCACCCACCAGAAACCTCATAGAAAGAGAAGCTGTAGCAGTATCAAGGTCTTCTGTAACCAACTTGAATGCTTGTTTGGGAGTGCGAACAGCGTGTCCTAATTTGATTCCAGAGTCCCATATTGGATACCAAAGTCGTTCGGCTACTTCTGAAACGTCGGGTCTGTCGTCATGCAAAAGCCAAAGGTCAAGGTCACTTCCTGGAGCCAGCTCGCCTCTTCCATAACCACCTACGGCAACAAGAGCCAGGCCGCTCGAATCTTTTGGCCCAACAACCGCATCAAATAATTCGCTAACCCAAGCATCGGTTGTATTGGCCAAAGCTTTACAAAGTGACCTCCCTTGAAGATCACGATTCTGAATTACCTCAAGACGTCGATCACGAAGGGACCCAACCTTAGGCTCCAAGCCTTAGCCTTTCTCAAGAATCGACAGAGCTTGACGAGCTGCCATCTGCACAGGATCCCAAAGTGGTGACAATGGGGGAGCATATGAAAGATCGAGTTGGGTTATCTCTTGCACTGTCATGCTCGCGTGTAATGCGGTGGCAACCGTATCAATACGTTTTGCCGAGCCCTGTCCTCCAACAATCTGTGCGCCCAGCAAACGTCCGCTTGAATTCTCGGCCAACATCTTGACCACGATTGGCTCGGCCTTTGGGTGATAGCCCGCCGCCGTTGTACTCGTGACAGTTACTGCCTGATATCCAAACCCTGCTTCGTCTGCCTCACGCTCGGTTAATCCACTACGGGCTATCTCGGTGCCACAGATTCGTGAAATTGCTGTCCCTACGACTCCCGGGAAGGTGGCATAGCTGCCGGCAATATTTGTACCTGCCACAAATGCCTGTTTGTTAGCCACCGTCCCTAATGCGATATGAACCTTCTTCTGCGACACAAGGTGGTATGACTCTGCACAGTCACCGGCTGCCCAAACTCCTTCGACGCTGGTTTGTTGACGTCGGTCAACCGCTATTGCCCCACCGGCACCCAACTCAATGCCGGCCTCAGTTGCAAGATCTACATTTGGCCTTACCCCAAGCCCAAGAATGACTAGGTCTGCCTCAAGGTCGCCATCAACCGTATGGACAACTCCATCTTCGATGCTTTCAACATCTAAAGATGTACGAACATCTATGCCAAATTCTCGCATTGCCTGATTAGCCCTTGCACCCATATCAGGATCGAGAGTCCCCATAACTTCTTTTGCCCGATCAACCAACGTTGTGTTCAGACCAATCCGAACACATGCTTCAGCCATTTCCAGACCTATATACCCGCCACCAATAACGACCACATTGTTGATCTCACGCTTTTCCATATCTTCAATGAGCAAGGATGCGTCTTCAAGATTTTGAACCCCATGAACCATAGGGTTATCGATGCCTTGCATTGGGGGCCGCAGCGGCAAAGCACCCATCCCCAACATGAGATGATCAAACCCCAGTCTGATCGTACGGTTATGGCTGTGATCACGAACTTCTACTTCTCTGCGATCTAAATCAATTGCCATCGCCTCATGGCGCATTCGAACGTCAATTCTCAGATGTTCACGAAATTCTTGCGGATCGCGTGCAACAAGTTCGTCTACTACGCCTACCTCACGCCCAATCAAATAGGGGATACCACAAGCCGAATAACTTGTGTAGTCACCTTTTTCAATCGCAACAATGTCCAAATCGGGCCGTAGACGCCGCGCTCGCGACGCTGCTGCCATACCGCCCGCATCCCCTCCTATAACAACCAAACGTTCGCTCACAATTCAACCTTAGGGCTCGATGGGAACTTCCTGAGGGCTACTGAAGCGATTTAATTACTACAATGCCCATATGGCTATTCGTTTCGATTGTCGGCACTACTCAACTCGGACGATGGCCAACGGCGATCAAGTTCAGCGTTGTCGAATGGACGCTGCGGAACAGACGCCATTTGCCTGCCCCGAAAACTGTCTCTTCTTTGAAGAACGTTCTATTACAGACGCAGGCTGGCAGCGCTTCGGCGACCAGGCCCAATAGAACTAAGACTCAAGCCCCGAGTAAGCACTTTCGGAATGCAGACTTCGATCTAGACCTTCTAGCTCTTGATCGAGAGTCACCCTCAAACCAATTGTCGCATCTATTGCCTTGGCAAGTACCAGTGACACAATGAACGAAAATCCAAAAGTCGCAGCGCTTGCAACGATTTGGTCCATCAACAGACCCCCTCCCCCCCCAAGGAAAAGGCCATCTACTGCAATCTTGTTAACCGAACTATCGGCGAAAAGACCCAGCAATATCGATCCTAAGAGCCCACCAATTAGATGAACGCCGATGACGTCAAGAGAATCGTCGTAGTTGAAAATATTCTTCAGGCGTATCGCAAATAGACAGATCACTCCCGCAAGAAATCCGATGATTATAGGGCTCATTCCACCCACAAAGCCGGCGCAAGGAGTTATGGCAACAAGGCCGGCAACCACTCCTGAGGCAGCTCCGAGAGTTGTCGGATGCCCATCTTTAAATCGTTCAGCCAGCACCCAGCCCAACATTCCGGCAGAGGCTGCCAAAAAGGTGTTCATGAATGCCTGAGCTGCAATACCATCGGCAGCAAGAGCAGAACCAGCATTAAACCCAAACCAACCAAACCACAAAATGCCAGTTCCCAACATGGTAAGAGGCAGCGAATGAGGCGGCATTGATTCTTTGCCCCAGCCATGTCTGCGCCCGAGCACCAAGACCAATGCAAGGGCAGCGGCACCAGCGTTAATGTGTACGACGGCACCGCCCGCGAAATCAAGGGCTCCTAGTTCAGCAAGCCATCCTCCTGCGAACACCCAGTGGGCCACGGGAGAATAAACAGCTATCAGCCAAGCCCCTATGAAAACCATGTAAGCGCTGAACTTCAGACGATCTGCGGTAGCACCGGTGATTAGAGCCGGCGTAATGATCGCAAAGGTCATCTGATAGGCGCAGAACAATACGAATGGAATGGTCGGCGCGAGAGGAAAGGCAGAGTTTCCGGTTACGTCTTTTAGACCAAAGAAATCAAGATTTCCCAACCAGCCACCGTCACCGACATTGCCAAATGCCAAAGTGAAGCCAATCACTACCCATAACACCGCCAGTAAACCCATGGCCATGAAGTTCTGCATGAGCATTGCCAAGACGCTCTTCGAACGGACCATGCCTCCATAAAAGAAAGCCAACCCTGGAGTCATAAACAACACCAGGGCAGTCGAGACCAACATCCACGCAGTATCGCCACTGTTCACTTAAAACATCCTTTGTAAGCGTCCGCTAGAGCTTGCGACCTTCTGAGACTGAGACACTACTCAAATCGCAAGACTCTGGGAAAGTATCATCTCCAGAATGATTATTTGTGCCGTGTCAGTTTTCGAAGGAATCGTCTATCACTCTTATGTGATCGATCAATCGAAACCTTGTAAGCCGACTTTGGTATTGGATGCTCTCGTTCGCGATGGCGATATCGACTCCGGCCCTTTAATGGTAAGCCTTGCCGAGTACGCCGCTCTCGCCGGTGGACCAGAACTCGTTGCACCGTGTATTCCACACCTTAGAAAAAAAGGCAGGATCGTTGACCACATGGGAGCTGCCTATTTGGCATTTCCTACTTGGACACCTCTTGACTGAATCTGGGCCGCAAGCCCATGGCTTCAGTCGTGGGTCAAGGCCCTTCAGGGCCGAAGGGCGTAAGCGTTCCCTCGTAAGGATCGGTTCGTTGTCATAGGGGCTGCGTAGGGTGGACGTGATGGAATACCAGTCGACGAACAAGACGGAGTACTTCGCGAAGTACCACATCATCTGGTGTCCGAAGTATCGGCGCCGGGTGC
>CAYGGL010000111.1:5520-6389 GCA_964349215.1 uncultured Acidimicrobiaceae bacterium | reverse complement strand
CTGAAATGGGTGAGATGGATAAATAACTAGAAACGACAGTTGCCCAGTCTGGCTGGATGATGAACGATCAGCAACTTGTAAATAACTACCGACCTTTTAAAGCTTGGCCACCTGTGTGAACTCGAGTTCCACGGGAGTCTCTCGTCCGAAGATATTGACCAAGACTTTGACTTTGAGTTGGTCTTCGTTGATCTCGGCAATCTGGCCCGAAAAGTCTGCAAAGGGACCCTCTTTGACACGGACCGTGTCGCCAATTTCGTATTCGAGCTTGGGGCGTTGGCGCTTAGGGGCTGTTCCGGCTTCGTATTCAATCTCTTCTGGAACAGCGAGAGCAGTCTCAACATCGTGGCGAGAAAGCGGCACTGGCTTACCGCCGGAGCCCACAAAACCCGTTACACCTGGAGTGTTGCGAATGACATCCCACGAACGATCATCTAGGAAGCATCGAACATAGAGATAGCCGGGAAAGACTTTTTTTTGAGCGACGACTTTCTTGCCCGCCTTGAACTCAACGACTTCTTCCATAGGAATGACTACCTCGAAGATGGAGTCTTCCATGGTCATCGATGAGATACGGCTCTCAAGGTTTGACTTCACTTTTTTCTCATAACCCGACTGAGTGTGAAGAACGAACCAATCACCAGGACGGTCGTATGGACTAGACGCCGGCCTTTTAGGAGCTGGGGGCTCTTCTTCAATGAGGTCCTCGGCATCAATTACTTCTAGGTCTGCAACATCAACAGCCAACAAAGCGGTTTCTGACTGGATCTCAGCCTCGTCCTTGTCGTCGCTTGCGCCTAGAAAGGCAAGTAGCTGGTGATCATCGTCTGGGCTATCAGAGGTGCCACCACCGAGGATGTCATCAGAAT
>CAYGGL010000111.1:0-5510 GCA_964349215.1 uncultured Acidimicrobiaceae bacterium | reverse complement strand
GGGTTTAAGTCGTCGTTAGTTTCCATCACGCTCACGAATCGAAGAGAAAGAAGATGCCTTTGGCTGATACATAGTCAAGACCAAAAATGAAAGAAGTCAATATCACCATGGTGGCCAGAACAATAATCGAGTAACGGGTTATCTCAGGACGGTTGGGCCACGCCACCTTACGTAACTCGCCGCGAGCCTCTCGGATGTATTGGATCAAGCTAGTTCGCTCTTTGGGAGCTTTGGGCACTGGCCGTGTGTCTTTGCGTGGAGCAGGAGATTCGCCATCAGCAGCAAGTTGGCCCTGCTTTTGGAGCAACCTCTTTGTTTGTCTATTCATCGCCATAAGAAACCACCAGTTTTATTCCTACCTAAATATTCCAACAGGATTTTAAATTTAAGAGCAGGGCAGGAGGGACTCGAACCCCCAACCGCCGGTTTTGGAGACCGGGACTCTACCAATTGAGCTACTGCCCTCAGAGAGACTCAGCGGGGTATGTGGGCCTCTTTGAGTTTACGAACTCAAAATGAGCCCGCGGGCGAGAATAGCAGCCGAATCGCGAAATACCTGAGGCGATTTGGAATATTCTCTGATAGTTCTTCTTGGAAACCCAGTCGATCGCTTAGCTGGCTATTCCCATGCGGCGTTGTCGTGACCGGCTGACCAACACAATTACGCCCGCTGCGCCGGCGGCTGTGGCCATAGCGATACCTCCGGCATAAGCCGCTTTACGACCTCCGAGCAACAAACGAAGGCCTCCACGCTCGCCCGCTTCTTCGAGCGCCACCAACACTTCGTCCAACAAGCCAGGACCCGGGACCAAAACCTCAGTTCTGAGAACACGTAGTGCTTTAATCAGTTTTCGGTATTGGACGATCTCGGCCTGACAGCGAAGGCAAGAATCAAGATGTTCTTGAGCCAGTTGAGTCAGTTGTTCGCTTTGATCATCGTCGGCCATCGCAGAAGTCAATTCGGTCAGATCTTCACATCGCATGTGATGCTCCTTCTTCACCAGGCAGTGGGAAAAGTCGCTCTCTAAGTTGGCGACGAGCTCTATGCAAACGCACCTTGGCCGCCGATTCAGAAATGCCAAGTTCTTCTGCAATCGCCTCATGGGGAAGGTCGTATACGTCACGTAGAACAACAACGGTACGCAGCTTTGGAGGAAGCTCTTGAAGGGCAACATTTAGCTCACTGCGAAGAGCCGAGGCCTCAGAGTTAGCCGCTGGGTCCCCCACAAAATGGGTGTCTGGCATGAGATCGTCTACGGGCATTTCTTCGTGGCGATGACGCCGACGCTTGCCCAGATAGGTAGAAGCGCAATTGGCAGTTATGCGATACAACCATGTGGTGAACTGCGCATCACCGCGGAAATTCCCCAGACCTCGATATGCCCTTAAATAAGCTTCTTGAACCACGTCGCGTGCATCCTCCTCGTGCCCCACCAGGCGGAAGGCGAGTGTGTAAGTGTCCGCAAACGTTTCGCGAACCAACTCGTCAAACGCTTCCCGGTCACCGCCACGAGCGGCGGCTACCAAGTCAGCTAAAGCCTCAGGCATCACAAGTTGGACCACTCACTGTTCAAGATGGTTACTAAAGCTGCGGATTATCGAGTCTCTTTATGAACTGTGTGCACTCGATCCCATCGGCAGTATTTCTTCATCTCAATGCGTTCACGGTCGTTTTGTTTGTTCTTTGTGGTTATGTAGTTGCGACGCTTGCAAACCTCACAAGCCAAGGTCACGCTTATTCTTTTTTCACCGGCCATTTTATTTCTCTTTCGCTTTAGCTTTAGATGGACTTTGGTAGCGGCGGCCGGACTCGAACCGGCGACCTCTCGATTATGAGCCGAGCGCTCTTACCAACTGAGCTACGCCGCCATGTTGTATAGGTTCTACTTATTGCGAGAGCCCCCTGTCAGAATCGAACTGACGACCTTTTCCTTACCATGGAAATGCTCTGCCGACTGAGCTAAGGGGGCACCTTGGTTAGTAAGACTTAGACCCGTCGATGCTAGCGGTTCTAATGGTAGTAACCGAATTATCTACCTCGCCGGCCATTAGATTTGTGGAGATGAAGGTTCGCCTCGCCCAAATTGAAGACGCTGAGGCGATTCGTCGCATATATAACGTTGAGGTTTCGACATCGACTGTGACCTTTGATCTTGTGGAACGCACCTTGGAAGATCAGCGGGCCTGGCTTGCCGCTCGTTCGGGGGCACACGCCACATTGGTTGCTGTTGATTCAGAGGGTGAAGTAACAGGATTTGGCGCTCTATCGCCATATAAAGATCGCCCTGCCTATCGGACGACCGTTGAAGATTCGGTCTATGTGAGCCGTGACCATCAGGGTAAAGGCGTGGGACGATTGATCTTGAGCGAGTTGGTAGAAACTGCCGACGTAAGCGGATTTCACACGGTGATCGCCCGCATAGTTGCCGACCATGAGGCGTCTTTAGCTCTTCATAAGGGCCAGGGTTTTGAAGTCGTAGGAACCGAAAGAGAAGTGGGCCGCAAGTTCAATAGATGGCTTAGCGTCACGACCATGCAGAAAATGTTATGAGTGTTCTATCTCGATCGAGGCGACTCTCGAGCACCTGAAATGAGGGCACACCGGGCCTGAATGCTTATGTTTCACTTCAACTTGAGCTATTGTCGTATAAAGGTACTATCATACTTGATATGGCAAAAGAGAAGGTCACCCTAACGCTGGAGAGCAACCTGGTTGAAGAACTTCGTAATATTGCCGGAGCGCGAAGTCTCTCGGCTGCAGTTGATAGTGCCGTGGCAGCCCATCTGGCCAAGTGGCGTCATCTGAACGAAGTAGATGATTGGCTAGCTGAACTCGAACGTGAGCACGGACCAGTTCCTCCCGAAACCCTGGAGTGGGCTGCCCAGATCGTTGAACGCTGGGACTCCGCTCGTCAGAGAGATTCAGACCAGAGCTGGGGGGGCTGATGTTGCTCTTGGACAGCGAGGCAATCTCGGCTGTGGCTCACGGCCCCACTGACAGACGAGATCGAGTACGAGCACTGATAACCCAGATGAGACGTAGAGAACTTCCAGTTGGAACAGTTGCCGCAGCCCTTGCCGAGGTTGTCCGTGGACATCCACGCGATGCCGGAGTGTTCGCCGGCCTTCGTCGAGAACGCGTTCAGGTATACCCGGTGGACACGCGTGTTGGCGTTCGAGCCGGCCATTTACTCGCCAACATAGGAGCGGGATCACAAAAGGCAGTCGATGCCTTCGTCATCGCGGTAGCAGATCTGTCGGGAGGTGCTGTCGTAGCGACAGTCGATACCGCCGATCTCGATCAACTCGCTGCCCATGCCCCTAACGTCGTCATCGCCAATATCGGAGCCTGATGTCTCGTCTACGAATCAGAACCCGCGCTGAAGTGTTGAATATCAATTACTACCCTTGAGGACTTCTTGATCTGTTGTCAAGATTGATTCGGCAATTAGTTGCTCTAGTAGTTGGTAGTCCTCGTTGAGCTGAGCTGTTTCCAAAGCTTTGTAATATAAGGCCCGTCTTTCACGTTTGATGACCGGTGGCACTGCCCCGTGTTGTAGTGCGTACGCCAGTATCAAGAGGCGCCCAATACGTCCGTTTCCGTCACTGAATGGATGTATACGTTCGAACTGCGAATGTTGTCTTGCCATGAATGCAATCAGAGACTCTTGGGTGTCTGGGGGTTGGAGGCAGAGTTCATTGACCAGCTCTGGTATCCGTAAATGATTTGCCACGGTGACACGGGTCCCTGCAATACGAACTCCATGATTGCGATATCTACCCGCGTTAGTGATTACGCCGTTCATGAGGCGAGTGTGCAGATCTAGGATGAGGCCTTCATCAACGGTGAATTCTTTGGCATTCATACGATCTAGAAGCCACCACAGTGTCGTTTGATGGTTCTTGGCTTCAAGCTGTTCAACCAAAGTTCTATTTGAGAGTGCCTGATTACGGAACAAGACCGCATCAGTGTCAGCCAGCGTCATAGTGCTGCCTTCAATGGCATCTGTGTGATAGGTCAAAAGAAGCGTCAGCTTGTCGAGTCTTGGTTTGTTTCCTATCAACTGTTCCACCCTGAGGCGACAGCTCTCGGCGCTTGCGATCAGTTTCTTTAGACCTTCATCATCCAGTGGGATTCCATCGACGAACTCGACGTAGGCGAGATCTATACGAGTGAGTGCCGCTCGTCGTGGCTGGGAACGCCCATTGACCCATGAATTGAGAGTCGGAAAGGAAACACCAAGATGACGAGCAAGGCTCTCTTGGGTCATTCCGCTCGCCTTGATTACTCGCCGAAGCTTATCGACATGATCCATGTTCATAACTTTATATAGTTTTTATAACTATATAAAGCTATTAGTGTTAGGACATCGGCACGTCATCCCAGATCAGAGGACATTCGGCTACCGTTGTTACTCCAGCTGTGATCGCAACGCATCCACCGTGTCGGACATACCGTTACGAGCAAGCGCATCGAGCACGTCAGATGGGGTCATGGGCGGGCTGGCGAGGGCGGCCGCTTGGCGCTCGATGACATCCATCACCCCTTCCCAGTCCTGCTCGACGAGCCGGGCGACGAAGCTGTCCGGATCGATCGCTTCGATGCCGAACGGACTGAGGATCGCGTCGGGAAAGTCCACCAGATTCGAAGTTACGATCACGCTGGCATCCGTATGGAGCGCTGCGGCAAGGACGTGCACATCGTCAAGATCAGGCAAGGTCAGCTCATGGGCCAAGCGTTCATAACCGCTCACTGCTGCACCCCGGACTGCCTCACTGACAAGCTTGCGGGTACGGGCCAGGGCGACAGTGGTTAGGTCGGGACGATTGGCCTGCAGGTTGTTGAAGCACTCGTCGAGGATCCGCTCACTCCATCGAGCCTGGTACTGGCCGTCGATGGCCAGACGGATCAACAGATCCCGCAACGGCGCCGAATACAATACGTTCGCGTCGAGTATGGCGATCGGTCGCCACAACGTGCTCAATAGTCAAGGCCGAGGCGCTGCGCTTCCGCCGTCAACTCATCCGCGACCGCAAGGCGGCGAGCGTCGTCGATCTCCTTGAATGCCAGCACATCCGCGAGACGCAACCGCCGGCGAGGACCAACCTTGCGATGCGCTATCTCGCCGCGCTCGACCAGCTCAACCACGTACGGACGCGACACGTTCAACAGATCTGCCGCCTGTTGGGTCGTGATCTCCGACTCCACACCCACGATGCTCACCGACTCACCCCGCGCCAAGAGCTCGAGGACCTCGGCCAACGCATCAGACGCCGCTTCAGACAACTCGACTGCATCCCCATCGACCGCGTCCGCCGAGACGACACGAAGGTTGCGGCGCGAAGGCTGACGATCCCCCAACACCTCCGACGCTGCGGCGGCGCGTGCGGTGTCCTCTGCAGTCGGACGAACGATATGCGCCATCAGCAACCCACCTCCTGAACGAAACGAACGATCTCAAGGCTAGCGTGTCGAAGACGTATCTCTGCAATGTCTCGCGACATCAGAT
>CAYGGL010000110.1:4428-6672 GCA_964349215.1 uncultured Acidimicrobiaceae bacterium | reverse complement strand
CCCACGGACGAGGTTCTTTACTACTTCCCCAATCAGAAGGCACCGACGGCATGTTTTGCCTACGCCTCACCCGCAGTTAGGTCAATCCCCGAGTTGACTGTTACGTAATAGCCACAAATCTCCAAGTTTTATGGCTTTTTATGGCTATTAAGTAGCATTTGCAGAGAGCAGAAAGACCTGATCGGGCACTAGCTTGTTTGTCATGGCCAAACCTAAAGCCAAAGTCCTTACCGTTTCTGATGGGGTGGTAGCGGGGACCCGTGAGAATCTTTCTGGACCTGCCTTGGTTGACGTGCTCATGGCTGAGGGTTTTGAGGTAGTCGACCAGCGTGTTGTCGCCGATGGTGTTGAGAATGTTGCCGAGGCGCTCAAGGCACTATGCGCAGATTTTGCCGGTCTGGTTGTTACCACAGGTGGCACGGGTTTTGGCCCTCGTGACCTTACGCCCGAGGGAACAAAAGCCGTGATCGAGCGTGAGGCCCCAGGACTTGCCGAGGCGTCTCGTCTCACCAATCCACTTGGGCGCTTGTCGAGAGCAACTGCCGGCAGCATTGGCCAAGCGCTGATCCTAAACACCCCGGGATCATCAAAGGGTGCGGTCGAGTGCCTTTCTAGTGTTATCGACGTCATTCCTCATGCACTTTCACTTCTCGCAGGGTCTCCAACTCACCACCCTTGAACCAGAGAGTGCGACCTTGCAAAGAGAGCGCCAGGCCAAAACGGGCATAAAGCGTTTCATTGGGTTTACACTTAACCTTCGAGTTGCTACACATATGCCCCTCGCGGGGTCGGGTGAAAATCCCAACCGGCGGTAATAGTCCGCGAACCTTCATGAGAATTTTGTGAAGGCCGATCTGGTGGAACTCCAGGGCCGACGGTCATAGTCCGGATGAGAGCGAGGGCGCGGGCATTCTGTCGCGCGTCCCCAACTGAGGGAGATGGACGTGGACGACGGAGAGGTGATGAGACAAGCAATTGATCTCGCCGCGTCCGTCCGTGGCCAAACTTCCCCCAATCCCTGGGTCGGATGTGTTATCGAATCGGTCGATGGCAAGAGATTTACCGGTGCGACCCAACCCCCTGGCGGCATGCATGCAGAAGCAGTGGCGCTTTCTGTTGCCGGCGACCAAGCCAAGGGCGCCACATTGTGGTGCACGCTTGAGCCGTGTTCTCACCATGGTCGCACCCCTCCTTGTGCCGACTCGGTCATCTCTGCCGGCATAAAGCGAGTAGTTGTCGGAATCACCGATCCTGACCCCCGAGTTGCAGGAAAAGGCATCGAGCGACTTCGTGATGCAGGCATTGAAGTAACCGTTGGAGTCGAGCAAGAGGCAATCAGCGGGCAACTGGCTCCTTATGTAAAGCACCGTACAACTGGGCGCCCATGGGTAGTTCTCAAGTTGGCTGCCACCATCGATGGAAGAACAGCTGCGCCTGATGGAACATCTAAATGGATCACCGGCGAGCCTGCACGATTAGACACCCATCGCATCAGAGCTGAGAGCGATGCGATCATCGTTGGTGCGGGAACCGTTCGAACAGATGACCCGTCGCTTACCGTGCGCCACGTCGAGGGCCGTGATCCTATTCGAGTGGTACTTGGAAAAATACCTGAAGACGCAAAGGTGCACCCGGCAATCGAAATGGAGGGTGGGGTTGTCGAGGTTCTAGATGAACTGGGCACAAGAGGCGTGATGCAGGTCATGGTCGAAGGCGGCGCAACGGTTGCAGGTGAATTCCATCGAGCTGGTTTGGTCGATCGCTACATGATCTACCTCGCCCCCAAACTCTTTGGCGGTGATGACGCTCGTCCATTGTTTGCAGGCCCAGGTGCATCGACTATGGCCGATGTTTGGGAAGGCAAAATTATGGGAGTCCAACAACTTGGTGATGACTTAAGAGTCGAGTTGGCCAATCACATGACAAGGCAGGCATAGATGTTTACCGGCATTGTCGAAGAACTCGGAACGGTGGAACTTCGCGAGGGCAAAGATCTGCGCATTGCGGCAAAGACCGTTTTACAAGACGCAACTTTGGGCGATTCTATTGCCGTCAATGGGTGCTGTTTGACTCTTGTCGATCAGGGCGAGGGGTGGTGGCAGGCCGAGGTCACCGATGAGACTTATGACCGCACCAACCTTGGTGATCTAGTCGTTGGTGATCGAGTAAATCTTGAGCGCCCCGTTCGCCTTGTTGATCGACTTGGTGGACACATGGTGCTCGGCCATGTCGATGCAACCGGTG
>CAYGGL010000110.1:0-4418 GCA_964349215.1 uncultured Acidimicrobiaceae bacterium | reverse complement strand
GGTGAGATATTGCGAGCGGCACCTGATCTGGCAATAAAGATGCCGAGAGATCTCAGTCGCTATGTCGTTGCGAAAGGTTCGATCACAATTGACGGAGTGAGCCTCACTGTTGTCGATCTCTATAACGACGGACTCACCGTCGCAGTGATTCCACATACAAGTGAGGTCACAACCATTGGTTATAAAGGCCCGGGAGATCGCGTCAATCTTGAAGTCGACGTAATGGCAAAACACATCGAACGTCTGCTCGCCGGTGAAAACGCTGAGTTGGCAGATATCGAAACCGCTATGCAAGGGGAGAACGCATGAGCACCAAAGACGATACGAACCGCAGCTCAAAATTCGCACCGATCGATGAGGCAGTTGCGGCTATCGGGCGAGGCGAGATCGTGGTGGTGGTTGATGACGAAGACCGTGAAAATGAGGGCGACCTAATCATGGCTGCCGAGTTTGCGACCCCCGAAAAGATTGCTTTCTTTGTACGACACACGTCTGGATTGATCTGTTTGCCGATGATGGGCGATCGCCTCGAAGAACTTGACCTGCCTTTAATGGTGGCAAACAACACCGAAAGCCACCGCACGGCCTTTACCGTCTCTGTTGACTACCGTCACGACACCACAACTGGAATATCTGCCGCTGATCGTTCCGCAACCATCAATGCAATGATCGACCCAGCCACCAGACCTAAAGATCTTGCCCGTCCTGGCCACATCTTCCCGTTGCGCTATCGAGAAGGTGGCGTACTAAAGCGCGCCGGCCATACCGAAGCTGCCGTTGATCTTGCACGCATGGCCGGCCTTTACCCAGCGGGTGTCTTGTGTGAGTTGGTCAATGATGATGGAACAATGTCGAGAGTTCCTGATCTAGAAGAATTTTGCGCAGAGCATGGTCTTTTGATGATTTCGATAGCAGCCCTTGTGCGGCATCGTCGACAGGGCGAAAAGCTCGTCAGGCGCATGGCCGAGGCACGTATTCCTACCGAATGGGGTGACTTCACTTGCTATGCATTTGAGTCACTTATCGATGGTGAACATCACCTTGCAATGGTGCGTGGCGATGTCCAAGGCAAAGAAAACGTATTGGTGCGAGTTCACAGTGAGTGCCTAACGGGTGACGTGTTCGGATCTTTGCGCTGTGACTGCGGTAGTCAACTTGATTCAGCCATGCAACTGATTGCAGATGAGGGCTCAGGTGTTGTTGTCTATCTTCGTGGCCATGAGGGAAGAGGCATTGGCATCAGCAATAAATTGCTTGCCTATGAACTCCAAGAACGAGGTCATGACACGGTAGATGCGAACACCGAACTTGGTCTGCCGGTAGACAGTCGTGAGTATGGCATTGGGGCGCAGATCTTGGTCGATCTTGGCATTACAACGATGAGGCTCATGACCAACAACAGGGCCAAGTACGGTGGTCTAGAAGGTTTTGGTCTTGAGATCGTTGATCGAGTTCCACTTGAATCAATTCCTACTTCGGAAAATATCCACTACCTACGCACCAAACGAGAGCGTATGGGTCATCTCTTGGAGGGTCTCGATGACGTCTTATGAACCACGACGCCGGTCAGTCGGCACTGAATACGCAGGATTAATGCGAGGCGACGGCTTACGTGTCGCTCTTGTTTGTGGTCGTTTTAATGACCTGATTACCGAGCGTTTGTTAACCGGAGCGCTTGATGGTTTGGTTCGTCATGGAGTCGACGAGGCGTCCATAACCGTTGCATGGGTTCCTGGCGCATTTGAAATGCCATTGGTTGCCAAACAACTAGCGGCCTCTGGTGAGTACGACGGGGTGGTATGTCTCGGGGCCGTAATCCGAGGGGCGACTGGCCACTACGAACAAGTCGCCGGTCAGTGCGCATCTGGCATTCAACGAGCTTCGCTTGATACTGGCATTCCGGTCATATTTGGCGTGTTAACGACCGAGACAATCGAACAAGCAATTGAACGCGCCGGCACCAAGGCCGGAAACAAGGGTTATGAGTCGGCCGAAACTCTTATCGAGATGGCCGATTTATTGCGCCAAGTTCCAAAGGCCGCTCAGGCCTCGAAAGGTCGATAGACGTGCTCAAGCTTGTTCTTCCCAAGGGTTCGCTTGAACGAGCAACTCTTGAATTGTTTGAAGCGGCTGATTTAGCCGTGGTTCGCAGTTCTGATGTTGATTACAAAGCAACCATTGATGACCCCCGCGTTATCGACGTGAGGATCTTGCGCCCCCAAGAGATACCCACTTATGTGGCCGAGGGACTCTATGACCTTGGCATTACCGGTCGAGACTGGATAGAAGAAACTGCAAGTGACGTTGTTTCGTTGGGGGAGTTGCACTACTCAAAGGCAACGGCTCGACCCATCAAAGTGGTGTTGGCAGTAGCGGATGACTCGCCGTATGAAAAAGTCAGTGATCTACCATCAGGGGCCAGAGTATCGACGGAGTATCCAGAATTGACCCGGCGCTTCTTGGCCGAAAATGGCGTTGAGGCAAAGGTTCGACTTTCTCACGGTGCAACCGAAGCAAAGATTCCAGATGTAGCCGATGCAGTGGTGGAGATAACTGAAACGGGCCGGGCACTGCGTGCAGCCAAGCTCAGGATCATCGCGACCCTGTTGACGAGCTATACCGAATTGGTCGCAAACCCTAAGGCATACGAAGACCCCGATAAGCGCCACGCAATGGGACAGTTGCACACACTTTTGCAGGGAAGTCTTGAGGCACGGGGCAAGGTGTTGGTAAAGCTAAACGTTGCCGAGGGTGATCTTGACAACGTCATCAACTTGTTGCCATCAATGAAGTCACCCACTGTCTCCAAGCTTTTCGGTGATGGTGGTTACGCTGTCGAGACGGTCGTGGCCAAGTCAACCATCAACACGCTTATACCGGCATTGAAAGATGCAGGCGGAAGCGACATCATCGAGCTTCCTTTGGCCAAGATCGTCCACTGACGCGGCTCGCTGACACGATGGCCTCACTTGGAGTCGGCGTAGTTAAAACTTTCGACGATCATGCTGGATACGGAACCGTCGTTGATGACGGCGGAGCCGGGTGGTTCTTTCATTGCACGTCTATTTCTGGGGGCGGCCGAGAAATCAACGTTGGCGAACGAGTCGCCTTCGAACTTGTTCCCGGCCGCCAAGGCAGCTACGAAGCCACCTCTGTAACTCGCACTGGCTAGTGGGGCTTACTCGGCCTTTGACTTCACCTGAACGTAAGCCATGCGCAATTGGGTGAGGGCTTCGACAAGGCTGGCTTCGTGTTCCTCTAGACGGCCGGCAAGACCTTCGACCAGTGCGCCCAGGGCATCGATGGCGAGTTTTCCTTGGTCTAGATTGGGCGGTTGAACACTCAGATGTAGTGCGGCCAACTGGAAAAGTCCGATTGCATGGTTGGCAATCACTACCGATGCGGGAGTATTGACCAACTCCTGTTGCATTGCGGCAAATTCCGCTTCCATCTGTGCTCGTTGTTCTGGTGAAAGATCATCAGGATCAACAGTGCCACCAGGTGGCATTCCACTAGATTTGGGGGGCGGTGTTGATTTAGTACCTTTGTCCTTCTCTATAGGTACTTCCCCGCCTGGTGTCCATATGCTGCTCATGGTGGTACCCTAGCGCCACAACTGAATTTGGAAAGCGGGCGAGTGCCAAAAGCATTTTGCCCCACCCGGCTGCCGGCAATAGCTGTGCACGACGGGTCGATCAAAATTGGGCTTTGAGTCCAGCATTTGAGGCTTGGTCCGCTTTCCTCCGATTGCCACTCCTACCAAATTGATGGATTGGCCAAACCGAGGAGAATGCCCAATCTCAACATCTGCAAATAACGAGCCTCGCATCAACGATCGCATCCGAGCGCGAGAAGTTCGTCTTGTATCTGCCGAAGGCGAACAAGTCGGAGTTACTCCATTAGCGGAAGCGCTTAATATCGCACGCGAGCAGGACCTTGATTTAGTCGAGGTTGCCCCTCAGGCCAATCCGCCAGTTTGTCGCATCATGGACTATGGCAAGTACAAGTATGAGGCAGCTCAAAAAGCCAAGGAATCAAAGCGTAAGAGCACTCAGGCTGCCATTAAGGAAATGAAGTATCGGGTGAAGATCGGCAAGGGAGACTTCGACACCAAGACCCATAAAATCGTGAACTTCTTGGAAGAGGGACACAAGGTCAAGGTCACAATCATGTTCCGGGGTCGTGAGGTTCATCATCCTGAACTTGGAATGAAGATTCTCGATGATGTAGCAGCGAATACCACTCACCTTGCCAAGATCGAAGCGGTCCCTCGCCTTGATGGGCGGAATATGACAATGGTTCTTGCGCCGGATAAGCGAGTTCAAGCTGCATGGGAAGCAGCTCAACGTAAAGCGAAATCGGCGGCTGAGAGTCCCAACGACGACCTTGTGGTCGTCTCGCCAGAAGCACAATCAGAA
>CAYGGL010000109.1:4838-6832 GCA_964349215.1 uncultured Acidimicrobiaceae bacterium | reverse complement strand
CACTGGTTATGTGCATTGTTGCAAGGGCTATGCGGTGAAACCTCTAGAGCCCCTTTTGTTATGGCTGGTTTTATTGGCGCCGCTGATGTCGGTCGTTATTACAACTCAGACCCTGACCGCAGGTGCGGCATCCAGAATTGCTCAAACCATCAGCCTTGTTAGTGGATTTGGTTGGCTCCTGATAACGATTGCAGGCGATGTTCAAGCCGGCCCTGTGACTGCCAATGGACCAATAGGGCCGGCGGGAGTCATAACGGCATTACTTGTCGCATCTATCCATAACCCGATAACTCGTAGAGCTACTGCGATCCGCCACGCTGCGGTGGCTGTTCTTATGCTTGGTCTTGTTATTGGCTCTGGTTCTGGCACAACGAGCGATGCATTTTCTGGCTTGGCGATAGCCGCTGCTCTTTTGGTTGCTGGAGCATGGATAACAGAAAGTGCAAAAAATCCATCACTTGCCCTTGGTGTTTTTGGAACAGCGCTGGTGATAATTGCTGCGAATATCGACCTTTCAGACAACTCAGCAGCCGGGTTTTTGGTGCTTGGTTTGGTCGTGCAGATGATTGCCTTCATGCTTGCGAGCAAAACCGGCGATCGAGCCATCGGCTTGATGTTGGCCCCATCTTTGGTGCTTGCCATTCCACAAATTTTTACCTCAGCGGAAGGTGAACCAACAGTGGCATGGCTATTAGCCGGTGCATTCATGTTGATCATGGTGGCCCCTTCACCGTTAACAACTGCAGCTGCAATACCAGGCTTGTTTGTTTTGGTGAGCCACCTGGCAAATGGTGTGACTTTCGAAGATGCCCTCTTAAACGCTGCATTCGGAGCAATGCTTGCTTTGAGCTTGTACGGATTCCTCGATAGATCGTCTCTGCCCAGATCGTCAGTATTAGAAAAACGCCAGAGATTGGATAAGCGCGTCAGCTGGGCTTGTGCGGGCCTTGGCGCTTGGTTGGTAGTCGCCCCCTCGACTTGGGGCTGGGTGATGAACGACACATCAGATCAACTGTCAGATATGCCCTTTGCACACTGGTCTGAGGGAACTGCGCCGGTTGTGGCCGTAGTGGCGATTGTGACAGTGGTGAGCATGCTCTTGGGTCGTCAGAACATCAAAACACTCTCAACTCTCGTTGGCTCTTTGGTTCAAGCCGAATCAGACCCGGCACCTTCCTCGGTGCCTTCCGTTGGGTCCTGGGCGTCGATAGGTGCCTGCGCTGTTCTACTTTTGTCTTTTGTGGTGTTGGTACAATCGATTTAGCTGATGTCTCCTTCTAAACCTCCTTCAAAACGTTCCAAGGCTGTCAAGGTATCTGGGCGGGCGATAATCCCCAAACGAAACGTCTTTTGGCGATTTCGTAGGGTCCTTTTTTTGTTTGGCCTGTTAACCGTTTTGGGAATTTCGGGAGCCTTTTATGTTCTGTCGCAGGTTCCGCTTCCCGAAGCTGATCCTCCGCTCGAAACCACCTTCTTATTTGATTCAAAAGGCAGAAAGTTGGCGGAGCTTTCCAATGAAGAAAATAGGGTTTCAAAAAAGCTCGGTGACATGGCCCCTGTTCTTATTGATGCAGTGTTGTCTGCAGAAGATCGAGACTTTTTCAGTCATAGTGGCGTCGACTTCAAAGCTATTCTTCGAGCCACCATAGCCGATCTTCGTGGCAAACCTCTTCAGGGAGGTTCCACTATCACCCAGCAATATGTGAAGAACGTGTTCTTGAGCAAGGAACGCACCCTTTTGCGCAAGTTAAAAGAGGCGACGCTGGCAGTGAAGTTAGAGCGCGAACTCGACAAGAAAGAGATTCTTGAGAGATACCTCAATACGATCTATTTCGGTCGGGGTGCCTCAGGAGTCGAAGCGGCGTCGCAGATTTATTTCGGCAAGAGCGTGACAGAAATTGGCTTGCCTGAGGCGGCATACCTTGCAGGCCTTATTACTGCTCCCGAACCTGCTGACGCGAACCGAAACCCAAAGATTGCTGATCAGCGGCGAG
>CAYGGL010000109.1:0-4828 GCA_964349215.1 uncultured Acidimicrobiaceae bacterium | reverse complement strand
TTCTCAATGCGATGGTGGCAGAAGGTCACATAACCGACAAAGAGCGTGATGCCCTAGTCAAGGTTCCTGTCAGTTCATATGTGGTTGAGAGAAAAGCTTTTCGCCAAGCTCGTCTTTCGAATGAAAATATCGGGGCTCGTTATTTTGTAGAGGCCGTAAGAGCAGAACTGATTTCTATATATGGCGAAGCCGAGGTTACGGGCGGGGGTTTGCGAGTTAACACGACCCTCGATCTTGATCTGCAAGCAGCCGCATTTGAGGCGGTATACGGAACTTTGGACAAGCCAGAAGACCCAGCCGGTGCATTGGTATCACTTGATACCGAAGGACGAGTTAAGGCAATGGTTGGCGGGCGCGACTGGGACACATCAAAGGTCAACTATGCGATGGGAACTGAAGGCGGCGGTACTGGGCGCCAACCTGGCTCAACCTTTAAGCCAATTGTGCTTGCAGAGTTCATTCGCCAGGGTTACAGCGTTGAATCAGTCGTGGATTCTCCTGGCCAAATTGTCTTGCCTGGTGCAAACGCCGGTAAGGACTACACGGTTAGCAATTATGGGGGTGCCGCACATGGACCTTTGAGCGTTATCGAGGCGACCAAGGTGTCCTCAAACACGGTCTACACACAACTCGCTCAAGCTCTGAAGCCATCTCGAATTGCCGAAAGTGCCAGGCGTCTTGGTATAGACAGCGAGGTGCCGGCCGTTGCATCCATTGCTCTTGGGACCGCTTCGGTTTCGGTTATGGAAATGGCTGACGTCTATTTAACCTTCGCAACAAGGGGCTTGCAGGTTACGCCTAGCTTGGTGATCAGCGTCTCGGAGGCCAATGGGAAAATCCTCGAAGAGGCAGCTCCCTTTAAGCGCAGGGTTCTCGAACCCGAGCAAGCCGACATAGTAAGTACAGTCCTACAAACAACAGTTACTCCCGGCGGCACGGGTGCCGGAGCAAATTTCGGAAAACCCCTCGCAGGTAAAACCGGTACCACAACCGACAACGGCGACGCTTGGTTCGTCGGTTACACCCCCAAGCTTTCGACAGCAGTGTGGATGGGTTATCCCGAAGGCCAAGAGCGGCGTCTTCTCAACGTGCATGGGGTTGGCACGGTTACTGGTGGATCGCTACCGGCCACGATGTTTCGCCGCTATATGACAGAGGTTGCCAAAGAAGCTAGATACGTAGGATCTTTCCGAGCGCCAGGTTCTCTTACCGGCAAAATATTTGGTGCACTCCCCCCGACTACCGATCTATCTTCGACAACCACTTCATCAACATCAACTTCTTCAACACCAACTCAGCCAACTAATCCTGCTACTTCGGTGCCTGTGGTGACTTCTACCACCCTGCCTCCAACAACAACGACAACCTCCACCAACACCAGCACAACTACCATCCCGCCTTCAACGGTCGCACCGTCTTCAACGTAATAGGTCAAATTAAAGACCCTGGTTCTATTGGAGACCCAGCGATATAGTGACCTTTGCTGCCGGTAGCCATTGGGCGCTGGACGGCCGAGGAGGCCTACGAGACAGATGTCTTTCACTATTCCTATTTTGCGTTCTCATAAAGTGGCCGGTGGACAAGATCCACTGGTGATGCTCACTGCTTACGACGCCCCCGGTGCTCGAATGGCCGATGAAGCCGGAGCAGACATAATTCTCGTTGGCGATTCACTTGCGATGGTGGTACTTGGATATGACGACACCTTGCAGGTCACCATTGAAGATATGGCTCATCACACTGCTGCGGTGGCAAGGGCAAAGCCACAGGCCTTGATAGTCGGCGATCTTCCTTGGCTGAGCTATCACCTTTCAGCCGAAGACACCGTTCGAAATGCCGCAAAGCTTGTTCGTTCAGGGGCCACGGCCGTAAAGCTCGAAGGTGGCTCGAAACGAGTCCCAATGATCAAGGCAATTATCGATGCAGAAGTACCCGTCATGGGCCACCTCGGTCTTACTCCGCAGTCGGTTAATGCACTTGGCGGTTTCAAAGTTCAGGGAATTGAGGCGGTGGCGGTGGCGGGTCTACTCGAAGACGCTCATGCCTTGGTAGAGGCTGGGGTTTTTGCCATCGTGCTCGAGTGCGTACCTACCGAAGTGGCTCAGCTGGTTACAGAGTCAGTACGAGTGCCAACCATTGGTATTGGCGCCGGGCCCCATTGCGATGGACAGGTACTTGTGTTTCATGACGTTTTGGGTCTTCAAGACCGGGTTATGCCAAAGTTCGTTCGACGTTACGCATCAGGTAAGGACGAGGCGGTTGCGGCTCTGAGTGCATTTGCAAACGATGTTAGGAAGGGAGCTTTTCCGTCAGATTCTGAGAGCTATCACGTGGGCGTTGAACTTGGCGAGGCTCTCGCTGAAGCGTATGGACGTACAACCAAGTGACTTCCATGTTGCCTTCGGGCCAGTACATACCAGCTCCCAAACCTGTCGATGATCCTCAAGTAAGAGTGTGGTTGGCCCGAGCTATCGCTGTGGTTTTGCTAGTGGGAATTGTGAGCGCGTTTGTAAGAAATGCCAACGGGCCCGCCGATCCCTATCTAGCACCAGATTCCGCTACCGGAACTAGCCCAACGTTGGCGTCAATGCCCAATCGCGGCGCACGCACTCCATTCGAGGCCTTCGCTGAGGTCGGCTTTACTATTACTGCAGCTAGCGCTCAGGAGTTGAAAGAGGCAGAGGAGCGATGCGCTCTTTTGGCCGACACGGCGGTCTTGCAAGCCAAAGGGATGATGGAACAAAGCGGATTTGCGGGCTACAAAGGCATGATTTTCAAGTTCGAATCTGAAAATTCAGCAGCCTTTTTCATGAAGAACACTCGTATTCCACTTTCTATAGCGTTCTTTGACAGTGACGGAGCGTTCGTATCGTCAGCTGATATGGAACCCTGCCCCGATGAGGTCCTGGATTGCCCCGTTTATGGCGCCGATCGACCTTATCTATACGCACTGGAAGTACCAAAGGGTGACCTGCCAACTCTCGGTGTTGTGGCGGGCTCTACACTTGCTCTATCTAGTGGCGGCTGTTCGGGCTAGCTGTTTTAAGCCTTAAAGGCTCTTGAGGGTCGATGTCACACCCCATCGCTAGGTTGTGTGATGTGTTCAATCCACCTACGATGGCATTCAAATCAAACCCTGCCCCTGACCGTCAGGGGCCTCTGGCGTTTACGCGTCGTGTCCACAGGGAGGTATCGGTCTGCTTATGCGACCTTACGAAGTCATGATCATCCTCGACATTAAGCTCGAAGAGTCCGCAATGCAGGCGGTACTAAATCGAAGCACCGAACTGATCGAGTCACACAAGGGCCAAGTTGGCCGGGTTGATAAATGGGGCCGGCGCCGGTTTGCCTACCCCATTGGTCATACAACCGAGGGCTATTACGTAGTCATCGATTTTTCGGGAGAAGCCGACTTGGTTGATGAACTGGGTCGCTCTTTGCGTCTCGCTGACGAGGTGGTACGCCACAAGATCGTCCGGTTGCCAGAATCCTCAGTCAAAAAGGCTGTTCTGGTTGCAACCGTTCCTGATGATGAGTAATTAGCGATAAGAATCGAGAAAAATTATGTCCGGAAACTCAGTAACCCTTGTTGGAAATCTGACTCGCGATCCCGAATTGCGCTATACGCCTTCAGGGGCAGCAACGTGTCAGTTTGGTTTGGCGGTAAATCGTCGTTGGCAAAATAAGACCAACAATGAATGGGAAGAGGCGACCAGCTTTTTCAATGTCGTCGCATGGAGAGAGTTGGCTGAGAATGTAGGTGAGTCTTTGCAAAAAGGCGCACGAGTTTTAGTAACCGGCCGTCTTGAGCAGCGTTCTTGGGATACCCCAGATGGCGAAAAGCGCTCGGTTGTTGAAGTAATAGCTGATGAGGTGGGTCCAAGTCTTCGATGGGCGACTGCTCAGGTTGTCAGAAATGAACGTCGTGGAGGACAAGAGGCCGGCGGCGCCAGCAGTGGTGCAAAAACAGCTTCTGAACCCCCGCCCTATGATGAGGAGCCCTTTTAAATGGCACGCAAGTCTGCACCACGCGAGCGCAAAGTTCGCGAGAATCCAAAGAAGTACAAGAAGAAGGCAAATATTCTCGGCCAAGAGTCTTCGGTATATGTCGACTGGAAAGACGTAAATCTTTTGCGTCGCTTTTTGTCTGATAGAGGCAAGATCCGTTCTCGTCGAGTAACAGGTATTACCACCCAACAACAGCGTGCGATTGCATTGGCGATCAAGACCGCCCGCGAGATGGCCCTGTTGCCTTACGCGGTTCGCGTTACTTCGGCCAGAGGCGCAGGCCGAGGCGGTTCAGGAGGACGTGGTCGAGATCGTGAAGACCGCTCGCTCGCCGGCGACGACGCCATCGAGATGATTGATCTTGATGTCGAAAACGTTGACTTTGCAGATGACGTCGAGCTGACATCAGAAATAGAAGACGGGTTAGACGATATAAACAGCGAAAATACAGCGACGATGGAGGAAGAGTAATGGAACTGATCCTTCGATCTGACGTTGCATCTTTGGGTAAAAAGGGCGATGTCATCGACGTTGCCGATGGATATGCCCGTAATTATTTAGTGCCAAAGGGTCTTGCAATGAAGGCTCATAAGGGTGCATTAGACCAAGCCGCGGCAATGCGCAGGGCCCGCGATGTTCGTGACGCGGCTGATCGTCAAGCCGCTGAAGAGTTGGCCCGTCAGTTGGTTCCCAAGGTCATTGCTATAAAGGCACGTGTTGGGGCCGGGGGCAAGCTGTTTGGTTCGGTTTCCACCACCGACATAGCCCAAGCAGTTTTGGCCCAGACTGGAATCGAGCTAGATCGTCGCAAGTTGCATCT
>CAYGGL010000108.1:0-6880 GCA_964349215.1 uncultured Acidimicrobiaceae bacterium | reverse complement strand
CCGCTTGGGCGCCCGCAGGCTGACGAAGCTACTGAGCTGTCTCCCAAAGGCCGATTACGTTCCCCTCACTGTCGATGAAGTAAGCGGAATATCCCATGTCGCCAACCGTCTGGCGTTCAAGGAGGGTTCGCCCTCCTGCTTCGCCTATGGACTTGAGTGCAGCTTCTATGTTGTCTACTTGGATGACGATAATGGGCGAGGTCATCTCGTTTTGTCTGGCCATCATCCCACCATTGATGAACCCTGGCTCAGTGGGTCCCTGGTCGCCATTCGGGCCGGTCATCGTCAGCGTGTAATCCATTCCCGGCGGCGACATCATCTCCCACCCGAACACTTTCTGATAAAAGTCTCGGGCTCTCTCACCGTTGTCATAGGGAACTTCAAAGTGCACTACTCGACCGCTCATAGTCCTCGCCCTCTTTCCATGCCTAGCCGATATTGCGTGAGATTTCACGTGTTGTCAACGCTAGTTAGAGGCAGACAAAATGTCGAGGGTCAACGGCCATGCGCCACTAGTTATTGAATGCGGATTTATTGAATGCGGATGCCTGAGATCGCTCGGCTGATCACAAGGCGCTGAATCTCTGAGGTGCCTTCGAAAATCGTGAAGATCTTTGAGTCACGGTGCCAGCGCTCGACTGGATACTCACGGGTATAGCCATATCCACCGAGAATCTGAATTGCCTGTTCGGTAACCCAAACGGCGGTCTCGCTTGCATAAAGCTTGGACATTGAACCCTCACCCGCAGTGAATGGCTTTTGATTGCGGGCCATCCAAGCAGCACGCCAAACCAAAAGCCGTGACGCATCAATGCGAGTCCTCATGTCGGCCAGCTTGAATGCAATCGCTTGGTTCTCAACAATTGCACGACCAAACTGCTTGCGCTCTTTGGAGTAATCAAGCGCATACTCATAGGCCGCACGGGCAACACCTAGTGCCTGTGCCCCAACTGCAGGGCGGCTGGCTTCAAAGGTTGCCATCGCTGCTTGGCCTTCTGCCTTCTTGCCCTCACGCACACGGGCAAGGCGCTCATCGAGCTTCTCTTTGCCGCCCAGCAAACAGCTACCTGGAATGCGGACATCGTCTAGAACAACTTCAGCGGTATGGCTTGCACGAATACCGTGCTTTTGGAACTTCTGGCCTTGGCTCAATCCCTTGGTGTTGGGAGGGATGATAAAGCTTGCCTGACCTCGAGCGCGCAGTTCAGGATCGACGGAAGCAACAACAACGTGAATGGCTGCGATGCCGCCATTGGTGATCCAAGTCTTTGTGCCGTTGAGCACCCACTCGTCATTTGCCTCGTCATACACGGCACGAGTGCGAAGGCTCGAAACGTCAGATCCGGCATCAGGTTCTGACACACAAAAGGCCGCCAACTCGGGCTTTTCGGGAGTTCCAAAACACTGAGGGAGCCATTCGAAAATCTGATTAGGAGCGCCGTTGGCAACAATGCCGGCTACGGCAAGTCCTGTTCCCAATATTGAAAG
Organism: uncultured Acidimicrobiaceae bacterium; assembly: GCA_964349215.1. Taxonomy (GTDB): domain Bacteria; phylum Actinomycetota; class Acidimicrobiia; order Acidimicrobiales; family CADCSY01; genus JACOTK01. The sequence continues at coordinate 5,392 of CAYGGL010000108.1, read as the reverse complement.
ACCGATACCTGCATCTCCCCAAAACAACTCTTCAACTATTACCGGCATGGTCACACCAGATGGGTCCATGTTGGCATTCATCAAGAATTCCCAACCGTAAAGGCCTATCTTTGCGGCCTCTTGGATTATCGGCCAAGGGGTTTCTTCACGCTCGTCCCATTCGTGTGCGGCAGGGCGGATCACGTCAGCAGAAAAATCATGAACCCATTTTTGGAGTTCCAGTTGATCGTCGTTCAGTTCTAGCGAAAAAGTCACGATGAATACCTCTGATTGGGATTGGGAAGGAAGCGTTATTTGAAACGAAACAGTTGATACTGAGTACCAATTGCTCAGGTTACTTAACGGTAATATGAGTTTCGGCATTGCGCGAAATCAAGAGATGAGCAGCAGTGTGACATAAGGAACATACAAACAGCTTGACTGTATGTATATGTTTCCGGTAAGTCTTCTTACTGGAAGCCCTCTGACCAGAGGGCTTGGGGGAGACCGCTTGTGGTCCAGGCATTGGAGGAATCATTGTGTCCAGTACTCCGGCGTTGGCGAAGAATGCCATTCCTACTCGTACAATTCGCACGCGGCGAGTCGCGTTTGAGTACGCTCCCGAGGAGCTACCCCGGGGCGAAGATCCTCCCGAAGAAGGTGCAACTGGCCATCACCGCTGCGCTCGAGCACTACACCGCGACCTTGGCCGAGATGTTGCTCGCCTGCGATCGCTTCGCACCAACCCCTTCTTGAAAGTGCAGGTTCTGCGCGATCTCCGGGATTACAACCGCAGAGACTTCCACCCCGACGACCACGACAACAAGGAATTTACGGAGCACTGGCGAGCAGAACTCTTCTCTGCCGGCGGCACACTCACGCCCCGCCTGACAGGGGCGGCTGCCGACTCGGCGGGATGACCGTCAGGATTGATCGAGGCCAGATTCCGTATTGCGCGAAATCAAGAGAATAACCAGAGCTACGACTACCAAAACGGCCCCGAACCATGAGGGCGCACCGATACCCAATTGGTTAAATAAAAATCCTCCACAAACAGGACCCACAACGCGCGCCATGCTTCCCACTGCTTGTTGAACACCCAGCACCGCCCCACGCCTATTGCCATGAGCACGCCCGGCAATCAAAGAGGTCGTCATCGGCGTTATCAAACCTTGACCTATTACCAGTAGGGCCAATGAAATGATTAACACAGGCCAACTTTTTGCTGATCCCAGGACTAGGAGGCCAAAAATGTTTAGAGTCAGCCCAAACTGCAAAGCCTTGGTCTCGCCAAAGCGCTTGGCGGCAACGTGCACTATGCCCCCTTGTACCAAAACCATTGCTATACCTATGCCCGCGAAAACCGCCCCTGCGGAAGCCTGGGTAAGTTGAAATCTTCTTTCACCAAGTAGTGCAAAAGTCGATTCAAAAGCGCTGAAGGAAACCAGAGCTATAAATGCAATCGCAAGTAAATTCACGACTCCTGGTGTCTCGAACCATTTACCAAAAGCCTCACCGGGTCTAATCCCTTCTACCAAGCCGGCCTGGCGCCGTGCTTGTTCTCGGCGCTCCTTTGGATTGGTCTCGGGTAAACGTCGCCAAGCCACAATCGCGTTGATTGATGAAATGCCTGCCGCCACAAAGAACGGCAGCCTTTGATCGCCCAGCGCCGCGAGCGAACCGAGAGCCGGGCCTACAACAAAGCCGACTCCAAATGCAGCCCCCAACATTCCCAACAAGCGAGGCCTCTGATCGGGAGGGGCCAGATCGACCACCGATGCTTGTGCCACCGAAACGCTTGCCCCACTGATTCCATCGATGATCCGTGCGGCAAAAAGAAGCCACAATCCACCTGCAAGTCCGGTAAGCAAACTACCGATAGCGGTGCCGACCATCGAGAACAGGAGCAATGGCTTGCGTCCGATGCGATCTGACAGCCGGCCCAATAGGGGGGCAAAGATCAACTGCATCAAAGAAAATGATGCGACCAAAAGGCCTATTTCACTGGGCGATGCTCCGAAATCCTCTGCGTAAAGCGGGAGGATCGGCAAAATAATTCCAAATCCCACAAGGTCGAGAGCGACACTTACCCAGATTGTTCCAAATCCAGAAGGTAGAGACGCTTGTGGGCTCTTTCTCCTCAACCCCTGCGCACCTTTGTGCCCTCAGGGGTGTCTTCAACCACATATCCGAGACTCACCAGCTCATCACGAAATCGATCCGCACCAGACCAGTCTTTTGCCGCTCGAGCAAGGTCTCGCTTTTGTACAAGCTCAAGTGTTGTGGAATCGAGTTCCTCTTGCTCTGCCCTTAGTTCAAGTCCTACGGCTTCAGCCATTGCTCTTACCGCAAAGACCAATGGAGTAGCCATTGCGCAATCTTGCGGGTCGCCATCAAGTGCAGCGTTATCAAGTGCAGCGTTTGCTCGACGCACCGTGTCGAATAAAACAGCCATGGCCGCAGGAGTATCGAGATCATTGTCCATTGCTTCGATGAATCTCTGCGTCACCTGAGGGTCGGGGTCAACTTCACCCTCGATGTGACGTGTTCTTCGAGCGAAGCTATCAAGACCCCCAAGGCTTCTAGTTGCCTGATCTATGGTGTTCGCAGTGACTTCCAAAGGTGAGCGATAGTGGGCTTGGAGCACAAGAAGTCGATAGGCACGAGCATCAGTTCGAGACAACAGGTCGGTCAAAGAAGTGAAGTTGTGCAACGACTTGCTCATCTTCTCGCCACCGACTTCTACGAAAGCATGATGCATCCAGTGCCTTGCGAAGTCGCTACCCAAGGCCACCGCTTGCGCTCGTTCGTTTTCATGATGGGGAAACTTCAAATCGAGCCCTCCCGCATGAAGGTCAAAGCCCTCCCCCAGTAAGTCAAGAGCCATGACCACACATTCGGTGTGCCAACCAGGGCGACCAGGCCCCCAAGGCGATGGCCAGGCAGGTTCTCCGGGTTTTGCTTTCTTCCAAAGCGCAAAATCACCTGCATTGCGCTTGTCCTGTTCAACCTCTACACGGGCTCCTGAAAGCAACGAATCGAGAGATTGGTGAGCTAGTAGGCCGTATCCGGGAACCTTATCTACTGCCAGTTCTACCCCTCTGGCGCTCTCGTATGCCGCGCCTTTCTCTATCAACTTTTCTATTAGTTCAACCATGTCATCGACATAAGCGGTGGCGTGCGGGTCTTCAGTGGGACGTAAAACTCCCAAATGGTCGACAGCTGCATACCAGGCATCTTCGAACTCAGCTGCTACCTCTTGTGCGCTACGTCCTTCGGCTTCAGCCCGATTGATGATCTTGTCGTCAATGTCAGTGATGTTTGAGACAAGTCGAACTTCGAGGCCTTGCCATATCAAATAACGACGCAGCACGTCATAAACCAACACTGCTCGGCCGTGTCCGATATGAGGAACATCGTAGACCGTTGGGCCACATACATATATCGACACAACGCCGGGTTGGCGAAGTTCAAGTTGGCGCACCGCATCGGTGGCCGTGTCATATAGATGCAGCACAGACACGAGGTTAGAACCTCAAGCTAGCTGGGCGGAATTACAACCAAAAAGTGCTACATGGATGTCGTTGCACCCGCTTGACAATCAGGCGGCCTGTAAACCCTCGGTTAAGAGGTGCAATAGGCGAGCCTGGACGTCGCGAAAGGCTGGGTCGTCGATAACTGTTACTCGGTCACGAGGACGAGCCAGCTCAACGGGGATGACATCAATGATGGAAGGATCTGGAGGGTTGGCCATGACGACAATTCGATCAGCCAACAAAATTGCCTCGTCGATGCCATGGGTAACCATCAAGACAGTCTCAGTCGTACTCTCGCCTTGCCATAGCTCAACTAACTGAGCCTGCAAGCGGGCTCGGGTCAATGCGTCAAGTGCACCGAATGGCTCGTCTAACAACAGAACCTTCGGCTCGACCGAAAAGGCTCGAGCAACCGCCGCACGTTGTGCCATTCCACCTGAAACCTGGCCTGGGCGCTTGTCTTTGTGCTCCCACAACCCGACTGCACTCAGATAGCGCTCGACCACCTCGTCAAGGCGCTCATTACTCCTGTCAGGACGAGCTGCCTTGGCTGCTTCTCGCACGTTTGCCAATAAAGATAAACGAGGGAATAACGAGTAATGCTGAAAGACCATTGCACGATCAGGTCCTGGGGTTGTTACGGGTTGACCATCCAATGTCACCGTTCCTCGGTCTGCACGCGACAGGCCTGCTACAACGTTGAGCAATGTTGATTTTCCACAACCTGAGTGACCAATTAATGAGACAAACTCACCCGCCTCAACCTTGAGATCCACATCTCTTAGAACATGTTGAGATGACGCACCTTTACGATGAAACGTCTTGGACAATCCTTTGATCTCGAGGCTCATGACCTCACCTCCTCAATAGCGACTTTTGTGGCCAATTTCATAAACATCGCATCGAGGGCAAACCCCACTGCCCCGATGATTAGTAGCGACGCGATCACCGCCGGCATATTCGAAGCGTTATATGAATCCCACACGAAGAAGCCGATGCCGGCACCACCCGAAAGCATCTCCACAGCCACAATCACCATCCACGCGATTCCCATAGAGAGGCGAAGCCCGGTGACAATCGATGGCATAGCGTTGGGTAAGAGCACGTGGCGGAAATATGCAGGCTTTGCAAACTTAAATACTCGAGCCACGTCACGTTGGTCGCTTGGAATTGCCGCTGCACCCGCTGCTGAATTGAGCACCGTCGGCCACAACGCCGTGATAAAGATTACAAACACCGATGCCTTACCGGGGTCTTTGAACGCAACCAGCCAGATTGGAAACCAGGCAAGTGGCGACACCGGACGCAAGAACTGAACGATCGGGTTTGCAGACTTCCAAATTCGCTTGCTTGATCCCATAAGCAAGCCGAGGGGAATGCCGATCAGTGCGGCCATTGTGAAACCTGCGAACACCCTCTGAAGCGAGATAAGCAGTTGCAGGCCTATTCCCTTATCGTTTGGTCCGTTGTTGTAGAAGGGGTCGGAAACCAGGTCTACAAACTTTGCGATGCTTTCTGCCGGTTTGGGAACTCCAGGTGCGACCGTCGAACCAACTTGCCAGATGGCAACGAGAACACCTGCTCCAATAAGGCCCCATGCAATAGACGACGTCGCCGAGGCGACCCAAGTGCTGGTGGGGGCGGGTCCGGATTCATCTGGTGGAACAAACGGATCTAAAATCTCAGGAAGCTCTTCGGTCGCGTTTGGGGGAGCTGGGATAATTGGCGCTGGTCTCATGGACGCTTTACCTCCTCATCTGGTTTGGTTGGATCGAAAGTGACTTTGTCAAGGGCTATCTCGAAGGGCTTCATGTCATCGGGCACATCAACGCCCTCAGCCTTGGCCACTTCTGCATAAACATCGGACAGTACAATCG
>CAYGGL010000107.1:0-6884 GCA_964349215.1 uncultured Acidimicrobiaceae bacterium | reverse complement strand
CTCCGCTTGCCCAGGTCTTTGTATAGATCGCAATTCTCACGTTGGTGCCAGTTGTTGCAGAAGTGGGCAGTCCTCGTTTGGTAACAGTCTCTGCTTCTGTGACTGTTCTTTCCACTATGCGATGGACCGCTTTGCAGCCGAGCACCCAGAACTCGCTGCCCAAATGCCCGACATGACCGTCGAAGCACCCGAATCAGCGTGCACATTTGATTGGAAGACCCTGGTAGGAGACGCTTGCGCCACCGCAGTCGCCAAACACCCAGCTCCCCCGGCCGGCGTTCTTGAGGCAATGCCAGAAGGCCTGCGGGCAATTGTTGCAGATCCATGTAATGCCGATTGGGCCAATGTTGACTGGGCCGGCGTCATGAAGGACTTTGACCCTTCAGCAATGGTCAAAGCAGCCTGCGCAAATCAAGCCGAAACCTCAGAAGGTCTTGGTTTCAAGAAATTCTGTGAAAGCGACTTCAACTTCGACTTCGACTTTTCCAAGTTGCTAGACGTAAGTCAGCTTGATGCTTTGACGGTGTCCTTTGGATCGCTCCATGCGATCTTTGGGACATCGGCCCAAAGCCTTTCGAGATCGTAGAACGTCCTGACTTCCTCAAGGAAGATATGGACGACCACATCGCCGAAGTCCAAAAGGGCCCATCGGCAATCGTCTAGACCCTCGGTGCGCAACGGACCGTTGCCATCAAGTGATTTGATTGCTGACTCAACTTCATCGGCGATTGTGCTGACTTGGCGTACATTCGAAGCGCTCGCAATAACAAACCAATCGGCTATCTGAAGAATCTCACCCACGTCCAAAAGGACGATGTCAGAAGCGAGTTTTTCTGCCGCCGCCTCAGCTGCTGCACAAGCACGCTTGGTTGAATTGCGATCGTCTAACAAATCGATCAGTTTCTCATCCCTCTATTGGTCCTCTTCTTTGGAGACTCTCTCGGCAAGATCCCTGCCAATAACAACTGTTACATCTACAAGCATGACACCAACTCGGCTCCGCACCACTTCACCCAAACCCAGGGCCGCCTGGACTGCTTGTGCTGCAGGCAAATCCTTTGGATCTGAGTAAGCCACTGTTGTGGTTTCATGATCAAAGCGCGCTGCATTTCCGGTAAGAGCTACTTGAACCCCGGCAGGGCCCAAGAGCGGCGCCACGTACTGAGACAGTCCGGGATCACCAGTGCCATTCAGTAATTGTACGGATATGCGATTACTTACGTTGGAACCACCAAGTTCAGATAACAGATTGGTGGCCTCTGACTCACGTAATCTGAACAGCTCATCACTACCATCGGTACCCCCAGAGATTGATTCGACCGGCAAAATATGAAATGTCGTCACACCCGATGCAAGGGCGGCTACTGCCGAAGGAACTCGAGCTGGTTGCGACTGTTCGGCTGAAACAGGCTCCATATCGCCGGCCTTGGCGAGCCAACTCTCCCAAATCGCTTGATGGCGAACGATCCGATCAAGCTCGCTCTCGCTGGGGGCCCCTGAAAATAATGAAAATACTTCATCGGGGTTGATATTGGTCGCACCAGGACCGACACGTAGGCCACTTCGCTCAGTTCCATTTGTTGTCGTTGACTTGCGCTGTACCTCAACAGAGGTTGATAGCTCTACCGGCAACATTCCGAGAGGAGCTATCAATTCGCCTAGCTGTTGGGGGTTCAAGGTATCGACCGCATCGAAATTCATACCGAGCAAATTTGAAACTGTGTCAGCCAATAGACCCTCGTTGCCCAGCCCGGGCACCTCTCGCAATGGTCTAAGACCAAATGAAGGGACCTCGGCCATGATTCCAAGCGGAATGAAAACGATATCGCCACCGGCCCGGTCCTTCTCGGGCACGAGAATACTCAGCGCTGCCGGATCGCCGAGATCATCTTCTAACACCAACAAGGTGAAGAGGGGTTTGACCACAGCCTCAGACGGTGGGGTGTTGCGGTTAAGAGGTTCGGCCTTCTTGTTGGTAATCGTTGGATTGTTCAACCCAAAACCCAGAAATCCAGCTGCTATTGCCCCAAGACCCAAGATAATAACCAAAAGCTCCAGGCCACGATCTCCCCAACGACGGCGTCGGCGCCGGCGGCGCAGTTCTCGGCGCGTGAGGGTTCCGGGGTCGTCTATCACCACATTGATGGGATCTTCCAACACCACAGGAGCATCGTCGCTCAAGGATTTATCATTTGCGACCGGAGTCATTGCCCTTCAGCGTATAGATGTCTCTCGTTAATCACGTGGATAACCGGATCAGTGATCAACCAACTCAGCGGTCTACCATCAATAAGGCGAGCACGGAGGTCTGTGCTTGATACCTCGAGACGCGGCACCTCAACTTGCTTAACCTTCCATCCATTGGGAACCTTTGCTTCAGGTGCACCTGGGCGATTTACCACTACCAAAGTGGCGAGGTCCCTTAACGCATCAGATCTTTCCCAAGTTGGCAGTAAAGAAACAGCGTCACTTCCCATAATCAAATACAAGTCAGAATCAGGATTTAAGAGGTGCAACTGCGCGAGCGTATCTGCGGTATATGATGGTCCGCCTCGGTCAATTTCAATGGAACTCGGTGCCAAGCCTCTTACCCCGGCTACGGCAGCCTCAACCATGGCCAGTCGGTCCAAGGCCGGACTTACTGGAAGCCCGGCCTTTTGCCATGGATCATTTGCCACGACAAAAAGAACCTGATCGAGATCAAGTTCATGCAAGACATTGACGGCGGTTACAAGGTGGCCCACATGAGGAGGGTCGAATGTTCCGCCAAATACACCAATACGTTTCAAAGAAAATCCCTTCAGGAAATAAGGAATTAAGCCGAAAAAAATAAATCGCGGACCTCTTACCGATCTGGATAGTTGTGCCGAAAAGTAATCTAAATAAATACGACACGGAAAGATATTAGGAAACAATCTTTGTTGTAGTGACTAGCGTCACTACAACATCGGGAATTATCAACAATTCATTCTTGTTGGACGGGGTGTTATGAGAGATTCAGTTGGACAGTACTTACACGAAATTGGCCTGGTTCCTTTGCTCAATGCCGAGCAAGAACGAGAGCTTTCACAAAAAATTGAGGCCGGCCGTGCAGCGCAGGCCAAGATCGACGCTGGTGAGCGTGGGGTCGAGCTTAAGCGTGCCGTTCGTGAGGCAGCCCGATCACGTGATTATTTCATTCGCGCCAACCTCCGATTGGTAGTCAGCATTGCTCGGCGTTACCCACTTCCTTCTGGAATGGACCTGTTGGACCTGATCCAAGAAGGCAATCTCGGTCTTGAACATGCAGTCGAGAAGTTTGACTGGCGCAAGGGTTTCAAGTTTTCCACATATGCCACTTTCTGGATTCGCCAGGCTATTGGGCGTGCGCTCGATCAAAAGGCCAGCTTGGTAAGACTACCGAGCGAGCGCTCTGCGCAACTTCGGGCCGCTCTGCGCGCAGTATCGGGCGAAGGGGACGACCTGGACGATGAGTTGGCAAATCTTCACCGACTCTCCACTCCAACCAGCCTCGACCGCACTATTGGAGAAGACGGCGACCAAGAACTGGTTGACCTGATTCCAGACTCCAAGCCTGGCCCCGAGAGCATGGTCATCGACCAGCTACAAGATGAGATGATTAACAGCCTCCTTGACAACCTTGAGCCTAGGGCAAGAGTTGCGGTTGAGCATCGCTTTGGACTGCTTGATGGTCAAAAGCGCAGCTTCCGTGAAGTCGGAGAGGTTCTAGGAGTAACTGCCGAGGCAGCACGGCGCATAGTCAAGCGGGCGGTCGAAGACCTGAAGCTTGACGCCGAAAGCATCGTTGCTGCTTGAGAAAGCTTGATTTGAGCAAAGCTCGATGAAAATCACTTTGCCTGAATTGCATTGATCCGCGACGCTGGTGCCATGACTCAAAAGGACTGGACCCCAGCGTCGTGGCGCGAAAAGAAGGCAGCGCAACAACCCGAGTGGCCAGATTCTGCTGAGTTCGAGAACGTACTCAAGCAAATCTCGGCATTCCCTCCCCTGGTATTTGCGGGTGAAGCTAGGGCTCTGACCACAAGTCTCGCTCAGGTCTCTGATGGCAAGGCGTTCTTGTTGCAAGCCGGTGACTGTGCCGAATCATTCGACTCGTTTTCCGCCGATGTCATTCGCGACAAACTGCGAGTCATCTTGCAAATGGCCGTCGTGCTTACCTATAGCTCTGGCGTGCCCGTGGTCAAAGTTGGTCGAATTGCCGGCCAGTTCGCTAAACCTCGATCATCTCCTACCGAACGAGTAGGAGATCTCGACCTTCCCTCTTTTCGCGGTCATATCGTCAATGACATAGCCCCGACTGCCGGTGCCAGGATGCCTGACCCGCAACGTCTCATAACCGCATATCACCAGTCTTCTTCAACGTTGAATCTGTTGCGCGCCTTCACTAAAGGCGGTTTCGCTGACTTGGCCCAAGTACACACCTGGACACAAGAGTTCGTCGCAACAAGCAACGAGGGCCGTCGCTACGAGGTCATCGCCGAGGAGATCGACCGTGCGATGCGGTTCATGGAGGCTTGCGGCATCAATTTGAAGTCTGAACAACGTCTTCACCAAGTTGACTTCTACACAAGTCATGAAGCGCTGATACTTGGTTACGAAGAGGCCCTCACCCGTCGGGACTCCTTGACCGGCGACTGGTACGACTGCTCCGCACACATGTTGTGGATCGGCGAACGGACCCGCGATATCGACGGTGCGCATGTGAACTTTCTCTCGGGTGTCGGCAACCCAATTGGGTGCAAGATCGGCCCTTCTGTGAACACTGATGAAGTCATCGCATTGTGCGAACGGCTTAACCCTCAGCGCACTCCAGGTAGGTTGACTTTGATCTCGCGCATGGGAGTAGATCTTTTGGGAGAAAGGCTTCCTCCACTGGTTCGAGCTGTTCGTGATGCTCAACATCCGGTTGTCTGGGCCTGTGATCCAATGCATGGCAACACGTTTACTTCTGAAAGCGGAAGAAAAACTCGCCACCTCGATGCGGTACTCGGTGAGATCAGCGCATTCTTTGGAGTTCACAAGGCTGAGGGAACCTGGCCGGGAGGTGTCCATATTGAACTCACCGGCGAGAACGTCACTGAATGCCTAGGTGGTGCCGAGGAGATCCTCGATGCCGACCTGGACCAGCGCTACGAAACCATGTGCGACCCTCGCCTCAACGCTCGCCAAAGCCTTGATTTAGCCTTTCAAGTGGCAGAACTCCTGCGCAACTAAAGCTGTTTTACCTAAAACCCTTAAAACTTGATCGGATTAGTCGGCTTTAGGCTACAGTTGGGGAAAGCAAGTCAAGCGAGAGGAGGCGTCGTCATGATTCACGCCGATATCGACCCTGCCGCTCAGGCAGACATCGACAAATTTGAAACCCAGTTGGAACGCTATCTGGCAGGTGATCTTGATGAAGACGCCTTTCGAGTTTTTCGTCTGAACAACGGCATTTATGGCCAACGCCAAGGTGGCCATAACCAAATGGTTCGGATCAAGATTCCTTATGGGCTTATTTATCCCGAGCAACTGGATATGTTCGCCCATCTTTCAGAGGAGTACTCCCGGGGCTGGGGTCACATCACGACTCGCCAAAACATCCAGTTTCACTTCGTTCAGCTCGAACGAGTTCCTGCGCTTATGCGCGACATGGCTTCTGTTGGCCTCACCTCCCGCGAAGCCTGCGGTGACACAGTTCGAAATGTTCAGGGCTGTCACCTCGCCGGTGCCTGTCCCTTTGAGGTTCTCGATATCAGCCCTTGGGCTGAGGCAGCACACCGGCATTTCTTGCGCTCCCCTATTGCCCAGCGCCTGCCCCGCAAGTTCAAGATCAATTTCTCCGGATGCGCCACCGACTGTGGACAGGCAATGTTCAATGATGTCGGGGTCATTGGAGTAAACAGGCCACTTCCCGATGGAAGCGTTGAACCAGGGTTTCGAGTGTTCATCGCCGGTGGCTTGGGCGCCAACCCACACCCAGCTCAAGCACTCGAAGAGTTCACGCCTCGCGAAGATCTCCTAGCCACCATTGAGTCAGTCCTCAGAATCTTTGATCGCATGGGAAATCGCGACAACAAGCTACGGGCACGACTCAAGTGGCTTGTTGACACAGTGGGCGTTGACGAATTGCGTGAGCGCATTTTGAAAGAACGCAGGTTCCTTGTTGCCTCGGCAACCTGGCCGGGCGGTGTTCCACAAGTTGTACTTGAAGAGGGTGACGCCCCTGCAGGTGTTTCAACAACGGTAACTCCAACGGCCATGGGCCACGGAACGCCGGTGACCTTGACCCGCAAAGATGCTTACGGCCGCTGGGACGATGCCAACGTTGTTCGTGGCGAGGCCAAAGGCACAGTTTCTGCCTACGCCTACGCTCGACTTGGTGACGTGACAACTGAACAGTTCAGGGCACTTGCGAACATCCAGCGTGATCTTGGCGCGGAGGTGCGAGTTACCAATCGACAGAACTTTGTCTTCCGCGGACTCAGTGAAGAACAGCTCGTCGTGCTCCATGAACGCCTCGACGCAATAGGCATGGCCGAACCGGGCGCAGAACTTGCACGTGATGTTGTGGCTTGCCCAGGCGCTGACACTTGCAACCTCGCTGTTACTCAAAGCCGAGGATTGGCCGATGAAATTGGCCGAGCACTTGAAGAGGCCGGCCTCGCTGAAGTTGGAGGCATCAGGGTAAATATCTCCGGGTGCACAAACTCTTGTGGTCAACACCACATATCTGATATCGGATTCTTCGGTGTCGAGCGCCGAGCTCATGGACAAGCTGCTCCTGGCTATCAAATGCTGCTTGGTGGCCGTGTCGGCGACTCTGAGATCGAGTTTGGACAAAAGGCTCTTCGGCTTCCTGCACGAAACGCCGGAGTCGCTAC
>CAYGGL010000106.1:0-7094 GCA_964349215.1 uncultured Acidimicrobiaceae bacterium | reverse complement strand
CGAATGCTGCCCTGATCTTGGTAGCGACTTCTCTCGCTGCCGACTCATCGGCTGTCGTTGTCAACAGTACTGCGAATTCGTCTCCACCAAATCGAGCAACCATGTCAGACTCTCGCAACAGAAGGCGAAGTCGTTGCCCGACCTGTCTGAGCAATTCATCGCCTACAAGATGTCCGAGTCTGTCATTGACTTCTTTGAAGTCGTCAAGATCGATAAGTAACAGTGAGACGGGAGTTCTGCGACGTAATCCTTCCGCCAAAACCCACCCAAGTCGTTCGTTGAACAATGAGCGATTTGGCAGATCAGTCAATGCATCGTGCATGGCCTGATAACGCAATGCTTCCTCGGCGTGCATCTGAATCGTAACGTCTTCAAAAGCAAAGCCTGCACAACTATTGGGAAGAGGAAAGACACGAAGAAACATCGCTACGCGATCTCCCTCTCGATCGACATAATCGATTTGATTTAATACCGCCGGCTGAGCTGTCTCAATGACTTCAATGATTTGGGCCCCAACCGCACTGTCTCTCAATTCTGGGAATACATCATGAAACGAACGGCCAATAATAGAGTCAAGCGAACGACCCAGTAATGAACAAGCAGCTGGGTTTCCTGACACCAGTTGCAGCGGCTCTTCTTGTAGATCCTCCTGGCCCTCTACTAGCTGCCATACAAGGAGGCCTACCTGCATATTCTCAACGATGTCGTTGTATTGACCTATTAGCTGCTCGTCCGCTTTCTGCCCTGAGATGTCAACCATCACTCCGCGGATCAAATGAGATCTATCAGAATCTCGATCTGGCGCGCGCACAAAATTCCTCACCCAGACAACACGGCCATCTGCGGCATTGACCCGAAACTCCGTCTGAAGATCCTTGCCTTCTTCAAACAGGGTTGCGCCACGAGCAATCACTTCATCACGATCGTCTAGGTGGATGCATGACATGAAAAAGCCTGGTGTTCGCCAATCTTCCATTGGATAACCAAACATGGTCTCAGCACGAGGGCTCACGTAGAGAAGGGCTCTGGACTCTAGGTCTGCTTCCCAAACTACGGCGTCGATTCCTTCAACCAAGCCGGTAAAGCGCAGCCGAGACTCTCTTTCAGAATCAGTCACGATTCCAACTGTCAAAACAATCATTAGCGCTGAGATCAAGAAGGCGATTACACCAACTATCGGGTCGTCTACATCGCCAAATGTTCCCGACAATGTGAACGATGCTGCAGCGAAAGCTGTTACCCAAAAAGCAAGACGGCTACCGAAACCCACGGCTGCAAATCCGACTGATACCAGGGCCACGAGAAGAACCGGAGTCCAGACATCTTCAAAAACGAAATTAAAGATACTTGCGGCAGCAATATCGAGAAATGGGGTCGATAATCGCAGTCGACGTCTTTTGCGAAGATCAGCGACTAATGCCAGGTTATATGGCGCCGCAGCTACCAGAAGGGTTAGTCCAACCCAGAACCGATCAGCGCCGACGGCTGGAATAACAAGTGCTCCGACACCCAACGCCACAAAACCCAATGCACGCACAACAAACGCGATAGTCCATAGGCGAAGTCCTCGCCCATCAATTGGGGACCATCTGGCGTCCCTCAGCCAACTGGAGTTACCCAGTGTGCCAAATACCATACTCAAAGTGTGCATCATCTGGTATATAAACACCAAGAAAAAGATTGGTGCGTCATGATGGGATCACCATGAATGATGTGCTCGGAACTTCTATGGACTGGCCCGTCAGTACCGTAGCGGTAGGCGTCACTGACGCAACTGCAAATCAGTTACTCCATGGAGCAAGAAATGAACCCCTGCAATGGGCATCTGTTACAAAGCTGCTCACAGCCATGGCCACTTTGGTCGCGATTGAAGAACAAACCGTTTCTTTCGATGACAAAGTTGGTCCCCCGGGTTCGACTCTTCGTCATCTATTGGCGCATGCGTCTGGATTGAGCACCGATAGTAAAGAGATTATTTGTCCCCCTGGAATGCGGCGCATCTATTCAAATATCGGTATTGAGATACTTGCCGATCATGTTGGAAAAAAGGCCGAAATGCCATTTGCTCATTATCTGTCACAAGCAGTACTTGAGCCTCTGGAGATGTCCTCTACAAGACTTGGGGGCTCCCCTGCATCGGGGGCCCTAGGAACTATTGATGATCTTTTGAAGCTGGGAACCGAGCTGTTGCGACCAACGATTATCTCGCCATCTACCCTTGCCGGGGCCACAAGTGTCGCCTTCGCCGGGTTAGCTGGTGTGCTGCCCGGCTTCGGAGAACAAACTCCCAACGACTGGGGCCTCGGCTTTGAAATTCGCAGCAATAAATCACCCCATTGGACTGGGCATTCAAACTCAGAGAATACATTTGGGCACTTCGGCAGAGCCGGCGGATTCCTCTGGGTTGATCCTGATGTTGGGCTGGCTTGTGCATGTCTGAGCGACCAACCATTTGGTCCATGGGCGACAAGATCTTGGCCGACTTTCAGCGATGCAGTTCTGCAATCGTGGAATGAAGCCGGTCGCACAATTTCCTCATAGGTAAATTTCCTAGAAAGATGTAGGCAACAACCATCTACAAGGGGAAGAGCCATGCACGAATGGAGTGATGCGCACCTAATGGTGCGAGAAGCAGTCCGTCAGTTCATTGACAAGGAGATCGTTCCTAATCTCGAAGAACTTGAGCATGGCGATACGCCTCCATATGACACTCTGCGGAAGTTCTTCAAGTCATTTGGCATGGATGTCATGGCCCGCGAAAACGTGTTGAGCCAGATCCAAAAAGAAAAAGATGCCGCTGAGGCCATCGCTCGAGGTGAAACGCCGCCAGAAAAAGAAGGTGGCGGCGGACTTGGGGGTATGGGTGGCGGAGAAGCCGCGGGCATGGCAATGATCCCCATCATCGAGCTATGTCGCTATTGCCCAGGCATGGTCACAGCCATGGGCGTGAGCATGGGACTTACCACCGCAGCGATCATGTCAAAGGGAACGATCGCGCAAAAAGAGCGTTGGGGAGTCGACCTTGCGACCCTCGATAAAATCGGGTCTTGGGCTATCACCGAACCTGACTCTGGCTCAGATGCCTTTGGCAGCATGAAGTCAACAGCTCGCCGAGATGGCGACGAATACATACTCAACGGGTCGAAGACTTTCATTACCAACGGACCATATGCAGACACCATTGTCTTCATCTGCAAACTCGACGAGGGCAACCCTCCCAAGGATCGTAAGGTCTTGACCTTTGTGCTCGATTCAGGCATGCCTGGTCTTGAACAGTCAAGGCCGCTTCGTAAGATGGGTATGCACTCTTCACCAACCGGCCAGCTGTTCTTGACAGATGTACGCGTTGGCAAAGATCGCCTCTTGGGCGAGACCGAAGATATTCCTGCACGTTCTGGTGCAAAAGACACGTTCTCGATGGAACGCAGCGGTGTGGCCGCCATGGCTCTCGGTATCGTCAGTCAATGTCTCGATCTCTCGGTTGAATATGCGAAGACTCGCGTCCAGTTCGGAAAGCCCATTGGTGAGTTCCAACTCATTCAGCTCAAGCTGGCAAAAATGGAAGTGGCACGCCTCAATCTCACAAACCTTGTTTTCCGCCAACTTGAAATGCAGGCAGCCGGGAAAAGCTTGAGTCTCGCAGAAGCATCGGCATCAAAGCTCTATGCCGCACAAACCGCGATGGATGTGACTATTGAAGCCGTGCAGCTTTTCGGTGGCAATGGTTACATGGCCGAATATCAGGTTGAGCAACTTTGTCGAGATGCCAAGGTGCTGCAGATCTACGGCGGCACAGACGAGATTCAGGTTTCTCAAATTGCACGAGACCTGTTGGCAGAAAAGTAAACGACAGACCGCTAGGCAGCGTCGCCGGTAGTCATAATCCTGTGAATATCTTCTTGGTCTTGAACTGAAGGAATGCCCCACCCTGATTGGTAGCCAAAGACTTCTGTAGCAGTCGTAGAACCAAATCTGCCATCAAGAATCTCAAGCTGATCTGAGCCAACCAGGGCTGGGTGCACCTTTCCACATGCGTGTGTGAGCTGAAGAATCTCGTGACGCAAAGTCGATATGTAGTTCGCCAACCGTACCGACTTCAAAGTTGGGTCGAGACCTCGGGCCAACCACGGTGATTGGGTAGCCACTCCCGAGGGGCATCTTCCCGTATGACAACGTTGTGCCTGGATGCAGCCAATGGACAGCATGGCTTCTCGCCCGACGTTGATCATGTCTGCACCCAGGCTGAATGCGAGCAAGGCCGTGTCAGGAAAGCCCAGCTTTCCTGAACCAATGAAGACCACTCGCTCAGACATCTCATGTTCTCGAAAGATGCGGTACACACGACTCATGCCAACCTTAAATGGCAAAGACACATGGTCTACGAATGCCAAGGGGGCAGCACCTGTGCCACCTTCTCCCCCATCAACAGTTATGAAATCGACTCCTCTATCGGTTGTGGCCATTAACTGAGCCAGGTCTCGCCAAAACTCATCTGTTCCAACTGCTGACTTGATGCCAACTGGAAGCCCTGTCGTTTGTGCTATCGATTCGACAAAATCAAGCATGGAATCAACGTCGTGAAAAGAACTATGTCCTGGTGGGCTGATGCAATCTTTCCCAAGGGAAACACCGCGGATCTCCGCAATCTCAACAGTCACCTTTGAGGCCGGCAGTACACCGCCCAGTCCCGGTTTGGCACCTTGACTGAGCTTGATTTCGATTGCCTTTATTGGGGCCTCACTAACAAGATCTGCCAAGCGGGACATATCAAAGCGGCCCTCTTTGTCGGAGCACGAGAAATAACCGGTACCAATTTGAAAGATCAGCTCACCACCATGTCGGTGGTAGGGAGCTAACCCTCCTTCGCCTGTGTTGTGTAAACAGCCGGCTATTTCAGCACCCTTATTTAAAGCCATTGTTGCCGCCCCGCTCAGCGCCCCAAAGCTCATGGCCGATATATTGACCGCCGAGGCGGGACGAAATGCATGGAGGCGCCCTCGATCCCCTCCCAATATTTTGGCAGCCGGCAGATACTCGTCCCTGCCCTCAGGGTTTGGCGAAGCAATTGGGAAAGCGCTCTGTTTAACGATGAGATAGTTCGGGGCAATTTCCATGTCTTGGTCTGTACCAAAACCGAAATAGTTGTTATCTCGTTTCGCCGATGCATACACCCATCGACGATGGTCACGACTGAAGGGCCTCTCCTGATCATTGTCGGTAACGATGTACTGACGGAGTTCTGGGCCTATGGCCTCTAACAAAAACCGCAAGTGTCCAATGACGGGGAAGTTTCTTAGAACAGCGTGACGCCGCTGGACTAAGTCATGAACAGCTATCGCAGCAACCCCTACCATTAACAAGGTCGCTGTAATAGCTAGATAGGCCACCTTAAAAAACTAGTTTGTTATGAACACCCACTGGTGGAGCCACAAGATGGGCAGGCATAACAACTGCCCGATCGCATCATCTGGACTCCACATTGCATGCAATATGGAGCGTCGGAAACCCGCACCTTCGCCAGGGTAGGCAAGGTGGCTTCTATGCGTGCTGCGTCTGAGTTGAGATCGCTGGAGACCGTGTTCTCCGAAGGAGGGGAAGTCTCGACGTCAAGGCCGGCTACCGTCTCAAAGCTTGCATCTTCAAGGCCTGGCAACGACGGCTGAAGGCGTTCTCCAACGGAGAGAATTCCCAATTCCATGCGCTCTTCGAGGGGAAGGTAATCGACCGCTAGGCGACGGAAGATGAAGTCAACCAAACTCGATGCAAAGCGAATGTCAGGGTCATCTGTCATGCCTGCAGGCTCAAAGCGCATATTGATGAAGGCTTCGATAAATGCCTTTAGGGGAACTCCATATTGGAGGCCATGACTAACGGAAATCGCGAAGGCGTCCATAATGCCGGCAAGAGTCGAGCCCTGCTTTGATACCTTCATAAAGACTTCGCCTGGCCGTCCATCAGCGTATTCACCAACGGTTACAAAGCCCTTGCAGTCGGCCACACGAAACTCAAAAGTGCGTGATCGTCGGTTACGAGGAAGCTTTGCACGCACGGGTGTAGGAATGGAGGCGGGGGTAGATATAGACCCAGCCACAGCTGGCGAACCGGAGGCATTTTCTGCAGAGAACTCGTCTGCAGATGCACCTTCCTTCTTGGCGGTAGAAAGCGGTTGGGCAACTTTGCAGTTGTCTCTGTAAACAGCAACTGCTTTGATGCCTAGCTTCCAAGCATCTATGTGAAGTTGTTCGACTTCTTCAACACTCACGTCTTCGGGCATGTTTACCGTCTTGGAAATTGCACCCGATATAAATGGCTGCACGGCTCCCATCATTCGGATGTGGCCCATGTAGTGGATTGTGTTGTCACCCATAGAGCAGGCAAAGACTGCAACATGTTCGGGAGCCAAATGAGGAGCCCCGAGAATGGTCTTATGGGTGTCTATGTAAGCAATGATTTCTTCGATTTGATCAAGCGAGTAGTTGAGGCGACGAAGGGCCCTTGGAACCGTCTGGTTGACGATTGACATCGTGCCGCCACCGACAAGTTTTTTAACCTTGCAAAGGCCAAGATCTGGTTCGATGCCAGTCGTATCGCAATCCATAAGAAGACCGATGGTTCCAGTTGGTGCAAGCACGCTGGCTTGTGAGTTGCGTACGCCGTATTCATTTGCGAGCTCACATGCTTCGTCCCACGACTGTTGTGCTGCGCTCAGCAAACTGGTCGGCACAAGATCTTCGTCAATAGCAGCAGCGGCATCACGATGCATGTGCAATACACGCAACATGTGCACTTTGTTCTCCTCGTATCCTGAGAATGGACCCATACGCCCGGCAGTTCTTGCCGATGTCGCATAAGCGTGACCTGTCATCAACGATGTGATGGCGGCAGCAAGTGAGCGGCCTTCGTCAGAATCGTATGGAAGACCAAGGGCCATCAGCATGGCGCCCAAATTGGCATAGCCGATACCAAGTTGGCGGAATTGGCGAGATGTTTCGGCAATCGACTCCGTTGGATAGTCGGCATTGCCTACCAAGATTTCTTGAGCGGTAAACACGACCTCGACTGCATGACGGAATCCTTCTACATCGAACTTGTCT
>CAYGGL010000105.1:0-7229 GCA_964349215.1 uncultured Acidimicrobiaceae bacterium | reverse complement strand
ATGCACGACCAGCTCACCGGCCTACCTAATCGCAACCTCTTGAAAGATCGCCTCGAACAAGCACTTGCTCAATCGGCTCGATCTGGCAACCACACCGGACTTTTGTTCATCGACCTTGACCGTTTCAAAGAAGTCAACGATGCGCTAGGCCATCACCAGGGCGACATTCTGCTCAAACAGATAGCAGGCCGGCTTTCGAGCGCTGTAAGAGACGCCGACTCTGTAGCTCGTCTCGGTGGAGATGAGTTTGCCGTTGTTGTTCCAGAAGTCATGAACACTGCCATGCTCATCGGACTTGCCGAACGCTTTACCGAAATTTTGCGTGAGCCATTCGAAATCAACAACATCACAGTCAATGTCGATGCAAGTATCGGTGTAACGATCTACCCCGACCATGGTGGAGATGCCGACACTCTTATGCAAAGAGCCGACATTGCCATGTACGCAGCAAAAGACGCCGGCCTCGACTACACCTTCTACAGCGCGGACCATGATTCAAACAGCCCGGTCAAACTTGCACTTGCCGGTGAATTGCGTCGAGCTCTTGACAACGACCATGAGCTAGTTATGCACTTCCATCCACTGGTTGATGTTCGCACCAATATCGTCAAGGGAGTAGAGGCGCTCATTCGTTGGAATCATCCCTCTCGTGGGTTTGTCCTACCTGATGATTTCATCCCACTTGCAGAACAAAGTGGGCTCATCCGACCTTTGACCATGAAGGCACTTGATCTTTCTTTGGCACAGTGTCGCAAATGGCAAGACGAGGGCCTCGACATCGGGGTGTCGGTTAATCTTTCGGCTCGCAATCTTCGAGAATCCGACCTACCCGAGCGAATTACTGAGCTGCTGATTCGCCATGGGGTAGAGCCACAAAAGCTAGAGCTTGAAATCACTGAAAGTGGACTGCTTTCAGACCCTGCCTACGCAAATGTCCTATTACATCAACTCTCCGATATCGGCGTACACATTGCACTGGATGACTTCGGCACTGGGTACAGCTCGCTGAGTTATCTCAAGAACTTGCCGGTTAATCAGTTGAAAATCGACCGGAGTTTCGTGAACAACATGAACAACGATGCAACCGATGCGATGATCGTGCGAAGCGTCATCGAGCTCGCACACAACCTTGGTCTAGACGTAACAGCCGAAGGTGTCGAGACAGCCGAACAGCTGGAGCAGCTATCAGAGCTCAACTGCGACACCATCCAGGGTTATCACCTAACCAAACCACTCGCCGCTGAATTGATAACTGGCTGGATCTCCGGGTACTACAAAAAGAAAAGTATCCAAGAAACCGCTCAAGGTATTGGAAATACCGTCCGATTCATCAACTAACAGCGGGGCTGTCTTTACCCTGCGTCGGCATAACGAGGCTTAGATGAGAGATAGCAAAACCGGACAGATCAAGGCACTGGTTATCTTCGGAGCCGTCAGCCTGGTACCTATATTGCTTCTGGCAGTCTTTTTGACCCGAACCGTGCGTTCAACCCTTGAGCACGGATCATTGGAGTCCTACGGAAACTCGGTTCAGACAATGACAGTGCCGATGGCTAACCTTTTATTGACACCTGAAATCTTCAGTACTGGAAATGTCAGCCCGGAATCTGCAGCGTTACTCGATAATGTGGCCAAGCAATTCTCAAGGGGCCAAATAAAGAACCTGAAGCTCCGCTTCGCCACCCTTAAAGGAAAGGTTTTTTGGAGCACTACAGCTGGGGGATCATCTCAGATTGCATTTTCCGATAATTTCACCAGAGCCGCCAATGACCAGATAGACACTCAATTCATAAATGAAAATGGACGTCGTCTGGCCAGATTCTACATTCCAATTAAGTTCAGTGGTAGCAATGAGGTCGCTGGAGTTGTTGAGGCGACCACGAAAGCCTCAGTCGCCACTCAGGCGACCAAAAAACGCATTGTCAATATTTACGTTGTCCTCGCAGTTGGTCTTTTCGGTCTCTGGTCATCGCTATTTCCAATTGCCATGGCCGTCGCTCGCACTCTTCGTCGCCAGGTTGAAGAAAATGAACACCTCGCCATGCACGACACTTTGACCGGGCTACCAAACCGCAATCTTTTCAAAGACCGCCTCGAACAAGCACTAGCCCGATCTTCTCGAAGTGGACACTCAGCGGGCTTGCTCTTTTTGGACTTGGATCGTTTCAAAGAAGTCAACGATGCTCTTGGTCATAAACAAGGTGATCAGTTGATACAACTCATTGCAGATCGTCTTATTGGCTCAGTAAGAGATGCTGACTCGGTTGCCCGCCTGGGCGGAGACGAGTTTGCCATTATCGTTCCCGACATTAAGAGTTCTTCCACTCTTGTAGCTGTTGCCGAGCGTTTCACTGAACTCTTGCGTGAACCTTTTGAGATCAACGACGTCACAGTAAACGTTGAGGCAAGCATCGGAGTTGCCATCTACCCAGATCATGGCGAAGACGGCGACACCCTCATGCAACATGCCGATATTGCCATGTACGCAGCAAAAGAAGCAGCTCTCGACTACGCGTTCTACAGCCCAGAAAATGATTCGAATAGTCCAATCAAACTTGCGCTTGCCGGTGAATTGCGCCGGGCTCTTGATAACGATAACGAACTCATCATGCACTACCACCCGCTGGTAGACCTTTGCTCAGGTGAGGTCACAGGAGTTGAAGCTCTAATTCGTTGGAACCATCCAACTCGTGGGTTCATATTCCCTGATGAGTTCATTCCCCTGGCTGAACAAAGTGGCTTGATCCGTCCGCTCACCCTTAAGGCCCTTGATCAAGCATTGGCCCAGTGTCGCAAATGGCACGACCAGGGTCTGGACCTGCGGGTAGCGGTCAACCTCTCAGCAAGGAATCTTCGGGAGGCCGACCTACCAGATCGTGTGGCTGCCCTATTGCGCCGCCACGGAGTCCCTGCATCACACCTTGAGTTAGAAGTAACTGAGAGCGGCCTTTTGGGCGATCCTGAATTCGCCAATACTTTGTTGCGTGAGTTATCAGATCTTGGCATCCATCTTGCGCTCGATGACTTTGGTACTGGCTATAGCTCTCTGAGCTACCTGAAGAACCTGCCGGTGAATCAGCTCAAGATTGATCGTAGCTTCGTCAACAACATGAGCGCTGACGCCGCCGATGCAATGATCGTACGAAGCGTTATAGAGCTCGCACACAACCTAGGGCTAAATGTCACTGCAGAAGGTGTTGAGACTGCTAATCAGTTGGACCACCTCGCCAGCTTGAGCTGTGACACGATCCAGGGTTATCACCTCACCAAGCCCCTACCCGCAGACCAGATCTTTGCTTGGGTAAACAACTACAACTTCGAGTCACAAAGAACAGTTGAGACCGAAGCCCGTCGCCGGCGGCGGGTGCCTATTAGGGCTCGGTAATAGCGCCTCGATCTGCGCCCGTTACGAGACGAGCAAACTTGGCCAATACGCCACTTGTGTAACGCGGCTCAGGTAATTTCCATTGCCCTCTTCGACTCTCAAGCTCCGCTTCATCGACCATTAGATCGATCGAACGGCCTTTAATGTCGATGATGATTCGATCACCGTCTTGGACAAACGCTATCGGCCCCCCTACTACGGCCTCGGGCGCAACGTGTCCAATGCAAAATCCATGAGTGCCTCCGGAGAACCTGCCATCGGTTAAGAGCGCACAGTCTCCACCCCTGCCTGCGCCCTTCATAGCTCCAGTGACCGCCAGCATCTCGCGCATGCCGGGTCCGCCCTTTGGACCCTCATAACGGATTACCACGACAGTGCCAGGCTCGATAGTGCCTTCGATAATGGCTTCCATCGCTCCGTCTTCTCCATCAAAGACCCGCGCAGTTCCTTCAAAGTGATCGAAATCAATTCCGGCAACTTTGATCACGCTCCCCTTTGGGGCCAAAGAGCCGGTGAGAATAACGATTCCGCCATCTTCATGAATGGGGTTACTCAAAGGCATGATCACGGCTCCATCGGGCCTGGGCGGATCAAGCTCCTCAAGATTTTCAGCCATGGTTTTACCAGTCACGGTCATACAATCTCCGTGTATTAAACCGGCTTCAAGCAACTCGCGTAAAACCACCGGAACCCCACCGATACGATCGACGTCGGTCATGTGATATTTGCCATGCGGCTTTGTGTCAGCGATATGAGGCACCCGGTCTGCGACCTTATTGAAGTCATCAAGGGTCACGTCCACTCTTGCCTCATTCGCTATCGCCAACAGATGAAGCACCGCATTAGTTGAACCACCGAGTGCCATAACGATTGCAATGGCATTCTCAAAAGCCTGCTTTGTCATTATTTGGCGTGCCGTAATTCCTCGATCCAACAAGTTGACCACTGCCAAACCGCTTGAATAGGCAAAATCATCACGGCGTCGGTCAACTGCTGGTGGCGATGCACTCCCGGGCAAGGACATGCCCAATGCCTCTGCCACAGAGGCCATCGTGTTTGCAGTGAACATGCCGGCGCAGCTGCCCTCAGTGGGACATGCCAGTCGCTCTATCTCACCCAACTCCGCATCGCTCATTGAGCCGGCAGCATGAGCACCAACTGCCTCAAATACGCTGACAATGTCGAGGGCCTCGTCGCCTCGTCGTCCCGGAAGAATCGATCCGCCGTAAAGAAAGACCGACGGGAGATCGAGACGAGCAGCAGCCATGAGCATTCCCGGCAGAGACTTATCGCAGCCTGCAAATGTGATGAGGGCATCAAAGCGCTCGGCATGCATAACCGTTTCAACTGAATCGGCTATGACCTCACGACTCACAAGCGAGGCACGCATACCTTCGTGGCCCATAGAAATGCCGTCTGAAACGGCGATAGTCATAAACTCAATTGGGTAAGCCCCCGCATTTCGAACACCTTCTTTGGAACGCTTGGCCAATCGATCCAAAGGCATGTTGCAAGGAGTCACTTCGTTCCAAGAAGAACAAACGCCTACCTGCGCCTTTACCCAATCGTCATCAGTCATGCCGATGGCTCGTAACATCGCTCGAGCCGGCGCGCGCTGAGGGCCATCGGTTACCTCATAGCTACGCGGCTTTATCGAAATCGGTGTCTCACTGTGTTCAGCCATGACTTAAGACTATGCCTGCTTTGCTCCAAGCTCAGTCTTGTGAGCGATCTCGAAGCAATTTATTGACCGCCTTGCCATCTGCTTTGCCCTGAGTTGCCTTCATTACCGCACCGACAAAGAAGCCTGTGATCTTGGCGTCGCCATCTTTGTATTTTGCCCAGGCATCAGGATTTGCGGCTATTACTTCGTCGACAATCGAGGCCAGAGCATCATCATTCATGGTTTCGAATCCCTTAGCGGCAGCTATATCAGCTGGGTCGCCGGCACCTCCCTGAGCAACCAATTCTGCCAAAACAACCTTTGCCTGAGTGGCGGTGATCTTCCCATCAACTTCGAGTCGCGTGAGCGCAGCAAACGACTCAGCACTCAGCCCACCTGGGTCCATGCCTGCCAGGTTGTGTTCGCTATGAGTTAGCAGCCGACCGGCGTCACCTCCACATTCGATAGCTGCAAGCACAAGATCGTCAAGACCCCGCTCGACTACAACGGCTGTTTCGCTCAACGTTGTGCCAGTTGCCTCTGCGAGACGGTGTCGACGCTGCGATGGCAATAGTGGCAACGAAGACGCAACCTCAGCGCGCCATTGATCGTCGGGTGCAACCGGAACAAGATCGGGCTCTGGAAAGTACCGATAGTCGTAGGCTTCTTCTTTAGAACGCAACGTATGTGTTCGACCATCGTTCTCGTCCCAATGACGAGTCTGTTGAACAACTTTCTCGCCTGCCTCCAATAAGTCGACCTGGCGCCTGGCCTCGTATTCAATCGCTCGCCCAAGAGATCGAACTGAGTTCAGGTTTTTAATTTCACAACGAGTACCCAGCTCATCAGAACCAACCTTGCGTACAGACACGTTTGCATCCACCCGCATTGAGCCCTCTTCCATCTTCGCATCAGATGCGCCGGTCGCCACCAAGATCGCCCTCAGTTCATTCGCATATAAACGAGCTTGTTCTGGCGTGCGGATATCTGGACGGCTGACAATTTCAACCAATGGAACCCCAGCTCGGTTGTAGTCAACTAAGGAATAGTCGGCATCATGAATGCGCCCTCCCCCTCCCATATGAGTCGACTTACCAGTGTCTTCTTCCAGGTGTGCTCTTTCGATGCCTATTTCAGTTCCATCAATAAGCTCCAATACCCCGTTGGCATTGATCGGAACGTCATATTGACTGATCTGATAACCCTTGGGCATATCGGGATAGAAGTAGTTTTTTCGGTGAAACACGCTGTCTTGGATGGTGCAGCCAAGTGCCAAACCCAGGCGCATCGCCAGTTCGACGGCATGGCGGTTGAGCACAGGCAACGAACCCGGTAGGCCCAGACAATTCGGACACACATTGGTATTCGGCTCGTCACCAAACGAGTTGGGACACCCGCAAAAGAGCTTTGTCGCGGTCGCTAATTCGCAATGGACTTCAAGTCCAACAACCATCTCCCAACGGCCCGAGTCGGTAACGATGACACCAGTATTGGCCACATCTGAAGAGGCTTCGACGTCGGTATTGCTCATTGAGTACCCTCCTTCGCTGAGCGCTCAAGCACGCCGGCGGCCCTAAACATTGTTGCTTCGCCTAGAACTGGCGCCATCAGCTGAACTCCCACGGGCAGTCCATCGTCACCAGAACCAAATGGAACCGACATGGCCGGGGCGCCCGCGAGGTTCGAGGGGATTGTGCAGATATCCGAGAGATACATGGTCATCGGGTCATCGACCTTGGCACCAAGTTCGAAGGCTGTCGTGGGTGTGGTTGGAGAGATCAACAGGTCAACCTTTCGATACGCCGCTTCCATATCGGAAATGATCAACGTGCGAACTTGTTGGGCCTTTCCGTAGTAGGCGTCGTAGTACCCAGCCGACAAGGCATAGGTGCCCAACATGATGCGACGCTTCACCTCTGGCCCGAACCCTGCACTTCGTGTCGCAGTATTCATCGCAGCCGATGTGGCGGCCTCAACGCGGGCACCATAACGAACCCCGTCATAACGGGATAAGTTGCTCGACGCCTCAGCGGGAGCGATCAGGTAATAGGCAGAGGCGGTGGATTCGTCCGCCGGGTAGAGTTTGACGAAACGCTGCAGCGCGCTGACGGCTTCGTTGAACTTCCCCGCCTTGTAGCTGGCGTAGCCGCCCATCACCATCGCATGCACGGCCCACTCGGA
>CAYGGL010000104.1:0-7267 GCA_964349215.1 uncultured Acidimicrobiaceae bacterium | reverse complement strand
CTCTTATCTTCGAATAGCTGATTTGTCCTGTGGCAAATCTTTCACGAAGAAGAGGCAGATTTCCCAGTGCACGGCCAACTCGTACACGTTCACGAGCGGCACGAGCGTCCAATCCACACTTCCAACCCAACCACTGAACGATGCTGTGACAACCCCAGGTCTCATAGCCCTTTCGTCTGTCGTATTCGGCTATTAACAACAACCATCGACATTCACCAGCTGTTAGATGACCGCAAAGTTCGGTGATGTACTCCTTCTGTCGCCAAAGCTGGGTCGTCTTACGGTGTGCCGAGTGTCGCAATACTTGCAAAAACACCCGACCCGGTTCTTATGCCTTCAGACCTCGAATCAGGTAGATACCAGATCTGCACACTAGACCCTCCGCAACATTGTGGTGAACTCACCATAGAACCACCAGCGTCGCCCAGTTCCTCAAACTAGAGTTCGCAACTGCTGAGACAGCAGCTCTCTTTAGGCAGGTTCGAAGACTGGGATCTTGCGGCCGTCTGAAAGATCTTCCCATGCGATTTTTACCGGCATGCCTACGCTTACCGCTGCGGGCTCGCAGTTGACGATATTGGTGACGACCCGAATTCCTTCGTCAAGGGTGACGAGGGCAATCACAAATGGAAGTCGGTCTGTCATAAACGGCAGGCCTGGTTTATGCATGACGTTGAAGGTATAGACCTCACCATTTCCTGGTGATTCTTTCCATTCGAGGTGATCAGACACCAAACAGCTTGGGCATACCTCGCGTGGATAATAGATAGCTGAGTTGCAAGATCCGCACCACTGAACGAGATAGCGCTCTTCCTTGGAGGCCTCCCAGAAAGGTGAGGTAAGGTCGTTGGTTTGGGGTTCAAATCGCGCCATTAGAGAGTCTCCTCAGTTCCGAGCACAACGGTCGAGCATGCCGAGAGCACGCCTCCGCATCCGTTGGCAACAGCAAGTTTTGCATCGTTAATTTGTCGTGGTCCCGACTCGCCTCGAAGCTGTCTTACGGCCTCGACCAGCACGAACATTCCATACATTCCAGGGTGGGTATAAGAAAGCCCGCCGCCGTTGGTGTTGGTGGGTAGCGATCCTCCTGGGCCAAGCTTGCCGTCTTCGACGAATGCTCCGCCTTCGCCCTTCTTACAAAAACCTAGGTCTTCAAGCGCTAAGAGGGTCGTAATAGTGAAGGAGTCATACGTCATGAGTACGTCGACTTCATCGTGGGTGATGCCCGCCATCGAGAAGGCTTTCGGCCCCGATATGGCCGCCGAAGTTGTGGTGATGTCGGGCATTTGGCTGATCGACATCGCATGCGTGTGGGCCGTGCCGGCGCCAAGCACATAGACAGGGTCCTTACGCAGGTCCTTGGCTCGATCGGCCCGGGTGAGAATCAGGGCGCCTGCACCGTCGGTAACGAGGCAACAATCGAGCTTATGAAGAGGTGCAGCGATCAGCGGAGACGCCAGAACCTCTTCAATGGTCAACTTGTCCTGGTATCTGGCATTTGGGTTCATGGTTGCCCATTCGCGTGTCGACACAGCGATCTGAGCTAGTTGTTCTGAGGTTGTGCCATACATGGACATATGACGCTGCGCAGCGAGTGAATAGCTGGCAGATGGAGTTCCTAGCCCGTACGGAAGGTCCCACTGGGCCATTGGTGATGCCCCCATCATTGACATCATCCCCGCCATTGCCCCCATGTCTCCTTTGGAGCTCTTGGGAGTTTGTGCATAGACGATCAAAGCCACATCGCAAAGCCCAAGAGTTAGGGCCGCCATTGCATGTTCGACATGAATCTCAAAGCTCGACCCACCGGTCATGGTGGAGTCTGTGTAACGAGGAGTAATTCCGAGGTACTCGGCCAACTCCATAGAAGGCATCATTCCCATGCAGGCAAAGATGCCGTCAATATCAGAGACCTTTAGTCCAGCGTCATCGAGTGCGCCTTTGATCATTGCAATTTCAAGAGCACGCCCTCGCTTATCCAGCATGCCGGTAGGCGAGGCGATGTCGATGGCGCCAACAATGGCTGCCTTACCTCGCGCCTCTCTTGGGTCAAACGTCACGGCTTTCCCTCCCTGTAGTAGTAGAAGATTCTTGCCTTAACTGCCCACTCGCTGTCAAAAGCTGGGGCCTATTGCTATAGCCCTTTGCTGGCCTAGGCTCATGTTGTTACGCACCAACTTCATTTGCCAGGGGGAAATTACGCCATGACCAACTCGCCGATCGATCCAATCTCAGACTCGGCCACTATCGAAGCTCTGTTCGTCGAAAACCGCACCTTTCCCCCCTCCGATGTGTTCAAGAAACAAGCACTCGTTACCGGTAACGAGTTACACAATGCCGCAGACAAAGACTTCGAAGCGTTCTGGGCAGATCAAGCCGGCGAGCTGATCAGATGGCGCAAAGATTGGGACACGGTTCTCGAGTGGAATCTTCCCTTTGCCAAGTGGTTCGTCGGTGGTCAACTAAACGTCAGTGAAAACTGCATCGATCGCCACGTTCAGGCCGGAAAGGGCGACAAAGTTGCTTTCTATTGGGAAGGCGAACCCGGTGATACCCGCACCATCACATATGCCGAGTTGTTGGACGAGGTCTCGCGCTTTGCCAATGTTTTAAAAGAGCTTGGAGTTCGCAAGGGCGATCGAATCAACATTTACATGCCGATGATCCCCGAACTCGCAATCGCAATGTTGGCATGTGCTCGAATTGGCGCTCCACATTCTGTTGTCTTCGGTGGCTTTTCGGCCGATGCTCTTGCCGATCGCATCAATGACGCTCAGGCCAAGGTTTTGATAACCGCCGATGGAGGTTGGCGTAGAGGTGCGCCAGTGCCGTTGAAGATGAACGCCGATGTTGCTTTGGCTGATACTCCAAGCATCGAACACGTCGTTGTGGTGCGTCGAATCGGCAGCGATGTTCACATGGAAATTGGCCGTGACCAGTGGTACCACGACCTCATGTCAATGGTCGGCCCAGATTGTCCACCAGAACCAATGGACAGCGAAGACCTTCTCTATCTGCTCTATACGAGTGGCACCACTGCAAAACCCAAGGGCATCATGCATACAACCGGGGGATACCTCACCCAGGTTGCCTTCACTCATAAATATGTCTTTGACCTTAAAGCCGATACCGATATCTATTGGTGCGCTGCTGATATCGGATGGGTGACGGGCCACAGCTATATCGTTTATGGCCCACTTGCCAATGGAGCCACTTCGGTCATGTACGAGGGCACTCCAGATCATCCGGGTAAAGACCGTTTTTGGGACATCATCGAGCGTTATAAGGTCACGATTCTCTATACGGCTCCAACGGCCATCCGCACGTTTATGAAATGGGGAACTCAAGAACCGCAGCGCCACGACCTTTCATCGTTACGCCTTTTGGGGTCGGTGGGTGAGCCGATCAACCCCGAGGCATGGATGTGGTATCACGAACACATCGGCTCATCTAAATGTCCGATAGTTGACACCTGGTGGCAGACCGAAACCGGGGCGATGATGATTGCCCCATTACCTGGTTCAACCATTCTAAAACCTGGTTCGGCAACCTTTCCTCTTCCTGGCATCAGCGCCGAACTTGTTGATGATCAAGGTAATAAGGTCGACAACGGTGGCGGATACCTAACACTTACTCGGCCTTGGCCCTCTATGTTGCGAGGCATCTACGGTGACCCAGAGCGCTACAAGGAGACTTACTGGTCCAGATTCGAAGGCCGTTATTTTGCCGGCGACGGCGCCAAGCTCGATGACGACGGCTACCTGTGGTTATTGGGACGAGTCGATGACGTCATGAATGTCTCTGGCCACAGAGTCTCAACAACCGAGGTCGAATCGGCGCTTGTCGACCATCAAAAGGTCGCCGAGGCGGCAGTGGTTGGAGCCAAAGATGACACCACCGGCCAGGCAATCGTCGCCTTTGTCACATTGAAGGGTGATCAAAGCGCCAGTGATGAACTGGGCCAAGAGTTGCGAGGACATGTAGCCAAGAAGATCGGCGCAATATCGCGGCCTCGCACAATTATCTTCACCGATGACCTTCCTAAAACAAGAAGCGGAAAGATCATGCGCCGCCTCCTTCGAGATGTTGCAGAGGGCCGCGATCTAGGTGACACAACAACCTTGGCCGACGCATCGGTTGTAGAAGAGATTCGCAATCGTGCGAACTCGGCTCCCCAGGAGGACTGACCACTGCTAGCTCATAATTGGAAGCAAAGCCCTCAAGGTTGTCCACCCGGGCCGACTGTTGTCTTTGATATGGATGGCGTTTTGTCTGATGCTGCGACCAGACAGCATTTTTTGAACAAACCTCGTCCTGATTGGAAGGCATTCTTTGCTGCCTGTGGTGATGACCCGCTTATCGATGAAGTTGCACGCCTCACTGAGTTGCTTGACCCAAGTTTGCGTCTCGTGCTTCTCACGGCACGGCCCATGTCGACCCAGCCTCAAACTCTTGCTTGGCTAGAGCGCTACGAACTCCGGTGGGACATGCTCATCATGCGTCAGACAAACTCATTTGAGGCATCTTCGACCTTCAAGCGCGAGACGGTCCACGATCTACGTGCGGCTGGATACGACTTGAGACTGGCTTTCGAAGACGATAAGAGAAACGTAGACATGTTCCATAGCGAGGGCATTCCTTGTATCTATATACACAGTGGGTATTACGAGTGAGTCCCGGAACATTTGGAACCTATCGGTCGTTGAGGGATATGACGATTCACTTGCTCAAAAGTCATAGAAAGGTTCGTTGATGTTCAACAAGAACAATCTCAAGACCGTTGTCATGTTGGCCGGTTTAGCCGGTTTGTTGATATTGATCGGCGGTCAATTCGGTGGTCGCACCGGGGCGACACTCATGTTCATGATCAGTTTGGCGATGGTGGGTGGTTCTTATTGGTTCTCCGACAAGTTGGCTATCAAGGCCGCTCGTGCGGTTCCAGTTACTCAAAGCGAAATGCCTGAGTTCTACGCAATCATGCATGAACTCACTCAGGCGGCGTCTATGCCCATGCCAAAGCTCTATATGACTCCTGATGCTCAGCCCAATGCGTTTGCGACAGGACGTAACCCTCAGCACTCGGCAGTAGCGGTAACCCAAGGCCTTGTTGATTTGTGTGATCGAGACGAACTGCGTGGCGTGCTTGCTCATGAGTTGAGCCACATTGCTCATCGAGACATTCTCATTGGTTCGGTTGCCGCTGCAGTTGCAACGGCGATTATGTACTTGGCGACCATGGCTCAATGGGCAGCCATATTTGGCGGACGTGGTGATGATGATGAGAATCCATTGGCACTGCTAGCGATGGCGATGGTGGCCCCTATGGCTGCTGGGTTGTTGCAAATGGCATTGAGCCGCAGTCGTGAGTTCGAGGCAGATAGAGGCGCTGCCCGTCTCATCGGAACCGGCGAACCCCTAGCGCGAGCTCTTAGAAAACTCGAAAGTTCTGCCCAACAAATTCCGATGGATATTGACCCAGCTCATGCTTCAGCTTTCATTATCAATCCATTAAGTGGACGAAAAGTGAGCTTTGCCGGTCTTTTCCGTACTCATCCCTCAACGGAGGAAAGGATTGCTCGCCTAATTGGCCAATAAGTAGTCAAGGGATTCTCAGTTGACACAAAGGCTTAAAGTTTGGGCGGTATGTTCGACATCTCACAGGGAATTGATTTACCCTATGGCCATGGTCACTAATGCTGGAAGGAAGAAGCGCGCACTTATAGTGCCGGCGCTTGTCGTTTCAGCGCTATTTGCTCCGGGAGCCGTCGTGGCTTCCAGGGCACAAAATGTGGTTGATTTTTTTGGCGGGACTACCACTACAACGTTGGCTCCAGTCGATTCATCGGTTCCCCAGTCACCTGAGGCTTCTCCACCAAGTACCGATACTCCACCGACGACCATTGCCGACCCACCCCCAACCGTTCCAACTGTTCCACCTAGCCTTCCTGCGCCAGAAGTTCCATTGTCGCCAATTCCAGGTGAGTTACCCGTAGGGGGAGGCGATAATACGGAAATTCCTGAGGAACAATCAGGTGGATTTCCAGCTGAGCTTCAGGCGATGACCGACTCGATTCAGCGCTCACGTTCAAATAGCACCCAGGCATTGCTCGAAATGCTTGCTCCATCAATTCAATATGGCGTTACCCCCGAGCAGGCAGTGTCGGCCGGTTTCGGGCGCTTCCCAATTGGAGGGTTTGCAACCTATTCCCATGACTGGTGGTTCCCACGATTTGGCCCGGTATGGCGTTTGCATCAAGGGACTGACATTTTCGCCGCCTTTAATACGCCTGTTCGTGCGCCCGCCAATGGCCATATTCGCATAACCAATGGCGGTCTTGGTGGCCTTGCCGTCTATGTTGTCGAACCCAACGGTACCTATTGGTATATGGCCCATCTGGCCGGGTTGGCTCCCAACATCGTTGAGGGAACGCAAATCGCTGTTGGACAAATCGTGGGTTATGTCGGCGATTCAGGTAACGCCAAAGGCGGCATGCCACATGTGCATCTAGAGATTCACCCAATGGGTGGTCCTCCTGTTGATCCCAAAGCAACTCTCGATCAATTCATTGAAGAAGCAGTAGCAGGGGTTCCTCAACTGCTGGCCACCTTTGCTCACCAAGCTGCTGCAGCTGCTGCAGCCGCCGCCGAACTCGAGAAAGCTACCCTTGCAACAGTTCCTCCCGCTCCGACTCTTGATGGACCTGGGCGAGCAGCGCTTTTATGGGCTTCGTCAGTAAGTCCAGCAGGCGGAGCAGTTGAAATTGTCGAGGCTGAAGCTCAGCGGGTTGCTACAAGTTTCGATTGGCGTCGTCACGAGATTGAACAACTTGAAGCGGGATGGAAGCGCTTGCGGGAGTCGGGCATCGTCCAAGCTTGGTTGACCCCTTTGACCCCGCCTCAGCTTTCGTCACTACTCGGTCCGATTAAGTAGCAGGCCACGACCTCAGTCGCGGAAGTTGTTGAACTGAAGAGGCAACTCGAAGTCAGCTTCTTTGAGCGCAGCGATCACTTCTTGTAAATCGTCACGCTTCTTGCCCGTCACCCTTATTGACTCGCCCTGGGTTGATGATTGGATTCCCTTGAGGTTCATGGCTTTGATCCGCTTGTTGAGGTCACGTGCAGCGTCGCTTGAGATTCCTGCCTTCAAAGTGACGACCTGGCGCACAGATTGGCCGCTTGCTTCTTCGACCTTGCCCCAATCAAGAACCTTCAGCGACAACTTACGTTTGATGAACTTTTCTTCGATGACCTGGCGCAGAGCCTTCAG